>CAYRXS010000124.1:0-19290 GCA_964428225.1 uncultured Planctomycetaceae bacterium
GGGCAGGAGCGCCTTGCCCGGCCTCGGCGACTCCGTGACCGGGTTCCAGACGTACAACGGGAGCCCCGTCATCCTCCTCGGCGCGAACTGGGAGGGCGGGCTCGAGCAGGGGGTAGTCCGCCCCGGCGAGAGGTACGCGGCCGGGAGAACGGACGTCGTCGAGGCCAAGGGCGACCGCGCGAGGCACTCGCACTCCTACCCGTTCGTCGCCACGACGAGGGAGGACGCGTGGGAGGCGATCCGGCTGTTCGACGTCTGCCGGGGGAGGGCGGGAACGATGTGGCTCGTCCCCTTCTCCTCGACGATCCGCCTCTCCGAGTTCGTGTCGCCGAACATCGTGAAGGTCTACAAGGACCAGCCGCTCTCGTGGATGGAGAGCTACGTCACAACCCTCGGTGCCGTCCTGACGAGCGGGGCCACGACGCTCGCGCCCGTCGGCTCGATCGCCGACGGCGGCACGACCTGGGACATCACGCTCGGGAGGGGGATGTTCCCCAGCGCCCCGTCCGTCATCAAGCGGGTCGAGCCGGCCTGCCTCGTCCGGTTCGAGAAGGACGCGCTCGTCGAGAACTGGGTCGTGGACGAGGTGTGCGAGATGAAGCTACAGTTCCTCGACCTCCTGAACGAAACCGTGGCGGAGATCACCGATGAGTCTGCCTAGCGAGACCCCGGCCAAGAGCCAGGCCATTCTCCTCCTGTTCGAGTACGGGGACGGAGAGGAGACGGTGAAGGCCCTGGCGAGCGCGGACGACGACATCCCCTACCTGGGGACGAACTACGAGAGCGAGCCGCGCGTCGAGGTCGAGGTTCCCAAGATGGCGGGGACGTTGAAGCAGAAGGACGCGGAGATCAGTCTCCCCCTGGAGGACGAGGGGTTCTCTGACCTCGTCTCGAACGGCGAGCCCCACTCGCCGGTGAAGTGCACCGTCATGGAGCGGCTCGTTGCCGGAACCGAGGAGACCGTCCGGTTCCTCTTTCGGGGCAAGCTGGCCCGCGCGTTCAGGAACGCCAAGGGGAGGCGCGGTCGCGTCAAGCTGGAGGTCGGCGGGCCGAAGGGCGAGCTTGACGTTCGGCTCGGGATCTCGATCGCGCACGCGTGCCGCTGGACGCACGGGGACGAGAACAGCAGCCCGTGCGGGATCGACCTGAGCGCGTACCGGCAGACGGGGACCATCATCGCCGTCGACGGCCCCGAGGTCTGGATCACCGGGCTCGACTACTCGTGGTGGACCGACCTGCACGGGAAGTGGTGGCACCGCGGCTACCTGGAAATCGACGGCCTTCGTCTCACGGTTCGCGACTGGGCCCAGGGCGACGAGACGAGGTTCCTCCTCGTGCGCGATCCTCCCGCGAGCTGGCTGAACGCGAGCGTCACGGCGACGCCGGGCTGCGACAAGCTCGTCGAGACCTGCCGTGGGCGCTGGGACAACGAGGAGAACTGCTCCTGTATCGGCATCGCCATGCCGGCGTACAACCCGACGCTGGAGGATCCCGGATGAGCCGACCCGTCCTCGTGTGGCAGCCGATGTCGCTGCCCCCCGACGTCGCCGAGCCCGTCGTCGCCCGCCTCCGCGCCGCGCTTGAACCGTGGCGCGGGACGGAGTTCGCGGACGGACAGTCGGTGTGCGGCGCGGGCGCCCACTGCGCGGGGTTCGTGGTTGCGGTCGCCGCCGAGCTCCAGGGCGTCGAGGACGTCCCCCCGGTCGCCGCGATCGGGCGCGACCGGCTCACGTCGAGGACGCATCGCCGGGAGGAGTTCGCCCGGATGCGGCGGGACTTCGGGTACGTCGAGGAGACGACGACCGACGATCTCCAGCCGGGGGACGTCTGCGTGTGGGGAGGGCGAGGCACCGGCATTCGCCACCTCGCGATCGTGGCTCCCGATCCCGGGTTCGCGTGGGACGTCGTTCGGGGGGGGAAGGTCGGCCCCACGACGCTCGCCATGTGTGCGCCGGGGCTCCAGTTCATGGCTGCCGTCAGGACCCCCGACAGGGTAGGGTGGGGAGCATGAGCCGAATCGCGAAACTCCGCCTGCGCTTCCTCGCCGCCTACCTTGTCGGCGTGGCGATCGTGTTCAGCGCGGGGGAGGTCGCGACCGACGTGAACGTGGCCGACCCGTTCAGCATCGTGCTGTTCGTCCTCGGGGTGATGCTCTCGCAGATCGCGGCGAGCCTCGCGAGGAAGAAGGAGGAGCTGACCCCCTACATCGACGAGAAGCCGACCACTCTCGCGACGAGGGGCTCGTACTGCGACTTCGTCATCGGGCGCAGGCGGGTCGGGCCGATCTTCTGCTGGGCCGGAGAACGGAGGTACACGTGGGAGGACAGCCAACAGGTCTGGTGGGAGAGCGGCGTGCACGTTCTCTGCGTCGGTCCGGTGACCGCCATCCACCAGATCCTCTCGGAAGGGAAGCTCGTCTACGACTTCGGCCCCGGCGGGCTGCGCGCCCTCAACCCGGCGACGCTCACTCGCACTCCGCCCGTGACGCTGACCGGCGCGGACGGGAGCCAGTTCACCGTGTACTTCGGCTGGGACGACCAGCCGATCGATGCGGACCTTCCCGCCTGGCTCGATCCCGAGGGGGTCGGGATTATGAGTCGCCACCCGGACATCTGCTGGGTGAAGTGGCACGACAAGCGGCTCGGGTACGGGGCGTTCTGGCCGCTGATCGACTACGAGGTCTCGCGCTATCCCGAGACCCCGTACATTCCCGCGGACTTCCTCTCGGGCTCGCCGGCCTACATCAAGTCGAACCTGGAGATCAACTGGTCTGCCCAGGGGTGGACCGTAGTCTCCACGACCGACTGGGTTTCGGGGAGCCCGCCGACGAGGGCGACGGTCGTGGTTTCTGGCGACTGCACGGAGCACGCGGTCGCGTGGTCGGTGATCTTCCTGAGCCTGAACGCCAACCCGGGCGACTACATCGTCTCCACCTCCTCGTACCACGCGGGGAACGACGAGACGACGATCTACCTGGAGTACAGCGAGGAGGAGACTGGCTTCGACGATCAGGGGAATGTCTGGTTCTACTTCCGGCACGACGACGGGGCGAACCCCGGGCACGCCCTCGCGTCCCTCTTCTTCTCCCCGAAGCCGTGGGGCGCCGGCCGGAGCCAAGCCGACTACGACCTCGACTCGTTCGAGGCCGTGGGTGCTCTCGCGATCTCCGAGCACGTCCCCGTGAACGTCCGGGTTCACAACGGGGAGACCGTGCTGACGGCCATCGGGCTCATCATGCAGGACCTCGGCTTGATGCTCGCGCACGTCCCCGAGACCGGGCTCCAGACGTTCGTCGAGATCCGCGAGCCGGTCACCGTGAAGTCGGTCCCCGAGGAGGTGGTGGTCGACCCCGTACCCGAGATCACCACGGTCCACGAGACGAAGCCGGAGAGCTCGATGGCGTTCACGTTCGCCGACCGCGAGAGGAACTACCGGAATTTCCCGCTCTACATCGACGACGACGGGAGCGCGAGCCAGGAGGGGATCGAGAGGTCGGACGCGACGAAGATCGCGACGGTGACGAGCTTTCGGGTGGCGGTGATCGTCGCGGAGCGCCGCGCGCTCGAGCAGGAGGTCCAGGTCGGCGCGGCCGTGCGCTTCAACATGAACCGCGGGGCGAGGGACCTCTACGCCGGTCTGCCGATGACCGTCGACGGGATCGACTTCCGCATGCGCGTCGACTCCGTGAAGCCGACCCCGATGAGCGGGAAGGTCGTGGTCGAGGCCGTGCGCGACTACTACGGCGCGCCCGCGTCCTCGTTCAGCCCGCCGCCGCCCTCGCTTCCGTCCGGGGGAGGGGACGGCGATGACGTGAGGGGCGGGGACGGGCTGTTCTGGGAGTCGCCAATCCTGGGCGGGAAGACGGGCGTCGGCCCCGCCGCGCCTCGCGGGAGGTCGAACGAGCTGAGCGCGGAGATCCTGGTGTTCGCCTTTCGGGAGAGTGTGCTCGCCAGCCAGTTTATCGCGTGGATCTCCGAGGACGGCGGGGATGTCGAGCCGGTTCTCAGCTCGCATCACTTCTCCGTCGCGGGGACGATCGACAGCGCCTGGGATGCGGAGGAGCCCGACGACGTCCTGATCGACACGCCGGGTCCCGTGCTCACGGTCTCCGGTCCCGACGTGATGGACCTCCCGATCCTGACGAGCGACGCGTCGCGATGGCGCGCGGGCGAGCTGTGCGTCCTGGTCGGGGACGAGCTGTGTTTCGCGAGTCGCATCGTCGCCCTGAGCGCGACGACCGTCCGGCTGTACGGCCTGCTCCGGGGGAGGTGGGGAACCGAGATCGCGGCTCACTCCATGAACGTCGGGGTGACCCTCTTCGACTCGACGACCGTCCCCGTCGCCTACGTCGAGCCCGGCGCGGCCGTCGAGATGCAGATCCAGTACGCAAGCGGGCGCGGGGCGATGGCCCTGGACGACGCGCCGATCGTGAGCGACACCGTGGACGGGCGCTCGATCACCCCCCGCGCGGTCGAGAACTTGAACACGGAGAACGGGGACCTCGCGTACTCCGAGCACGACGGGCTGATGCTCACCTGGAACTACACGTCGCCGCTCGCGCCGCTGACGGGGGCGGGCGAGATCCCCGCCGGGGACGCCATCGGGCAGTCGCCGCCTTGGGGGACGTTCCTCGTCGAGCTGATCTTCTCCGGCGCGACCTACCTCGTGAAGGAGGTCGAGCAACCGAGCTGCTACGTCTCGCCGAACGAGATCGAGGACGCGTTCGGCTCGCTCCTCCCGTCCTTCGTCGTCCGCGTCCGCAACATCTACTCGAACCTCTCGTCCGACTCCGAGTTGGTCACAGTCAAGAAGGTCTAGCCATGGCGGTCGTAACCAAGCCCACGCGTCGCTCCCTGGTCTCCCGGCTCGAGGGCTGGGACTCCGCGATCGACTACAACTTCGTGCTCTGCTTCGAGCGGCCGTTCCCGATGGTCGACTACGACAGCGAGGGCGCTCTCCCCGACGCGGACGTCTACGACAAGTGTCTCGCGGTCGCGGACCACGACACGGGCGACGAGGACACGTCGCTGTGGCTCTCGATCAACGGGGCGTGGCAGCGCATCGCTCCGCTGGCCCTGGTGCTCGGCGAGGCTTACGTCGCGGACAACTCCGGCGGGTCGGCGCAGACGATCGGCACGGGGTTCACGAAGCTCCAGCAGCTCACGAGCGAGGGCGACTCGAAGAACACGACCGTCGACGTGGACACGAACTACCGCGTGACGGTCGACCTGCCGGGGAGCTACGACGTTGACGTGAGCCTGAGCGTGAGCGGCACGGCGTCGCGCGGTCTGGTCTTCGCGCTCTACGCGAACGGCGCGGAGGAGGAGAAGTGCAGGTGCGCCGTCGTGCTCGACGCGAGCGGGAACGAGACGAGCGTCGCGATGGGCTGCACGCTCGACCTCGCGGCGACGGAGTACGTCGAGGTCTACGTGAAGGCGAGCGCCGCGTCGACGGACGTGCTCGTGGAGGAGGGCAACCTCCGAGTCCGCAGGCGGACCCTGGAGACCGAGGCGTAGGGGGCGCCTCCCCTCCAGGAGGAGAGGAGAGGGGGAGGAGTCTCCGTCCCCTGGGGGTCGGGGGGATCTTGGGCCGAGACCCCGCGGGTTCTCTCCTCTTCTCCTGGGGCGTCTCACGGCGCCAGGGAAGGAGCTTCCCGGATCCCCCCCCCGGGGGGGGCGAGGGGGGGGTCGACGGGACCTGGGACTTTCTCGGGAATTTCCGGAATTGGCTGTCCTCATCCTCTCGGGAATTTCCGATAATCCGGGCTCCATGAAAGTCCGATCAGAAGCCCGGACAGAACCTCTCGGGGGAGCCTCCCCCCTCAACCCAACGGAGCGCATCGACATGAACACGAAACGGAATGCCACGGCGGCGATGCTCCTCGGCCTCATGCCGACCAAGAGTTTCGAGCGCGCCACGACCGACGACCTCTCCTCCTTCCTCGACATGCTCTGGTCGATCGAGATCCTCGACCCCGTGGAGCACGCGTATGTTGGCGGTGTTCTCGACTGGCTCGAAGAGAACCCGACAGCCGAACTCGACCCGATCAGGCGCGGCGTCTGCGTCGAGCTCCTGGTCAGCATCCGGCCGAAGCTGGAGGAGGTGGCGTCGTGAAGGCGCCCGTTCTCCGCGCCGAGCTACGGCTGCGTGAGCAGATTGGCGAATACGAGCCCGGCGCCTCCATGCGCTCCCCCGAGCGGGTCGCGGCGGTGATCGGGCCTGAGCTGCGCACCCTGACGGTCGAGCAGTTCTGGGTGCTGGTGGTCGACGGCAAACACCGGCTGTCGGCCGCTGTGCGTGTCTCTGAGGGCACGCTGACGGCGAGCATCGTTCACCCGCGGGAGGTGTTCCGGCCCGCAGTCCTGCACGGGGGGGCGGCGATCCTCCTGGTGCACAACCACCCGAGCGGAGATCCCGGCCCCTCGACCGAGGATGTCGAGGTCACCCGTCGCATGGTCGAGGTTGGCAGGCTGTTGGGAATCCCCGTGCTCGACCATGTCATCATCGGGTCGGACGACCCGGGCGGCAGCGCAGGCTTCGACGGCTGCCCCGGCTACGTGTCGCTCCGGGAGCGGGGGGTGGTGTCGTGATCGCCCACGTCGAGATCCCGACCGCGGCCTGCGCCTGCGACGAGTGCCCGGCCTGCGGCAGCACGCTCGCCCGTCGCCGCTCGTTCCCCGCCGCCGGCGAGGAACCGAACCTCTGCGTCGAGTGCGGCGCGGAGTGGAGCTGCCCCGTCCACGACCTCGACGATTGCGAGGGGGTGGCGGCGTGAAGACCACGAAGAAGAAGGGCCGCCGCCGCAGGCCGCGCGCCAACGTCTACGAGATCGTCACGAAGGCGATCATCGCGAAGCTCGACGAGGGCACGATCCCCTGGCGCAAGCCGTGGGACCCGACCGTCGGGCTGCCGCGCAACCTCTCCTCGAACCGCGCCTACCGCGGGATGAACCTCTGGGTCCTCTCAGCGCAGGGCTACTCCTCTCCCTTCTGGCTCACGTTCCGCCAGGCGAAAGCGCTGGGCGGGAGCGTGATGAAGGGGGAGAAGTCCACGCCGGTCGTTTTCTGGAAGGCGGGGCGGCGCGAGGTCGAGAACGGCGAGACGGGCGAGCCCGAGGAGAAGGGCTACCTGCTCGTCCGTTACTACAACATATTCAACCTGGAGCAGACCGAGGGCGTCCGCATCCCGAAGGGGAGGATCCCCGAGGAGGGGGGCGAGCCCGAGCGCGAGGAGCTGCCCGACTGCGAGGTGATCGCCTCGCGCTACCTGGACGACGGCGGCCCGTCGCTGGACCACGGAGGGGGGAAGGCGTGCTACGTCCCGCCCCTCGACGCGGTGAAGATGCCGGTGCCGGTGTCGTTCGATTCGAGCCCGGCCTACTGGGCGACCCTCTTCCACGAGCTGGGCCACTCGACCGGCGCGAAGAGCCGGCTCGACCGGCCCGGCGTCGCGGAGATGGACGGCTTCGGCTCCCACCGCTACGCGGACGAGGAGCTGGTCGCCGAGTTCTGCTCCTCCTTCCTCTGCGGGGTCGCGGGGATCGACCGGGAGGACGAGATGGAGAACAGCGCCGCCTACATCGCCCATTGGCGGGAGAAGCTGACCGAGGACCCGAAGGTCGTCGTCTACGCCGCGCAGCGCGCGCAGAAGGCGGCCGACCTCATCCTGGGCGAGTCGACCGACACGAAGACCGAAGACGAAGACACGGAGGACTGATCCGATGACCGAGAAGAACGCAGACCAAGGAAGACTGGCATGGGGGCTCCAGCCCCCCGCCACCGCGCGGGCGGCCTGGGGAGCCCGGACGATCTGGAGCGAGGGCTCGCGGCCCGACATCGTGTGGGACCGCTGCGCGTCGCTCGGCGACGAGGCCGACCTCAAGGCGCTGCTCGCCTGGGTCAACAACGTCGGCATGGACGAGCTGGTCGACCGGCTGATCGAGGACCACGTTCGCGGGAGCGACCGCGGCGTGACGCGCGTCGAGTCCAGGGGCTTCGTCATGGAGGCGAGCCCGCGCAGGAGCTACGGCTACCTCTACATCGGCGCGTGGTTCAAGGCCGACGAGGGGCACTGCGAGGACGGGTGGGATGGCCCTCCCGACGAGCGGTGCGCCTACTGCGGGAGGTTCCCGCACCCCGATGTCGCGCGCTCCAGGGAAGCGGGGACCGGCCTCGTCCGAATCAAGGTCGACTTGAACCGCGAGCTGGATGAGTGGCAGGTCCGCTACTACTTGAACGGAGTGCTCGACGAGTGCAAGACGTACTACGCTTCCGACTTGGAGGACGCCACGGGGACCGCCGAGGCGATGCGCGAGGAGGCTCGCGCTCAGGGCAAGGTGGTGAAGTCGTGACCGCCTTCTTCGACAAGCTGGAGCGCGAGGCCCGCGAGGGTCTCCACGCGGCGATCGTGGCGGAGACCGAAGCCGTGAGCCGCGTTCTCGCGATCAGCGGGGATGTGGCGTTCCCCGACGACCTGCGCGATCAAGTGACGGGCGCGATCGCGCTCTACCAGCTTGCCGAGCAGGGGATCGAGAACGCCGGGCACCGTCACTGGGAACGCACGGGCTCGTCCCTCCTGATCGACCGGCTGCACGGAGCGTTCCACAAGCTCGTGCGGCGGCGGGTCATGTCGCGTTTCGGTCTTCTCGGGGACGACCCCGCGGAGATGGCCCAGCGTCGCGATCAGTGGGACGCGCGGCGCTTCGGCGCGGGGAGGATCTCGTGAGCGACTACGATAACGACTGGTGCGGCGTGAACTGGTGCCGCGACGCGAGCGAGGCGATCGTCTGCAAGGTCGGCCTCTGCGACCGGCACCTTCGCGAGCAGCTCGTCGCCATGCGCGGCGGCGAGCCGACCGTGCCCTGGCTGCAGCGGCGGTGCGGCGCGAAGTCCGCCGTCCTGATCCACGAGGACCCGAGGCCCGAGCCGCGGCTGCGGCAGGAGGTGATCCGGTGACTCTCCAGCTCAAGGCCGACGGGCTGTACGTCGACGGTCGAGGTCGCAGGGTTCGCATCGGCGGACTCGTGAAGGACTCGCCGAAGAAGAAGGGCGCGCGGGTCTTCTGGTCCACCGGCGGCGACTGGTACCGCGAGGACGGGGCCGCGCTCACCTATGACCCGTGCACGGGTACCCATCCGACGCTCCGCAGCTGGTGTCAGCTCAAGAACCACCCGCAGGATCTTGCGTGGAGGGTAAGGAGATGAGGAGCTACCCGAACCGATACCGTCCCGCCTACGGGGACGAGATGACCGAGATCCCCGACCTCCCCGAGTGCCCGGAGTGCGGCGCGACCGCGTGCGGGTGCGCGGCGGAGAGGTTTGAGGAGCCGACGCAGGAGCAGGTCGAGGCGGCGCTCGCTCGCCGCCGTTCTCGCGAGGAGGTGCGCGATGGTAGGTGACGAGATCCTGGCAACGATCGAGCAGGCCGGAGGCGGCACGATCGCCGACCTCATGCGGCGCACGTTCTCCAGCATGGAGTCCGCCGAGGAGGAGATCGCGGCGGCGAAGCATCGGCACCCGGGGAAGGCGGCCGCGATCGACGGGTCGTTCCTCCGGCTCCAGCCGCCCGACATCCTGCGGGAGTTCCCGCTGCTCGTTCCGGCGCACCAGCGCCAGATCCTCGACCAGATCGGCCGAGGCGACCCCCGCGTGCGCGCGACGCCGGCGATGGTCTGCGCCGTGTGTGCGAAGCAGTCGCTCCTCACCCCGCCCACGCGGGCGTGGGGAGCCGCGTACCACCACGCGTTCCGCGAGTGCATCCCCGAGAAGCGGGACCTCGCCTCCGCCCACTTCACCGGCTGGGACCTCGACGAGGGCCGGGAGAGGATGGAGGAGATCGTCGACAAGCTGACCGCGCGGTACGGGTCGATCCTGAACCCGAAGGAGAGGAAGCCGCAGCAGGAGAAGCTATGGAACCGATGACGATGACCCGCGGCGAACTCGTCGCGACGCTGCCGAACGGCACCTTCACGATCGAGAGTCCGAAGGGCGGGCACCGGACGTTCCGCGTGGCGACGGTCAAGCGCGGCAAGCTGGAGGGGAAGCGGATCCTCTCCCTCCTCTCCGGCGCGGACAACGAGGGCGACTACCAGGGGTTCGCGTTCGTCATGGAGCGCGGCGTCATCGTGTGGCGGAAGTTCCGCGCGCCGATGTCCGTCGCGTTCATCGACGGGGTCTCCTGGGACACGAACTGGAGCGCGTGGCAGAAGATGGCGACGATGCTCTGGTCCCTCTCCGAGCGGGGGGAGGAGTCGAAGTGGCACGACCGGGGGTACCGCCTCCTGTGGGAGGGCCGGTGCGTCCGCTGCAACCGCAAGCTCACCGTCCCCGAGAGCATCCGGTCCGGCATCGGCCCGGTCTGCGCGGGGCGCGAGTGAATCGAAGAAGGACACCAACAGAAAGGAAAGAACGAGATGCAGATAATCGAACTCACGAACGGGACCAACGGCAAGGTCAGCCACCACGCGAGGATTCGCGACGCGCGGGCTGTCGTTACCCGGCTCAAGGCCCTCGGGCCGAAGAACGCGAAAGAGCTGCTGGGCGAGAGCCCGGCGGACATCGTGATCTCCTGCTGCACCGTGAAGGGACAGGGCAAGGGGAAGATCCTCGCCCTTCTCTCCGGCGACACCAGCCAGTGGTGCGACGAGCGGGCGGTCGTCGAGACCTACCGTGCGTCGCTCATTCCGGATGCGAAGAAGGACGAGCCGAGCGTCAAGCTCGTGCGCTTCGTCGAGCGGGAGGTCTAGCCCGATGGTGGAAGTCATCACTCTCCCCGGGAGGCTGCTCCTGGAGGACATCGAAGAGAACCCGGACAACCCCCGGCGGAGGATCACGAAGGGCGACGTGCGGGAGCTGGCGGCGAGCATGAGCGCCGTCGGCCTCCTCCACCCCGTCGTGGTCCGCAAGAACCCCGAGGGTGGCAAGTGGCTGCTCTGCGCGGGGCACCGGAGGCTGGCCGCCGCGAGGTGGCTGGGCTGGCCCGAGATCATGGCCGTCGAGCACGAGCTGGCCGACGTTCCGGTCGGCGCGATCTCGGTCGTCGAGAACGAGCACCGGCTCGGCGTCGACCCGATCGAGGAGGCCAAGGTCGTCGGGGAGATGCTCGCCGTCGACGGGGCCTCGCCCGCGAGCGTCGCGGAGAAGATCGGGAAGGGGGCTCGCTGGGTCGCCCGGCGCGCGTCCCTGGCCGGGCTCTCGCCGAGGATCGTCAAGCTCTACCGCAAGCGCGGCTCGTTCCTCTCCGAGTGGTCCGCCTCCATGCTGGAGGAGCTGGCGGTCCTGGCCGTCGAGACCCAGGACGAGATCCTCGCGGAGCAGGACTGGAATCTGGAGAACAGCCACCGCGCGGAAGACGTGCGGCGCCTAGTCGCGTACCACCTCGTGAAGCTCGGAGACGCGCCGTGGGATCTCGACGAGCCCGACGAGGAGGCCAGCGCGCCGGCGTGCTCGAAGTGCCCGCTGCGGAGCGGGGCGAGCCCGCTTCTCTTCGACGGCGACCCCCCGAGGGACATCGCCGAGGAACGGTGCCGGCTTCCCGCGTGCTTCAACCGGCGCGGGGCGCTCCACGTCGAACGGCTCATCGCTCCCCACGTCGAGGAGCACGGCGAGGCGCTCTGCTTCTCGCACGGGAACTCGAAGAAGGCGAGCCCGAGGCTCGTGGGCGTCCACGAGATCGGGAAGCGCCCGGTCATGGAGCGGCACTCGTGGGACAAGGCGGGCGCGAAGGACAAGGCCGCGTTCCCCGTCCTCGTCGTCGACGGCGCGGGCGCGGGGAAGGTCTCGTGGGCAAAGCGCCACAAGGCCTCGGCCGCGGGCGTCGCCGAGATCGGCGGGCGCGGGAAGAACACCGACGGGACCCTCACGATGGAGGAGAAGAAGCGCCGGCTCAAGGTGCGGCGCGCGAAGCTCCTCGCCGCGAGGGTTCGGGAGGCGATCGGGACCACGGCCAACGCCGAGATGATCGGCGGCCAGTTCGCCGAGCATCACCACGCCGACGGCGCGGTCCTCGACAAGATGATCCGCCTCGTCGCGATGTACGGCATGCGGCCGACGAGCTGGGAGCAGTTCAGCCAGTCGGGCGCGAAGCGGTGGCGGAAGCGGACGCACGGGAAGGACCTGGACGCTCTCGTCGAAGCCGTGTTCATTCGCGTGCTCGAGGTCGCGCTCGCGACCGCCGTCGAGCCTGTCGAGAAGCACGGCGGCGGGGACCCGGACGACCCGGCCCTGCTCGCCGAGGTTCTCGGCCTGGACGTGGCGGCCATGCGCGCCGCCGTGGAGAAGGAGATCCCCGAGCCGAGGTCGTGGGCGGCCGAGAAGAAGACCGCCCGCAAGCCCGCCAAGCGGAAGGGGAAGAAGTGATGCCGGACCTGGACGAACTCCTGGAGGCGCTCGGCGATCGTGCCGACGACCAGCTCCAGGAGGACACCAGCCTCGTCGACGAGCTGTGCGCGATCGAGCGCGGGCTCAACGACTGGGAGCTGCGCTTTGTCGAGTCGATCACGAGGTGGGTCGAGGACGGCTCGCCCCTGACCGGCCGGCAGCGCACGAAGGGCGAGGAGATCCTCGCGAGGCTCTCCCGATGAGCCGCCTCCCCTGGGCCGCCTCGGCGTTCCTCCTCGGCTTCCTCGTCGCGCGCTGCGCTGGCGGGGGGGCCGGTCTTCCCCGCCCCGCCGGAAGGGAGGGGATCCCGGTCCGGGAGGACCGCGCCGCGGCTCCGGGGGAGGCACCCCGCCAGGGCCCTCCCCCTCCTCTTCTCCCTGGCGAGAGGGGAGAGGGGGGGGCGCCCCCGACGGAGACCCCCTTGATCCCCGTCTCCCCGGAGACGGCGCCTCAGGCCGCCAGGGAGGGCGCGCTCCGGGCGATCAGGATCGTCGAGAGCGGGGGGGTCCCGGATCCCCCGGACGGGGACGGGGGCAGGGCGATCGGCCCGTTCCAGATTCACCGCGCCTACTGGCAGGACGCCGCGGGCGCGGACCCCTCCCTCGGGGGGTCCTACGAGGACTGCCGCGACCCCGGCTACGCGAGGCGGGTCGTGGAGGCGTACATGCTCCGCTGGGCGCCCAACGCGTGGACGCGCGGCGACGCGGAGACGATCGCGAGGACGCACAACGGGGGTCCCCAGGGTCCCCGGCGGGAGAGCACGCTCCCCTACTGGCGCAGGGTTCAGGCGGTTCTTTCTGGAATTTCCGAGAATAGACGCTAGGTTGGACGGGATGGCGAAGAAGAAGACACGACGGAAGAGGAAGGGCGAGGGCACGAGGGACGAGCCGCGCAGCGTCGACACCGGCGCGACCTACGCGGGGCGCGACCTGCGGCCGACGCAGCTCGTCAACTTCTCCAGGGCGGGCGAGCTGCTCCACCTCGACGCCGAGACGATCAAGGCGCGCGTGAAGGACGGGACCATTCCGTCGACGACCTACCAGGGGACGGGGGGGAGAGTCTTCTACCTCGTCGCCGTGAAGGACCTGCGCACCTTCAAGATGGACCTGCTCCACGAAGTCGAGGAAACGGCGGCGAGGTTCGCCGGCCGTGGACGCGAGGTCGCCGAGCGGGTGAAGAAGTCGAACCTCTGACAGGGAGAAGAACGAGATGGCAGACACGATCACCTTCTCGTCCGCCAGCACCTTCCAGCGGTGCGAGTGGCGGTACCGACTGAGATACGGGCTCGGGCTCCAGCCGATCGAGCGCGCCGAGGCGCTCTGGTTCGGCGGGCTCTGGCACGACGTCAAGGCGGCGGGCCTCGCTCGCCTGCCCTTCGGCGCGGACAAGGCCCTGGCCGTCGCGCTCGCGACCATCGACGGGTTCGAGTCCCTCGCCGGGTGGCAGGGGGACCCGGGCAAGCGGGCCGCTCGCCTCAAGCTGGAGGCGATGGCGCACGCCTACGCCCGCCGGTGGTGGGACGAGCCCGCGTTCGGCGAGGAGGACCTCAGCGACCGCGCGTTCGAGATCATCGGGATCGAGGTCCCGTTCGACATCCCGATCACCACCGACCTCGCCCCCGTCGACCCCGTGACCGGCGAGGTCCTCCGCGTGTGGAAGTGGCGGGGGCTCGTCGATGACGTGCACCGCCGAAAGAGCGACGGGTCGCTCTGGCTCGGCGAGACGAAGACGGCGGCGAGCGTCGACTCCGGGTACCTGGAGCGGCTCTGGACCGACCTCCAGATCCACCTCTACTCCCGCGCAGTCGAGCAGGAGATGGGCGAGTCCGTTGTCGGTGTGGTCTACGACATCGTGCTCAAGTCGCGCATGACCCCCAGGGAGGAGAAGCGCGAGAGCGCGGAGGACTTCGCGAAGCGGCTCGCCGGCTACAAGCGAGCGGAGACCGCGGTCAAGCACAAGGCCAAGGGGCCGAAGATCGAGAAGGCCGAGACGGACGAGGAGTTCGCGGAGCGGCTCGAAGCCTTCTACTCCGATCCCGACTCGCTCCACCGCGAGCTGCTCCTGCTCGACCGCGCGGAGATCGGCCGCGCCGAGAACGATCTCGCCGAGGTCGTCCGCCGCATCGACGAGCGGCAGGCGGGCGGGAGGTGGCTCCGCAACACGGGGGCCTGCTTCCCGATCGGCTGGGCGCCGTGCCCGTTCCACCCGGTCTGCAAGGCGGGCGGCGAGCCGGACGCGATCACCAGGAACGCCTACGTCACTGGCGACCCGCATCCCGAGCTGACCCGATCGGGGAAGTTCGAGGATCTGGTGGCTGCGACGGGGGTGGACAACGACAAACCCTTCTGAACGAGGAAACGAACGGATGACGAAGACAGCAGAACCGGCGTCGCCGCCTGCGGAGGCGAAGGCGACCGAACCGATCGACGGGAAGTCGGTCGACGAGACGAAGGCCGCTCCCGAGGAGAAGGCCGAGGAGGAGAAGAAGACGAAGGTCGCGAGCCCGCTCGTTCTTCTCCCCACCACGAGGACGCCCGCAGTGGAGGCGCTCTCCGAACAGACGATCCTGATCCACGGGGCGGAGAAGATCGGCAAGAGCACGTTCGCGGCGGGGTTCCCCGACGCGCTGTTCTTCCCGACCGAGCCCGGCCTGCGGAACCTGGAGGTCTACCAAGTGCCAGCGGACGGCAGCGGCATCAAGTCGTGGGAGCAGTTCCTGCTCGCGATGGGCGTTGTGTTCACGAAGATCCAGGAGGGACAGTTCCCCTTCAAGACGCTCGTGATCGACACCGTCGACAACCTCTGGAAGCTCTGCTGCGACTACATCTGCAAGAAGCGGAACGTCCAGACCATCGGCGACCTCGGCCACGGCAAGGGCTGGGCCCTCGCCGGCATGGAGTTCGAGCGCGTCCTCCGGGCCGCGATGCAGCTCAGGGTCGGCGTAGTTCTGATCTCGCACACCCGCGAGCGGGAGACCGAGACGGAGGGCGGCGTGATCGTCAAGGCGATGCCCGACCTGCCGAACACCGCGCGAAGAGTCGTCATGGCTCTCGTCGACATGATCCTCTTCTTCGTCCCGATGCAGGTGAAGCGGGGGGAAGGCGAGGTGCCGACCGAGGTGCGGGTGATCCGCACGAAGCCGAGCCCGGCCTACGAGGCCGGCGACCGGACGGGCAAGCTGCCCGAGACCATCCTCCTGAACTACGACAAGTTCGTGGAGGCGTACAACAAGAGCGTCCTGGCGAAGAGCTAGACGAGCAGACCTACACCAACGCCGCAGAAGAAGAAGACAGAGGACCGAAACCATGAACCCGCAAACTGATCCCATCGCCGGCGAACTCGATCCCGAGGTCGGCAAGACAACCGTCGACGTGACCGAGGACCTCGCCGGTCTCGACGGAGCCTACGGGGAGGCGGACGCCGACGACGGCCTCGTGCCCCCCGGCGTCTATCAGGCCAAGTGCGTGCACGCCGAGGTGTGCCGCTCGCAGCGGACCGGATCGCCGCAGCTTCGCACGCGCTTCGAGATCGTCGGCCCCGCGCAGAAGGGGCGGATGCTCTTCCACACGAACGGCATCACCGAGAAGTCGCTGCCCTGGCTCAAGACGGACCTCGTCCGCATGGGCCTCGAACTCGATCACCTCCAGGAACTGGCGGGGAGGTGCGAGGAACTCATCGGCAGGTTCGCGGAGGTCCGCGTCGTCCACAAGCCGGGCGACGCCGGAGAGACCTACGTGAACATGTACATCAACCGGCGCATCGAGCAGCCGGGGGTGTCCGACGCCGGCCAGGTCGCGGGCCTCGAATCCTCCGGTGTCGATCCGGAGTCGCCCTTCTAGGCGCGCGATGAAGGACCAGGGGCTGACCGTCGTGATCGACACCAGGGAGCAACACCCCTGGTCCTTCCCCGAGCTCGTCCGCGTCGAGCGCCGCAAGCTCGACGCGGGCGACTACTCCCTGCCCGGCCTGGAGAGCCGGGTCGCGATCGAGAGGAAGAACCCGGAGGATCTGGTGCAGACGATCATCAGCGAGCGCCGGCGGTTCGTGGCGGAGTTGAAGAAGCTCGCCCGGATGCGCGTGGCCGCCGTGGTGGTCGAGTGCAGCCTGCCGTGGGTCCTGGAGGGGAAGTATTCAACCCTGGTCGACCCGGAGGTCGTCGTCGCTGCGGTGGCGTCGATCTCCGTGGACTGGGGGGTGCCCGTGTTCTTCTGCGGGGGGCGAGCCGAGGCCGCGACGTTCGCGCGCCACCTCCTGCAACGGGCGAAGAGGAAGTGCGCCGTCCGAGAAGGGGGCGCGCCTTGAAGGCGAGAGCCACAGGAGAGAAGGGATGCAGGAGTACAGAGGCGAGGTCTTTCGCCTGTTCTACTCGTCGGAGAGTTTCAGCGCGGGCGTGCTCATGCTCGACGACGGCGAGGAGATCAAATTCGCGGGCAAGGTGTTCGCGAAGGTCGGCGACCGAGTAGACATCAGGGGAGAGTGGGAGGACTCGAAGTTCGGCCGGCAGGTCAAGGTCGAGTCGTTCTCCTTCGACATGGACCTGGACGAGGGAGGTCTCGTCGACTTCCTGGCGAAGAGCGCATCGTTCCGCGGGGTCGGCAAGGCGAGGGCCCAGGCCATCGCGGCGGCGACGCGCGGGCGGTTCGAGGAGGCAATCCAGGACCCCGCCGTCCTGGCGAGGATCGCGAACATCCCGATCGAGGTTGCCGAGAACCTCGCGACGGAGTGGAACGCGCGGGCAGGGACGAACCGCGTGATGGCGGGGCTCGCCGCCTACGGAGTGACCCCGGCGAGGGCCGCGAAGCTCTACCGGGCCTACGGCGACGGCATCCTGACCACCGTGCGCGAGAACCCGTACTACCTGATCGGGCGCGTGACGGGGTTCGGCTTCAAGATCGTCGACCAGATCGCGCTCAAGACGGGGATCCCCCGGGACAAGCCCGAGAGGATTCGCGCGGGCGTCGAGCACGTGGTTCGCGAGGCGCACCAGGACGGACACACGTGGGTCGAGGTCAACGACCTGTACCACGCGGCCGGCGACCTCCTCCAGTTCGACGACCTGGAGGAGCGGCAAGAGAAGGTGCCCTCGGAGATGTCGGCGATGATCCGCGAGGGCGGGCTCGTCAAGGCGAAGGTCGACGGGGCGTGCGCCATCTTCCTGCCGAGGATGTACGAGGCCGAGTGCTACGTCTCCGCCCGCCTCCTGGAGATGGGATCGTCCCCCGACTCCAATTTCCCCGACCTCGTCCGCGAGAGCGCCCGAGCGTTCGAGCCGATGCTGACCGACGAGCAGGCCGACGCGGTCGTCAACGCGCTCTCGTGGCGCGCGTCGGTGATGAGCGGCAAGGCGGGGACCGGCAAGACGTTCACCGTCTGCACGATCCGCGAGGTCCTCGTCGGGCGCGGGCTCGACGTCGAGCTGTGCGCGCCGACCGGCAAGGCGGCGAAGCGGCTGGAGCAGAGCACCGGCTGCGAGGCGAGGACGATCCACCGGCTCCTCGGGGCGGAGATGGTCTCCGACCAGAAGGGGAGCAAGCGGTTCAGGTTCAAGCGCGACGAGGACGACCCCCTCCTCTGCGACGCGGTGATCGTCGACGAGGTGAGCATGGTCGACGTCGAGCTGATGCAGGCCCTTCTCCGCGCGATCCGGCCCGGCACGTCGCTGATCCTCGTCGGCGACCACAACCAGCTCCCCTCGGTCGGGCCCGGCTCGATCCTGCGGGACCTGTTCAACGCGGAGGTGACGAAAGAGGGCACGAGGATCGTCCCCGCCTGCGTGCTCTCCCACGTCCACCGAAACGCCGGCGAGCTGCGGGAGAACATCGCGGCCGTGCTCGACGGGAAGCTCGTCGTCGGCGACAAGCCGAGACCTGACGAGACCCTCCTGCGCCCCTGGTTCACGATCCGGGGGCTTGAGGACCCGCACCGCCTCGCCTCCGCCGTGGAGGGGATGATCGAGCACCGGCTGCCGGCGATGGAGATCGAGGTCCCCGAGGCCGAGACGACCCGGCCGATCGACCCGTGGACGGACGTGCAGATCCTCACGCCGATGCACAAAGGGCCGATCGGGACAATCGAGCTGAACAAGCGCATCCAGGCGCTCCGGCAGCGCGAGCTGGGCCGCGACGTCCCCCCTCTCCGGACCAGCACCAGCCGGGCGAGACCGCTGATCGACGACCGCGTGATCCAGACCCGGAACGACTACGAGCTGGACGTGATGAACGGGACACACGGAATCGTCCAGGAGAAGCTCACCGAGGGCGCGTACCTGATCCAGTTCGAGGGGAAAGGGGAGCCCGTCGAGGTGCCCGGCTCGAAGATGTCGAACGTCGAGCTTGCCTACGCTCTCACCGTCCACAAGGTCCAGGGCAGCGAGTTCCCCGTCGTGGTCCTCGTCGCCCACAAGGCGCACTCCATCATGCACCACCGCGGACTCTTCTACACCGGCGTCTCGCGCGCCCGGAAGTCGTGCATCATCGTCGGCGAACCGTTTGGCATGCGAAACTGCGTCCAGACCGTCAGGGTCAACGCGCGCCGAACCCTCTTCTCCCTCCTGGGAGACGATCCAGAAAGAGCGCGCGACATGCGCGACCAGATGCTAGCAACGCCCGCCGCAGCCGCAGCAGAGTAGGGGGGAGGGATGTCATCGTCCGACATTCACGTGCACCAGTACTACGAGGCCGTCACCTCCGTAGACATCGCGGCGGTCGCTCGGGAAATCCTCGGGTCGCGCGTGGCGGATGACCAGGGGGGGGTCCTGCTCTGCGACTGCCCGCACCACAAGAGCCAGTCGGGGACGTCGCTCCGCGTCTCCGCGCAGGAGGGCATGTGGTACTGCTTCGGCTGCGGGCTGGGGGGGGACGTGCTCCAGCTCGTCGAGTTCGTCCAGAGCGGGACCGTCACGAGCGGGGTGAGCG
>CAYRXS010000125.1:0-19229 GCA_964428225.1 uncultured Planctomycetaceae bacterium
GGCGCTGCGGGAGCGGGGGGAGGGGCCGGCACGCCAGACGACCGGGGGCCCCTCGTCTTCCCGGAGCCTTCCAGGTCAGCAGAACGGCTCGCTCCAGGCAAGCCCCCCCTCCCCCTCAAGACCGCATCGTGCCGTACAGGACCACCCCCAGGCTCCCGAAGGCGAGGACGGGCAGCCACCCGGCGTGGATGGGCCCCAGCTGGCCCTGGAGGCCCAGGGTGCGGGTGACGAAGTCCATGCCGAAGTAGGCCACGCAGAGGAAGAGCCCGATCGCGATCCGCTCCATGGCCTTGCCCCGCTCCTGGCCGACCACGAAGGGCAAGCCCACCGCGAGCAGGACCAGGCCCGCCAGAGGGAAGGTGAGCAGGTAGTGGAAGAGGGTGCGGTATTTCGCCCGCTCCGGATCCCGGCGCAGGAGGCGTCGCGCCTCCGAGAAGGACAGGTCCAGGGGGTGCTCGTACCCCTTCCAGTAGAGCTCGACGTCCTCCGTAGTGAAGCGGAGGTCGTCGAGGGTGTCGATCGGGGTCGTGATCCAGCGCTCCCCGGCCTCGATCCGCGTGCCCCCCTCGAGGCTCCAGAGGCCGTCGGACAGCGGCGGAAGGGGCCGGGCGCTCTCCGCGTGGATCAGGCGCAGACCGTCCGCGGTGCGGAAGCCGGCCTTGAGCCCCCGGAGCTCCGCGCGCCGTGGATCGTCGGGCGCGGAGTGGTACTCGGAGACCCGAACCCACCGACCTCCGTCGTCGCGGATCCAGAACTTCTCGTAGACGGGAGCGGGTCGCTTCTCCTCGAGCCGATCCACGAGCGCGTCCCGGCGCATCCCGATCTCCTCGGTGACCCACTCGCGCAGACCGAACATGCCCACCGCGAGGAAGGTGGCCCCCGCGAACACGGGGAGCAGGAGCCGCCGCGAGCTCACGCCCGCGTTGAGGGCCGCGACCACCTCGTTGAACCGCGTCATCTTCGCCGCGGTGAAGAGCCCCGCCACCAGGGTCACGAAGGGGGACATCTCCAGGTAGAGGAAGGGGATCTGCAGGATGTACAGGCGAACCACGTCGATCGTCGGCGGCGTCGTACCGTCGGCCGCCGGCTTCAGGTACTCGTCGAGGTTCGTGGCCATGTTGATGATCGTGTAGAGCCCGACCACCAGGAGGAACGCGGCGAGGTACGACTTGACGAACAGCTTCGCCACGTAGCGATCGATGCAACCTCCGGTCTTCAGGGACCGCGACTTCATCGCCACAGCGTCCGGAAACAGAGCACCGCGCCCGCCACGAGGAACAGCAGGTTCGTGGACCACGCGGCGAGGACCGGGGTGAGGACTTCCGAATCCTTGAGGATCTCCCCGAGGCGGAAGGCGAGCACGTAGTAGAGGAACGCGTACCCCATCGCCCCCACGAACGCCGCGAGCTGCGTCCCGCTGCGCAGGAGGATCCCGGTCGGAATGCCGAGCAGGAGGAAGAGCACGTACGTCATCGACAGGGCGTAGCGGCGATGGATCTCGTAGCGGTAGTTGCGGTCGTCCCGCTCGTCGAGCTCGCCGCTCGCCACCATGGCGCGGAGCTCCGTGCTCGGTCGGTACTTCGCCCGCAGATGCCTCTTGGACTCCGGGGGATTCAGGCTGTCCAGCCGGACGAGGAAGGAGGGGGCCTCGTTCGCGAGCCGCCCCTCGCTGAGCATCTGGGCCCCGCGCAGCTCGAGCCCGAGGACGTCCTCGTGGAAGAAGAGCTCCAGCTCGGGCGCCACGACGATGACCTCCTGGCCTTCCTCGCGCACCAGGCTGAGCATCACGTCCTTCTTGACGTTCCCCTCCGCGCTCACCGCCTTCAGGAAGAACTTGCCGAAGTCCATCTCGGTCTCGGTGACCGCCAGCGAGCGGAAGGCCTCGGCCTGCGCCCGGCGCATGTAGGCGTTCTTCGCGTGCTTCCACTCCGGCGAGACCGTGCCGAGCAGCCAGTTCGTCCCCCCCGCGAGCGCGAGGGCGATCGCCAGCCCGGGCAGGAGGGCGCGGGCGGGGTGGACCCCGGCCATGGCGGAGGCGATCAGCTCCTTGTCCGCGGCGAGCCGCCCGAAGGTCGCGACCACGCCGAGCAGGAAGGCCATCGGCAGCACGTAGGGCACGAGCTCCACGAAGACAATGGGCAGGAAGTTGAGGACGGCGAGGACGCTGACCCCTCCGAGCTTGTGGATCGCCTGGATCGTGGCGCTCGGGACGACGAGCAGACCGATCCCCGCGAGCGAGAAGCCGAAGGAAACGAGGAGCTGGCGCAGAATGTAGAGCTGGAGGGTCAAGGCCTGGATTCTAGACCGCTACGATGCGCTCCCGAACAGGTCGATCCTCGTGAACATCGAGAGAACCCTGAAAGCGAGCCCGGCACGCGAGGTGGTGCTCGCCGAGGATCCCGAGAACCCGGGCCGGAAGCTCGTTGCCAAGCGCTTCCTGGGGGGGGGCCTCCTGCGCTCCCTGCGGGCCCGGGCCGGCGCCCGCCGCGAGCATTCCCTGCTCGAGGCGCTGGCCGAAGCCGGCCTCCCCGTCCCCCGCCCCCTCGGTCTGGCGCGGTTCCCGGGCGGCTGGGAGGTGCGGATGGAGGCGATCCCCGACGCCCGGCCCCTCGCGGAGCACCTGCGAGACCCGGGCACGCTCCCCGACCGGCCCCGCCTGGCGCGTCGGCTCGGCCGGCTCCTGGGACGGACGCACGGCGTCGGGCTCGACCATCCCGACCTCCACCTCGGGAACGTGCTCGTCGACGGGAGCGGACACCCCTGGCTGCTGGACCTGCACAAGGCGAAGCTGCGCTCCCCCCTGGGCGCCGAGCGCGTCGAGGAGGACCTGGCGCGGGCCGCCGCCGCGCTGCGCGAGCACCTCGGCGCCGCGGCGCGCGGTCGAGCGCTCGTCGCCTGGTCGCGCGCCCTCCCCGACAAACGGCGCGGGAGCCGGCGGCGCGCGCTCGCCGTCGAGCTCGAGGAGGGGGCGCGCGCCCGTCGCCGGGAGGTCGTCGAGAACGGAACGGGGCGCTGGTCGCGCACCTCCGGCGTCTGCCGGCGCGACGACTCCCCCGCGGGGGCCGTGGTGCGTCGGTGGGACCTCCCCGCCACGTTCGCCGAGACCGCCCGCGAGGCCGGGGCGGACGTCCTCGTCCTCGACGAGCACTCCACGCGGGGGCTTCGCCGACGCTGGGAGCGCGCCGTCCGCCTCCACGAGCACGGGATCCCCGTGGCCGTCCCCGCCTGCCTCGTGCTCGGCCACGAGATCTGGGCGGCGTTCACCCTTCCTCCCGAGGCCGTCGTGCTCCCGGGCGAAGAGGAGGCGACGGACGACGGGCCGGCCCGCGAGCTCGGCGTCCTCCTCGGGCTGCTGCACGACCGCGGGCTCGACCTGCGCTCCCTCTCCCTCGCCGACGCCTGGGCCCGCTCTCCCCGCGGCCTGGTGCTACGCCCCCCCACCGAGCTCGCGCCCTTCGATCCGCGCCCCGGGGATTCGTCGCGAGACCGACGGTTCCGCGCCGTGGATCGCGCGGTCGCCGCGCGTCCGTCCTTCCTCGAGGGCTACCTCTCGGCCTTCGCCCCCCAGCCCGTCGAGCGAGCCGCCCTCGCGCGGGAGCTCGCGCCCGATCAGTAGACGCCGATCTCCTCGGCCTTCTCCCGGACGATCGCGTTCTTCATCAGGTCCTCGAACATCTCGGGATACTTGTCCTCGTAGCCCCGCAGGTGCCCGGCAAGGTTCGGCATCCGGATCAGGTAGCGCGCCGCCTCGTCCTCCAGGATCGGCTCGCCGAGGTGGAGGACGCTGTTGACGAGCCACCAGACCGCCTTGTTCGGGTTGTTCTTCTTCTCGAACTCGTACTTCGCCCACTGGAGCTGATCGTCGGCGTAGGCCTGGCGATTCGTGATCATGTCCGCCCGCATGGTGGCGAGCTCGGTCCGCTCGTCCGGCGAGGCGATACCCTCGAACTCGTCGAGCAGCTCGAAGGCGTCGTCGTAGTAGCGCGGCCGCGCATCGACGAAGAAGCGCATCTTCCACTTGACGAAGGCGAGATCCATGGGAGCCGAGAGGTTCACCGCGCCCTCGAAGCGCGACTCCTGTCGATCGACCCACTCCATCTGGGGGTGGTCCGGCCAGCGCTTGCGAAACTCCCTGCACCTCTCGAGGAACAGCCGGATCCGCTCGGGGGCGGGATTGCCCTGCAGGAACTTCACCTCGTACTTCTCGAGGAACGTGTTCATCCACTGCGTGCCCACGTCGTGGACGTCGTGGCGATCGGCGACCACCTCGGTCTGATCGATGATCGCCAGGATCGCCTCGCGCTCCGCACGCTGCTCGTCGGAGAGGTCCATCCCGTCGAGCAGACCCAGGTCGGTGTGCGCCTGGCTCCACCGACCTTCCTCCACGTCCTCCCGGGCTCCGGCGAGGACGTTGTCCACGCTGAGCGTCGTCTTCTCCATGGAGGACAGCCCGTAGCGCAGGACCAGGAGGATGACCGCGACCACGCCCAGGACGATGAAGACGACGGCCACCGGGGGCAGCCCCTTCTTCACGCGCGGCGCGGTGCGCTCGACGACCGCGCGTCTCCCCGTCTGGCGCGCGGAGCGCATGGCCGCCTGGCGCCGGTCCTCGCTCGCCCCGCCGGAGCCCGCCCCGCCGGAGCGCGACGCGGAGACCGGGGGAGGTGGAGGCGTCGAAGGAGACGGAGGAGTCGCGGACGGCGCGGCGGGCGCGGTCGCGGACGGCGCGGTCGCGCCCGCCTCGTCCTCGAGCCAGATCCGCGCCCCGCCGAGGGTCACGACCTGGCCGACGGCGAGCGGCATCTCGCCCTTCGCGGGAGCCCCGCCCACCAGCGGAGGCATCACCCCGGGACGGGGACGGATCACCGCCGTCTCGCCCTTCACCTCGATCTCGGCGTGGAGCTCGGCGACGTCCGTCGAGCTCAGCCGCAGCCGGGCTTCGCGGCCGCTGCCCACGGTCAGGACCCCGGCGCCCAGGCGAAACGCCCGGCGCTCTCCACCCTCTTCCACGATCAGTCTGACCATCCGGGAAGCTCCCTCAGGAAGGAATCGTCACCGCCGAAGTTCTGGCTCCAGTAGCGCCCCACCAGCCCGCTCGCCATCTCGGTGTGGCTGTCGGCGAGCAGGTTTCGGTGGTGGCCGCTCGAGTGGATCCAGCCCACGTGCGCGCCCATGGGATCCCCGCCACCTCCGTGGCAGTTCTCCCCCGCACCCCGATCGTACCCCCGACGCTTCATCCGTTCACCCGGTCCCTTGCGCTCGGGGTCCGGCTCGAAGTGGCCGAAGTCCCCCGTTCGGGCCATGTAGTCCGAGTGATCCCAGGCGGCGGCCTGGATCAGGGGGTTCCAGGCGAGGGCGTTGCGGCCGAGTAGCAGGCGGTAGTCGTTCGTGATCTCCACCTGCCGGCGCTGGGCCGTGCCCGCCGCCAGCCCGTTCTCGGGCACCTCCCCGGACTCCCACATCGCCCGGTTCCGGTCGCGGATCTGCCGGGAGCGCGCGAGGAGGTCCCGCTCGTCCTCGTCCCAGGCGAACTCCGCGATGCCGACCTCCTCGAGCTCCAGATCGAGGCCGAAGATCCAGTAGGGCAGCGAGTCGGGGAGGATGGAGGCCTTGCCCCACTCGTCCTCGCGCAGCACGAGCCAGGCTGCCTCCTCGAGCATCTCGCGGAGCGAGCCCCGCAGGGCGACCCGCGCGTCGTCCGCCCAGACCTTCCGCACCTCGTCCACGAGCCGGTCGACGCGCTGCTGGACCGCGGGGTACAGCTTGGCCCGCTCCGGCGGACAGGCGGGGGGGTTGTAGGGGTAGAAGTACTCCTCCTCGTCGAAGATCAGCTCGAGGGCGACCTCGCGTCGTCGATCGAGCTCCTGGCGCTGCTCCGCGAGCAGGCGAAGGCGCCGGGCGAGGCCGTCCTTCTCGAAGCGCTTCGCGATCGCGTCCCAGCGTGCCTGGAGGGCGGCGCGCAGCTCGGTCTCGAAGCCCTCGGCGAAGAGCTCGTCGAAGGCCTCGTCCCGCTCGTCGGGTCCGGCCTCTTCAAAGTCCTTCACCAGCTTCTTCGCGAGGCGCTCGCGGGCGAGCTCGGCGGCCTCCGCGGCCGGCAGCCAGTCGCCGCCGTCGAACACGTACCCCCCCTCGGGCACGCTCTCGGAGCGGTGCCGGGCGACGGCGTCGAAGACGTCCGCCTCCTCGATCCGCTCCTCGCGCACGAGCCGGCGCAGGCGCTGCCAGGCGCGAGCGTCGTCGTGGCGGACGAGGCGCTCCTGGGCGAGGCCGAGCTCGGCGCGGGCGGACAGGTTCACGGTGCGGCCGAAGACGATCCACCGGTCCAGCGGCACGCGCTTCCAGGGCACGACCCGGCCCTCCTCGAGGAGCCCCTCGTCCGTCACCGCCGCCACCCCGAGCGCCTCGAAGGCGGCGGGATCCTGCGCGGCGGCCTGCGCCAGCTCGGCGCGGAGACGGAGCCGGTCGTCGAGGTCACGGGCTCGCCCGACGAAGTCCAGCCGCTCCTCGGGACTCTCGACCCGGGACGCCGCCTCGAGCCACGCCTCCTTCGCCGTCGCGACGTCCCCCTCGCGCAGCCGCTCCCAGGCGAAGAGCTCGATGTCCCGCACCGTCTCGAGCTCGGCGGGGCGCACCGGCGCGGGGGCGGCGGGCTCGGGCTCGGGCTCCATCTCGGCCGAGGCCACGGGGGGATCGTCGGAGACCACCACCGGCGGGGGCGGCTCGGTCTCGTCGTCGTCCCAGAGCCCCGCGAGCCCCTCGGCCATGACGGAATCCGGCTCCTCCGACTCGCCGGGGGCCGGCCCCAGCAGGTGGAGCGGATCCCGCGGCTCCTCGATCTCCTCCTCGGGCGGCGGCGACCACGTCCTCGTTCCCCCCTGACCCGCGTGGGCGTAGACGTCCTCGAGGCGGCTCATCGCCACCTTGATCTCCTTCTCCATGACGGGATCGGACTCGGCGGCGAGCAGGGCGCGGAGCTCGCCGAGGATCTCCTTCCGCGGGGCCTCGGGGGCTCGGCTCGTGATCCGGTCCAGGGCCCCGGCGGTCTCCTCCCGGTGCGCGCGGGCGGCCGAGAGCTGCGCGCGGAGCTCGCCGGCCCCCTCGACCTCCAGCTCGGCCAGGAGGGTCTCGGCGCGCTCGAGGTCGCCGCGCCGCAGGGCGGAATTCGCGGCCTCGAGCGGATCGTCGCCGCCGGAGCAGGCCCCGAGGAGGAAGAGACAGAGGAACGATACGAGGGAGAGGCAGTGGCGGTTCATCGCTCGCAGAGGGGCGGTCGGGGACGAGGGAGGGGTAGTGGCTTCCTCCTATACACTAGCGGTGATTTCCGGTGACAGGTCAGAGCGCCGGATCTTGCCCCCCGTGAGGGCCACGAGACGGCGGATCTCGTTCTCGAGCTGCCGCACGTTGCCCGGCCAGCGCCAGGCGGCGAGGGCCTCGAGGGCCTCCGGGGTGAGCTCCACGTCGGGGCGGTCCATGCGGATCCGCTCGCTCGCCAGGAAGTGGCGGGCGAGCAGGGCGGCGTCCCCCTCGCGCTCCCGCAGGGGGGGCAGGTCGATCCGGACCACGTTCAGCCGGTAGAAGAGGTCCTCCCGGAAGCTCCGCTCGGCCACCATCGCCCCCAGGTCGCGGTGGGTGGCGGCCACGACGCGCACGTCCACGGAGCGCTCCTCGTTCCCCCCCACCGGCCGCACGTCGCCCCGCTCGAGGACCCGCAGGAGCTTGGCCTGCATCACGAGCGGCATGTCCCCGATCTCGTCGAGGAAGATCGTGCCTCCGTCGGCGGCGACGAAGTGACCATCGCGGTGGGCCACGGCGTCGGTGAACGCGCCCTTCACGTGGCCGAAGAGCTCGCTCTCGAGCAGGCCGGCGGGCACGGCGGCGCAGTTCTCGGTGAGCATCGTCGCGTCGCACCGCGGCGAGCTCTCGTGCAGGGCCCGCGCCACGAGCTCCTTGCCGGTGCCGGTCTCGCCCTGGATCAGGACGCAGACGTCGCTCGGGGCCACGCGCTCGATCAGGTCGAACACGCGCTGCATGGCCGGGCTCTCGCCCACCATGCCGAAGCGCGAGGGCGGGGGGGTCTCGGCGACCTCCGGCGCCGGCACCGGATCGGCGAGGTAGCGCTCGAGCAGGGGGCGCAGCTCCTCGAGCACCCCGAGCGCGCGCGCCTCGGCGAGGAGCGCCTCGAGCCGCTCGCCGAGAGGTCCGCCGGGGACCACGCCGCTCATCGGCCGACCACCTTCAGGTTCGCGTACTGCACGAGCAGCACCTTGCTCCCGACCTGGGTGAAGTCGACGGTCACCCGGGCGTTGGCTCCCGCGCCCTGCAGCCGGGCCACGCGTCCGTAGCCGAAGTGGTCGTGCTCGACGGCATCCCCCTCGCGCAGCTCGGGCGTGCCGCTCGGCGCCTCGTACACCCCGAGGGGATCCCTCGGCTCGTCGTCCTCCTCGCCCTCGATGAACTCCGCAGGGATCTCCTCGAGGAACCGCGAGGGCGCGCGCCAGCTCGACTCGCCGAAGTGCATGCGGGTGCGGGCGTGGGTCAGGACGAGCCGCTCGCGGGCGCGCGTCATGCCGACGTACATCAGCCGCCTCTCCTCCTCCTCGCCCTCGTTCGGGCCCTGCGCCTCGGCGAGGGCCAGGGCATGGGGGAGCAGCTCCTCCTCGAGGCCGGTGATGAACACGACGGGGAACTCGAGCCCCTTCGAGGCGTGGAGAGTCATCAGCGTGACCTTCGGCTCCCGATCATCCCACCCGTCGATGTCGCTGACCAGGGCGACCTCCTGCAGGAAGCCGCGGAGCCCCCCCTCGGGATTCTCGCGGTCGTACTCGGCGGCGTGGGTGAGCAGCTCCTCCACGTTCTCCTCGCGGCTCGTCGCGTCGGCGTCGCCGCTCGCGGCCAGCCAGTCCAGGTAGCCGATCTCGTCGATCACGCTCTCGAGGGCGAGGGCCGCGGGGCCGTCCGCCAGGTCCGCCAGGCGCTCGAAGAGCCCCGCGAAGGCGGCCAGCCCCTTCTTCGCCCGACCCCGGATCGCCGCGCGAGCCTCCTCGGAGGAGGCGGCCGCGAGCAGCGGCACCCGGCGGTCCGCGGCCCAGCCCGCGAGCAGAGCGAGGCTCTTGTCCCCGATACCCCGGGCGGGGACGTTGAGCACGCGGGCGCAGGCGACGTCGTCGCGGGGATTGACGACGAGCTGCAGGTAGCCGATCAGGTCCCGGATCTCGCGCCGGCGGTAGAACTCGACGCCGCCGACGATCTGATAGGGAACCCCGGACAGCCGCATCGCCCGCTCGAGCGCCCGCTGCATCCAGTTGACCCGGTAGAAGACCGCGATCTGATCGGAGTCGTAGCCCGCCTTGCGCAACTCGTGGATGCGCGCCGCGATCTCGCCCGCCTCGTCGTTCTCGTCCGCGCAGTCGACGACGTGGAGGAGCTCGACGTCTTCCTTCTCCGTCCACAGGTCCTTCTCCTTGCGGCCACGGTTGTTGCGGATCACGGCCTGGGCCGCCTTCAGGATGCACGGCGTCGAGCGGTAGTTCTGCTCGAGCTTCACCACGCGCACCGCCGTGTCGCCCGCTCCGCCGAAGTCCTCCTCGAAGTCGAGGATGTTGCGGATGTCGGCCCCCCGCCAGGCGTAGATCGACTGGTCGGGATCGCCGCAGACCGCGAGGTTCCCATGCCAACCGGCCAGGTGCCGCGTGAGCAGGTACTGGATGCGGTTCGTGTCCTGGTACTCGTCGACGAGGACGTGGCGGAACCGGCTCGCATAGGTGTCCCGCACCCCGGGATTCTCCTCGAACAGCATGTGAGTCTTGACGAGCAGGTCGTCGAAGTCGAGAGCGTTGTTCTCCCCCATCGCGGCCTCGTAACGGTCGCGCACCTTGACGAAGACCTCGTCCTCGTAGCCGCCGGTCCCCTCTTCCTCCTCCTCGCCCCGGCGGGCCCACGGATCCGTCTTCCACTCGCTGATCCAGGCCCCGATCATCGCGGGCCGGAAGCGCTGGACGTCGTAGCCGAGCTCCTTGACGATCGTCTTGATCAGCTGGTTCCTGTCCGCGGTGTCGTAGATCGAGAAGTCGCGCGTCCAGCTCCCCAGGTGCTCGACGTCGCGTCGCAGGATGCGGGCGCACATCGAGTGGAAGGTGCTGATCCACATCCCCTTGACGGGGAGCGCAGCCTCGACCCGCTCGCGCATCTCGCGCGCCGCCTTGTTCGTGAACGTGATGGCGAGGATCTCGTGGGGAGCGGCCCGCCCGCTCGCGACCAGCCAGGCGATCCGGCGCGTGATGACGCGGGTCTTGCCCGAGCCCGCCCCGGCGAGGATCAGGAGCGGCCCCTCGCCGGAGGTCACCGCCTCGCGCTGGGGCTCGTTGAGCTCCTCGAGCAGCGTGTCGGGATCGGGCGTCTCCACGCCCGCGGGCGATCCTCCCTCGTCGGTCCCCCCGGAGGGGGATCGTGCGTCCATCCAGTCCAGGGGGCACATGGAGCGGCCATTCTACCGACGCCGAGGTGCGGCCGAGCGCGCGGGGCGGCGTATGATCGCGACGTGGAGAAGGAAGAGCGGAGGATTCTCGAGGAGCTGGACGCCCGGCTCGCCGGCGAGGGCGTTCGCGAGCGGATCGACGAGATCGTCGACCGCGTCGAGAGGGCGCTCGCCGGGTCGCCGGACGAGGTCATGGCCTGGGAGCCGATCCCTCTGGACCTCTACGGCGACGCGCCGCCGGGGGGAGTCCGCTCGAGCTGGGTGTTCGTCCTGCGCGCCGGCGCGACGACCGGAGCCGAGCGGCACCCGAACAGCCGCCAGCGCATGGTGTCCTGGCGAGGCTCGGGCGACTTCCAGATGCGGCCGGGCGAGGAATGGTGCTCGCACCGGCTGCGTCCCTTCTCCTCGGAGGCTCCCCTGGAGGAGCGCTGGATCTCGATTCCGCCGAACGTGTGGCACCAGGGCGTGGTCTCCAGTTCGAGCTGGACCGTCGTGTCCTTCCAGACCGCGAGCGTCGACGAGCTCGTCGAGGAGCGCCCCGACGTCGACGGCGAGGGCGAGGTCCGTCGGCGGAAGTACGTGGAGTAAGACATGAACAAGTACGACTGGATCTTCGTCGGCGTCCGGCTCCTGGGCGTCTGGTTCCTGGTGCGCTTCACGATCGCCCTCCCCGGTATCATCGGATACGGGACGTTGGAGCCCGACTTCGCGCGCGATACTTTCGCGGCCCTGTCTACCGTGGGGACCTGGCTGTTCGGGGGGATCCTCGGCGCCCTGCTCTGCTTCAAGACCGCGGCCCTGTGCGCGCTGTTCGAGGGACCGGACCGCGCCTTCGCGAAGCGGAACGAGGAGACGGACTCGAAAGCCGATCGGTACGGCCCCCGCCGTTGATTCCCGTGTCCGAGTCACCCGCTGAGCCCGGCGCGGAGCCGAGGAGGCGCTGGCAGAGGCCGCACTCCGCGGCGCGGTACTCGGGAGCGCGCTGGAGCTCGCGAAGGCGCGAGGCGCGGGATCCGCGGCTCGTGGCGGGCATCCTCGCGAAGGAGCTCGGCGATCGTCGGACCTGTCGCATGCTCGACGCGCCCTGCGGGACGGGACGGTTGCGCGCGGCGATCGAGGGGCACGCGGACCGCTGGGTGGGGCTCGACGTGTCGGCCTCGATGCTGGAGGCGATGACCGGGGAGGAGCGATCCGCGGTGTGCGGCGACGTCGAGGCGCTCCCCTTCCCCGACGACGCCTTCGACGCCGTGGTCTGTTGCCGGCTCCTCCACCACCTTCGCGACGAGGAGGTCTTCCGCCAGACCGTGGCCGAGCTCGTGCGGGTGAGCCGCGACCTGATCGTCGCCTCTTTCTGGGACGCGGCCGCGCTCCCCGCGCTGCGCCGCCGTTACCTGCCCGCCCTCGGACGGCGGGCCCGGGGGCGCATCCCCCACGCGAAGGCCCAGGTGGCGCGCGTCTTCGAGGCGGCGGGAGCGGAGGTCGTCGGCTTCCGGCACTCGCTGCGCTTCGTCTCGCGCCAGACATTCGTCGTGGCGCGCAAGCGCGGAGGCGAGGCTCGTGGCTAGCTCCGAGCGCACCGAGGCCGCGGGCGTGGCGGGCCGGGTCTGGTTGCGGGGCGAGCCGGAGTACCTCCGGGTGCTGCGCCCCCTCGCGGACGTGGCGTGCCGGCAACGAAGCCGCGAGCGCGGGGTCTTCCTGCTCGAGGGGGTGCTGGGGGTCCAGTACAAGCTCGGCCCCCTCGCGGGCAAGTCGAGCCTGCGCCACGCGGCGCGCGCGCTGCTGCCCGGACTCGACGTGCCGGCCCTGCAGGAGTACGACAACCTCGCCTGGCTCCGCCGCAACGGTTTCGGCGCACCCCGCCCCCTCGCCGCGGGCTGCTACCGCAACGCCGTCGGCCTGCCCGTGTTCCAGTTCCTCTACACCGAGCGCGTCGGCAACGCGCGCACGCTGCGCGAGGTGTTCGAAGAGGACGTTCGGGACCTGCGACGCCCCGCGCTCGTCGAGCTGGCCCTCGAGATCGCCCGCCTCCACCAGCGCGGCTTCGTCCACCGCGACCTCTTCCCGCGCAACCTGCTGGTGACGGGAGAGGCGAGCACCCCACGCCTCTGGTTCCTCGACGCCTGGCGCGGCGGCCCTTACTCCGGGCTGCGCGGGCCGACCTACAACCTCGCCTGCCTCATGCTCTTCGGCGCGGACCTCTTCGAGCCCGCCGAGCAGCTCGCGTTCCTCGACGCGTACTTCGCCGAGCGCGAGCGTCTCGGTCGCCCCCTGCGCCGCGACCGCGTCCTGCGCTCGGTCACCCGCCAGCGCCGCCGGCTCCGCCGCCGCTTCGTGCGTCGCCGCCGGCCCGAGAGCGTGCTCCCGGTGCCGAGGGAGGTCTGGGAGATCCCCGGGGGGAATCCGTAACGCGACCGCGGGCAGAGCCTGCTCGACGCGGCCGGGAGGCGTGAGCCGCGGCCGGGAACGGCAGTTGCGCTTCCGCCTCCCATGAACCTGAAGGCCCTCGTGTGCGTCGCTCTCGGCTTCTTCCTCGGCGCGGCGCTGTTCCGGACATCGTCTCTCCCTCGGAAGGAACTCGTCCTCCGCCCTTCCGATTCGTCACCCTCGCTCCGGCCGCAGCCGGCCGACGAACCGCTCCCCGTACCCACGGCGGACTCCTTCGCGGCGTGGAGGAGGTACTCGCCGGACGCGCCCCCCGCCCGGACGACGACGAGTGAGTCCCGCACGGGGGGATGGCGGGAGGAGCTCCGGGCCTGGATCGACTCGGGGGAGATCCTGGAGGAGCTGGCGCGCGAGCCCACGACCATGGGGTGCGTCCTCCTCGAGATCTCGCTCGCCCGTGGCGACGTGGAACGCGCCGCGAGCCTGCTCGAGGAGCTGCCCGTCGCGGACACCGAGTCCCGTCTCCGCGTGGCCGATCGGCTCCTCGCGGCGGGCGAGACGCACCGGGCCACCGAGCTCTACCTGCGAGCCTTCGAGGAGGATCCCTGGGACGCCGAGCTGACCTCCCGTCTCGTCGACCTCGCGCCCGCGCAGGCCCTGGCCCGGATGGAAGAGGAGTGGTACGAGGATCCCGCCGACGTCGACCACGACATCGGCGACTGGCAGAACCGGGCCCTCCTCCTCCACCGGGTCGGTCGCCGGGAGGAGGCCGGCGAGATCCTGCTCCGCGTCGCCGCGGAGAACATTCTCCAGCCGGAGAGCCTCGAGATCCTCGTCGCGCTCGCGCCCGAAGAGGCGGAGGCGATCCTCCGCGCGAAGACGATGCGGGGAGGCTGCGTGCCCGCCACGGAGGAGGCCGCGCAGCTCGTGCGGTTCCTGGAGGAGACCGGAAGGACCGGGGACGCGGTACGGTTCCTCCTGGACGAGCACGGGGGGTACTGGGCGGAGTCGGCCCACGAGGAGCTCCTGAGACTCGCCCCCGCCCGCTGGGAGCGGCGTCTGCTCGAGGAGCTGCGGGATCACCCGGACGACGAGCTCCGCTGGGGACGGGTGGGCGACTGCCGCGAGGCCCGCGGGGACGTGGACGGAGCCGTCGAGGCCTGGCTGAGCTCTCTCGAGATCGAGCCCGACGGCCAGATCGCGGCCAAGGTCGTCGAGTACGCTCCGGAGCGCGTGTTCCCGCTGATCGAGCGCGCCCTCGACGACGAGGAAGACTACACGTGGGGCCTCTACGGGGATCTCTGCTGGCAGCGCGGTCGGCGAGCCGATGCCCACCTCGCCTGGGAGCGAGCGCGCGAGATCTACCCCGAATCCAGCTCGTGGTTCGATCGCCTGGAGCGCCTGGAGCTGGGCCTCGATCCTCTCCCGTCGCCCTCGCGGCGCGAGAGCCTTCCCGAGATCCTCGAGTACCTGATCGACTGAGGAACGGGCTCAGGCGGCGGTGCGCCGGAGGGCGCCGCCGAGACCGAGCGCGTCGAGACGGGCGCGCAGCCGCTCGTACCACGCCGCATGCGCGGGATCGGGATCCACGCGATAGCCCGCGACCTCCAGCCACGCCGCGATCGTCTCCTCGGCCTGCGCGCGGTCGTCGCCCCAGGCGCAGACGTAGCCGGGGATCTTTGTCGTGTCGGTGTAGCGCGGGATGCGGTCCGCGATCCGCGGGTTGTGCCAGAGCTTCGTGATGCTCCCGAAGGGCAGGATGCTGGCGGGATCCGCGAGCGACTCGACGCGGCCCGGGGGCAGGCACAGGACGCGCCACGTGGCGTAGGCCTCGCGCTCCGGCGCGAGCTCCGCGAGGTCCGTCTCCCCCGTCGCGAGGCGGCGGAACCAGAAGCGCAGGGGATTGATCCGCGAGCCGAAGGGCAGCGTGTTGCACGTCGTCACGTCGCCGTGGAAGCGAGGCGCGACCTCGAGGACGACGTAGCCGGTCTCCGTGCGCAGGAAGTCCCCCTTCACCGGACCCGCGCGCAGGCCCACGGCGCGACACGCGCGCTCGAGCAGGGCGATGACCGCCTCGCGCTCCTCGCGCGGGAGCTCCGCCGGATCGCACCCCCCCACCGGCAGGAAGTCGGGGAAGGGCGTCGACCACTTCTCCAGCACGCCGCAGGCGTGGAGCTCGCCGTCGAGGAAGAGGCCGTTCGCGTCGATCGAGCGGCCGGCGTGGAAGGGCTCGGCCAGGATCCGCGTCTCGCCCTCGACCGAGGCGAGCGATTTCCCGAAGGCCTCCTCCAGGTCGGTGCTCGCATCGACGAGCCGCACGCCGCGGCTGCCCGAGCCGCCGGCGGGCTTGATCACCAGGGGAGCGCCCTCGGCGCGGGCGAGAGCGCGCAGCTCGTCGGGGTTGCGCACCTCGAAGAGGGCGGGCGTGGGCACGTCCGCCTCGAGGAACGCGCGCTTCATCGCCCGCTTGTCGAGGACGCGCTCGATCGTCGCGGCGTCGTTCGCCTCCAGGCCGAGGGCCTCGCGCAGGCGTTGCACGGTGCGCGCCGCGAACTCCGCGCCACAGAGCACTCCGACCACCGGCTCGCGCGATGCGCGCGCGCAGGCGAGGTGGGCTTCGACGTCCGTGCCGTCGATCGCGTGGCTCTCGTCGGAGAAGGCGAAGCCGGGAGCCTTCGGATTCCGGTCGGTCGCGATCACGTGCAGACCGCACTCGCGCGCCCAGCGCAGCGTGTTCAGGCCGAGGGGACCGGCTCCGATGACGTAGATCGCTCCCATCGGCGGCTCAGCTCCCTTCGTTGGTGACCCCGACGATCAAACCCGCGTTGCGCGCCCGCTCGAGGGGGAGATAGGCGCCGCGGCTGACGCCGAAGGTGGCGATGACGGTGAAGTGCTCGCGCACGAGCTCGAGCAGGCCCGCCGCGTCGTACTCGCGCATGTGGTCCGGGCTGAGCGGCTCCTCGACGTCGCGGAAGGGGTAGCGCGTGCGGAACGGCACCTCGAGCACGAGCCGTCCCCCGGGCTTCAGCCACCGCGCGATCCGCTCGAGGAAGCGGCGGTCGTCGGCGACGTGCTCCATCGTGTGCACGGAGACCGCGACGTCGAAGCGGTTCGCGGGGAAGTCGAGCTCCAGGGCGTCCCCCTGGACGAGCTCCACCCCCTCGCCGCAGCGCTCGGCCGTGCGCTCGATCGCCTCCGCGCTCGTGTCCACCCCGACCACGCGCCCCGCCTCCGCGAGCAACGCCGTGCCCGCCCCGAGCCCGCAGGCCACGTCGAGGGCCTCGCCGCCGCTCTCGGCCAGGTGCCGGACGGCGAGACGGTAGGGAAAGAGCGACGATCCCGCGCCGTCCCATCGGTTCGGCCACACCGCCCGCATCCGCTCGCGCAGCTCGTCGAAGACCGCGCGGTCGAGTACCGGCACCTCCTGGAGCGTCTGTGCGGTGAACTCCTCGGGCCGCACGTCCGCGAGGCTCCAGGGATTCATCTGCAGCTCTCGTCGCAGCGTCTCGTCCCGATCGAGGAGCGCGACCGTCTTCTCCAGGAAGCTCGTGCGGAACACGCTCGCCCCGAAGCGGATGTCGAAGTCGCGCGGAAGGTCGACGGTGTCGGCTTCGGACTCCTCGAGTGCGCGCAGCTGGGCCTCCACGAGGTCGAGGTCCATGAAGAACCACCACACCAGCGCGCGGGCGATCACCCGCGCATCGTTCGCGCGCGCGCAGTCGAGGATACGCCGAGCCACGTTGCGCTCGGCCCCGCGGAAGACCTCGACGCCCCAGCGGTCCGCCCAGCGGCCGAGCACGTCGTTCTCGGGAACGTCGGCGACCGCGAGCACGACTCGGTCGAACAGCCTGCTCTCGACCACGCGGGGCACCGCGCTCGTCTCGAGCAGCTTCTCGTCGGCGTCGGTGTGGTGCATCTGGAAGACGCACAGCCGGCCGGAGCTCGGGGATCCAGGGTTCATCGCTGGCGGGTTTTGCTATCGGCTCGTTCCGGCGCGGCCTGCAGGGGTTTCCCGCGGACGGCCGGGGGATTCTGCCGACCTCGAGGAGTCCGGGTAGTCATCGCCACTCTACCCCCCGTAGCCCAGCTTCCCGAGGGCTTCCCGCCGCTTGCGGGCCTCCTCGTCGTCGACGTCGAGTCCGACGGGCACGAGCCCCAGCTTGGTCAGCTGCAGCCAGCCGTCGCTCGTGTCGGGCTCGACCCTCGCGCGCAGCACACCGTCCTGGACCAGGATCGTCCCGACGGGCACGAGATCACGCGAACGACCGATGTGCCGGGGATCGAAAGCCGGTCCCTCGATCTCGACGGGCCCGGGCATTCCCTCGGGGGTGATCCGACAGCGTCCCCAGAGGGCGACCGAGAGCTCGTACTCGCCGCTGGGGATCGGGATGGTGATCTCGAGCGGGACGGCCTCGGTCCGGGCGATGAGGCACGACGCCCGACGCGGGTTGGTCCGGACCCACCCCGAGTCGCTCTCGAGCTCCTCCCACCAGCCCGGGCCGCCCCCGACGGGGATGTCGACGCCGGTAGCGCGCAGGTCACGAGCCCCGACGGCGAACTCCCAGCGCGGAGGACGGTCGTCGCGGGCGGAGTCGAACCGCTCGAACCGGGGTCCCAGCCGCTCCCGGCAGTCGGCCAGCAGGCGCTCGGCCTCCTCCCTCCACTCCGGGCCTACCTCGCTCGTCTCGTCGGGAGACGACGCCAGGTCGTAGAACCGGAAGCGCGGGGTCTCGGGATCCTCGAGGAAGACGCGGAGGTCCCCCATCGCCTTGAGGCGCTCCGTGCGGATCCCGCACCACGCGTACACGACCTCCCGGCCGGTCCCGTCCAGCCCCTCGAGGAGGGACGTCCCGTCGACCGACTTGCCCGGCGGGAGCCCCACGTCGAGCAGCTCGACGATCGTGGGGTAGACGTCCACGTTCGACGTGAGGGCGTCCGTCACGCCCGGAGCGACCCGCTGCGGATAGGAGAGGATCATGGGGATGTGCGCCACGGGCTCCCACCACGATCCGTGAGAGAAGCGCCGGGGGGTGTGGAGGAGCTCCTCTCCGTGATCGGCGGTGATCGCGATGAGCGTGGAGTCCAGCTCGCCCCGCTCCTCGAGGAAGTCGAAGAGCCGGCCCAGGTGGCGATCGGTGTAGCGCAGACTGCCGTCGTAGAGGGCGTCCATGTACTCCCGGTCCCGCCCGCTCAGGGCCAGGTCCTTGGAGAGGGGGTACCCCTGGGCGTCGAAGCTCTCCGTCTCGTAGGTGTCCGCGCCGAAGAAGTGCGCCGCGTCCTCCTCCAGAAGGTGCGGGAAGTGGGTGTCCATCAGGTGCAGGTAGAGGAGGAACTCCTGCTCGGGATCGGCCCCCTCGATCCAGTCGATCGTGTAGTCGACGAGAGCCTCGGCCCGAGGGTAGCCGTGCTCCTCCGGGTACGGGATCCGCCGCGGGAGGTCGTGGAACTCGCCGAACTCGAGGGCGTACTCCGTGTCCTCCTGGAACCATTGGTGGGCCGAGATTCCCACGGTGTGGATGCCGTCCCGTTCCAGGCAGGCCGACAGCGAGATCGCCTCCGCGTCCAGCGTCCGGAACAGGTCGATCGGCCGGTACTCCGGAAGCTCCAGGTAGTAGGGGAACACCGCCTTCACGAAGTAGCGGGAGTACATCAGCGTGGGCATGCTGTTGCGGGTGCTGCTCCCGTTCGCGAAGTGCCGCCGGTAGTTCATGCCCTTCCCGGCGAGCCGATCCATGTGGGGGGTCGTCTCCCGCTCGTACCCGTTGCAGGAGAACCGGTCCGCTCGCGCCGCGTCGAGCACGATCAGGATGGCGCGCCGCGGCGGGTCGCCCTCGCCCGCGCAGGCGGAGAGCAGGGCGCCGACAAGGCCGACCGCGAGGAGGAGCAGCGCCCAGGGCGGGCGCGCGCGGCTCGTCGATGCGTGATCGTGGTTCATGTGGAGTCCGGAAGATCGTCGGGCGTGTCTCGTCGTCGCGGGCGAGCGGTCCCGAGAATTCTACCGCCCGAGAATGCGATCCATCGCGCCCGTGAGCTCGGTGATTCCCTCGACGGAGGGCGCTCGTGCGAGCACGCAGCCCACTCGCCGCGTCCCTCCCTCGCCGGTGGCGGGAATCGCGGCGTCCACCTCGAGGTCGTCCGACAGGGCCCGCAACCGTTCCATTTTCGCATCGCCGTCCGCGGCGAGATCCTCCGCGTACACGAAGCGCACCGCGGCGGGTCGCGCGAGAGGCCGTGCGGGCGGGCGCTCCCGCCCCGCGAGGTGGAGGAGCGTCGTCTCCAGGAGGTCGACGCCGGTGGCCGCGGGGAAGAGGCGGTCGGCGACGTAGTCCCCGGCGAGATCCAGGTGCACCTCGAGGAGGGCCGCCTCGCGCCC
>CAYRXS010000126.1:0-19117 GCA_964428225.1 uncultured Planctomycetaceae bacterium
GTGCCCCGGGGGACGGGTGATGTCGAGTGCCACGAGCGCCTGGGTGGCATCCTCAGACACTACTGCCGCGCCGCGTGACGACCACCGGGGCAGAGAGTTGGGGAGAGAATCCAGGAAGCAGACTGCCGATGCCCAGGACCACGGCCAGAATCCGGCTCAGCGATTCGCTGCAAACCCCTGTTCCCGCTCGATTTGGCGGCCGGCCGTGTATCTGGATACCACGGCCGTGGAGGCGCAGCTCACCAACCCGGGCATGCCCAGCAACGCCCCGCTGGCCGCGGTGGGCTCCCCGGCCCTCGCGCCCTTCTGATGCCAACGAGGACGGGATCGATCGCTACGTGATCCCGTGCGTCTTGAGCTTGCGGTAGAAGGTGCTCTTGCCGATACCCAGGAGCTTCGCGGCCGCGAGCTTGTCGCCCTCCGTGCGGCGGAGGGCATCCAGGAGGCCGCGCTTCTCCCAGAGGCCGAGGCTGGGCTCCTCCTCCGTTCCCCACAGCTCGGTGAGCCGGTCCTGGCTCTCGACCTCGCCGGCTCCCGGGCCGGTCTGGATCCGGGTGCCCCGCGGAGCGCCGAGGGGGCGGGGGATCGCGGCCGGGATCTCCTTCGCGTCGAGGCGCCGGAAGAGCTCCACGAGAGGCTGGGGCAGGTCGTCGACCTCGATCTCCTCGCCTCGCGCCAGCCCGCTCGCCGATTCCACGCAGTTGCGCAGCTCGCGGACGTTGCCGGGCCAGTCGTGCTGCTTGAGGACCCACAGGGCTTCCTCGGAGAAGCGGGCGGGCTCCTCGGTGCCGCAGAGCCGTCGCAGGAAGTGCTCGGCGAGAGGCTCGATGTCCTCCGCCCGCCGCGCGAGGGGCTCGACGAGGATGTCGCCGGCGCCGAGGCGATACAGGAGGTCCCGGCGGAACTGGTCCTCCTCGCAGAGAGCCCCGAGGTCCGTGCTGCTCGAGGCGATGATGCGGGCCTGGGTGCGCTCCGAGGTGCCGGAGCCGAGGCGAGTGACCTCGCCCTCCTCGATCACGCGCAGGAGCTTCGCCTGGAGGGGAAGCGGCATCTCCCCCACCTCGTCGATGTGGACCGTGCCGTGGCCCGCCTGCTGGAAGAGGCCCGGCCGATCGGCGATCGCGTCGGGGAAGGCGCCCTTGACGTAGCCGAAGAGCTCGCCCTCGAGCTCCTCGGGGGCCATGGCCGCGCAGTTGACGGTCAGGAAGGGTCCGCTCGAGGGGCCCGTGTAGTGGAGGACGCGGGCGACGAGCTTCTTCCCCGTCCCGCTCTCGCCGCGGATGAGCGCGGGCGTGTTCTTCTTGGCCACCGCGACCACGCGTTCCCGGAGGGACACCATGGCGGGGCTGATCCCGATGAGCGCCGTGGGGTGGAAGATGCCGCGCGCCGCCTCGAGCAGGGGACCCGTCTCTCCCCGCGGGATGCCTTGCTCCTCGAGCCGGAGCAGCTCCGAGGCCACCCGCCGCTTCCCCGCGTCGAGCAGGAGGACCACCTTGGAGGGACCCTCGGTGGTCTCGATGGGCGCGATCAGGGGGACGACCGTGGCGGACAGCGAGTGGACGACCCGCCCGCTGTTGTCGCGGATGTCGAAGCGGTACGCCTCGTGGGTGTCGGTGCGGGCGTCGCGCACGAACGCCTCGAGCCCGCTGTCGGGGGCGAAGGTCGCCAAGTGACGACTCTCGAGGTCCTTGCCGAGGATGGCGTGAGCGCCTCGATCCCCCGTGCGGATGATGCCCTCGGAGTCCACGATGATCGTGCCGTCGGGGCGACCCGCGGCGAGCTCCCGGAAGACGAGCGAGCGGCCGCCCGTCTCGCGGAGGGCCGTCTCGAGGTCGGCGCCGCGCTGGCGCTCCTCGGTGAGCCGACGGTTCTGCTGCTCGAGCAGGTGGTTCTGCAGGGCCAGGTCGTCCTGCAGGGTCTTGATCCGCAGCATGGCCCGAACGACGTCCTCGAGCAGGGTGAGGTCTCCCTTGACGAGGTAGGACTCGCAGCCGGCCTCGTACCCGAAGTGGAGCTCTTCCTGCCCCTTGACCTGTCCGCTGATGAGCACGACGGGGATGGTCGCCGTGCTGGGAATCGCCTTCAGGCGACGGCACACCTCGTAGCCGTCGATTCCCGAGCCGAGCCCGATATCCACGAGGAACAGGTCGAACTGGGAGGCTCGCGCCTCCATCAATCCCATCGCGCCCGTCGCCGCCATCACGACTTCGCAGCCGAAGCTCTCGAGTCGATTCTTGAAGAGAAGCCGGGTGCTGGCCTCGTCTTCGATCAAGAGGATCCGTTTCACGATCTCCTCCGTTTGTGATTGGCCGGTTCCCTTGCTCGCGAGATATCAATGGATCCAGCCCACGCGGTGGGCCGGGGACAGAGGGACGACTCTCGATGGTGGCGGGCAGTGAGTCCTCCCAATTGGCTAGCTACTCGTAGTAGTCTATCGGACAGGATTCCTTTCGGGGGGGCGGACATCCCGTCCCCGAGACATCGATTCCCGATATCGAGACGAGACCCGTTCGCCCATGACGGATCCGCTGCACGATCCCGGGATCCAGGCCGCCCTGGAGGGCCTGGAGCCCGACCTCGACGCCCTCGCCGCGGGCTCGGCCCTGCGGCGCGTCCTGCCCCCCGAGCTGGCGCTCGAGGCCGCGAGGCTCCACGCGCTGCGCCGGAGGGCCCGGGGCAAGCTCGACGGCGCCTCCCGCCTGCTGCTCACGGAGAAGGGGCTGGAGCAGGCGTCCCACCGCCACGTGGCCGGGGCCCGGGCGGCGCGCTTCGCCCGCCACGTCGGCGGAGGGGTCGTCCTGGACGCCACGGCGGGGATCGGGGGCGACAGCATGGCCCTGGCGGCGGCGGGCGTGCCGCTCGTGGCCGCGGACCGGGATCCGCGGATCGCGGGGCTGCTCCGGGCCAACCTGGCGGGGCGGACCGGCGGAGCGCGGATCCTCGTGGCGGACGCGGAGAGGCCCCCCCTTCGGCCCGATCTCCTCCTGCTCGATCCGGACCGCCGGCGGAGCCTCGCGGGGGACCGGCCGAGGCGGCTGGGGGATCCGGCCCGGTGGTCCCCTCCCTGGCGGACGTGCCTGGCCCTCGTGGGAGACGTCCGCGGGGCCTGCGTGAAGCTCGCGCCGGGAACGGACGTCGATCGGCTCGACCCGCGATCTCCTGAGCTCCCCCACGCCTGGCAGTGGGTGAGCCTGCGGGGCGAGCTCAAGGAGCTGGACCTGTGGATCGGCGCTCTCGCCGAGGCGGGGGGGATCGCGGGCCACCGCCAGGTCCTGGCCCTGGACGGCCGGGGAGGCGCCGCGTCGCTCGAGGGAATCCCCGCGGAGGTGGAGCCCCTGGACCCCGAGGCCGCGGCGGAGGTGTCCTGGATCGCCGAGCCCGACCCCGCGCTGATCCGGAGCGGGCTCTTGGGGAGCCTCGCCCGCGAGGAGGCCCTGGCGCCCCTGGGGCCGGGGATCGCCTACCTCGGCGGTGACCACATGCCCCGCTCGCCGCTCCTGCAGGCCTACGAGGTGATCGGGAGCGCCCCCCTGGATCGCCGGCGGGTGCGCGCCATGCTCGCCGAGCACGGGATCGGCCCGGTCACCGTGAAGAAGCGGGGTCACCCCGACACCGCGAAGCAGCTCGCCGGGCGCCTGCGGGGATCGGGGAAGCGCCGCGGGATCCTCCTGGTCTCGAGGCTGGCCCGGGGTCACCGCGCCTGGCTCGTGCGGCGGGAGGATTCCCGCTCCCGATGATCCGGGTCTCCCCCGCGAACGTACAGCCGTTGCGGTGAACGGTCGAAACGGGAGGGGCGCCGTCCTACGGTGTGCGCCCCCAGCATGCCCTCTTCTCCCCGATCGGAGCGGTCGCTGACCGGGCTGTTCAAGCACTCGGCCATCTACAGCGCGGCCCCCTTCATCCGCCAGCTCGTCGCGGTGGTGATGCACGTCTTCTACACGGGCTGGCTGGGGACGGTGGGAGTAGGCGTGAAGGAGATCGTGGATCTCTTCGCCATCGGCATGCAGCAGGTCCTCGGCCAGAACATCCTCGGGTCGATGGTCCGCTTCTACTTCGATCGCCAGAAGCCGGAGGACCGAGCCAGGGTCGTCACCTCGAGCACCCTCGTGGTCACGCTCGCGGCCTGGATCGTGTGCGGACTGGTCTTCAGCATCAGCCGGGACCTTGCGCCCCTGGTGTTCAAGGCGGAGGAGGAGATGCCGAAGGAAGAGCTCGTGGGCATCCTGCGGCTCGTCCTCGTCCTCATCCCGTTCCAGCTCAGCACGGTCGCCGGGTTCTATTACCTGATGATCCTGAAGCGATCGAATCTCTTCACCACGATCCAGACGGGCAAGCTGCTGGTCGAGGTCGCCCTCAACTTCTTGCTGATCGGATTCCTGGGACTCGGAGTGCGGGGGTTCCTCCTGAGCATGCTCGCAGGGGAGATCCTCACCTCGGCGGCCCTCACCGGATGGATGCTGGTGACGCTCAAGCCTCGCATCGACTGGAGAATCCTGAAGCCGATCCTGATCTACGCCGCGCCTCTCGTGCCGGTCGGGCTGTGCCAGTTGTCCCTCCACCAGCTCGATCGCTGGCTGATCGGCCACTACTGGGAGGGCAGAGGAGGGGCGCACCTCATCGGCATCTACGGACACGGCTACAAGATCTCCTACCTCGTCACCGCGATGATGCTCGGCCCCTTCATCCAGATCTTCCAGCCGTGGATCTTCGAGGTGAAGGACGCGATCGAACGCGGACGGCTCCTCGCGCGCGTCAGCTCCTATGCGGTCCTGGTAGTGGGAGCCGCGAGCCTGTGCGTCATCCTGGGCGGGCGGCAGGCGGCCATCCTCCTCGCGAGCTCGGAGAAGCCCGAGTTCTACGACGCCTTCCAGGTCATCCCCTACATCTCCGCGGGCTACGTGTTCTGGGCCCTCTACCACGTCTCGCAGATGCCGCTCTTCATCGCCAAGCGCACCGGGCGGCTGTTCGGGATCAACCTCGCGGCGGTGGTGGTGAACGTGGGACTCAACGCCTGGATGATCCCCCGCTACGGATACGTGGGCGCGGGGATCACGACCTGCATCACCTTCGCGGTCCTGGCGGCCATGGGCATGATGGCGAGCCGCTCGGAGGCCCCCGTGCAGTTCGAGCTGGGACGGATCGCCGGCGTTCTCCTCGTGGTGATCGGGGGAGGAGCGATCGCGCTGTGGATCGACCACGCCGAGAACTTCTCCGAGCTGGGAGTCGTCGCCGCGATCCTCGCCAAGGCCGGGGCGCTCGTTCTCGCGTTCCTGGTCCTCTGGTTCGCCGTCCTGCGCTCCCACGAGCGATCCGGCTTCTTCGCGTGGCTCCGAAGCCGGCGGGGCGGCAAGCCGTAGCCGCGGTCAGGAGTCGAGCAGGCCCTCGCGAATCGCGAGGCGGGCGAGCTCGGCCGCCGAGCTGCACTGCAACTTGCGCTGCAGGTTCTCCCGGTGCTTCTTGGCCGTGCCGAGGCTCATCTCGAGCTCGGTGGCCACCTCCTTGTTGCTCCGGCCCAGGGCGAGCAGCTGGAACACCTCGCGCTCCCTCTGGGTCAGCGACCCGATGCGCGTCCGCGGAACGCCGGAGGCGGGATTGCCGTTCCGCACGTTCGTGATCAGCCCCGCCACCACCTTGGGGGAGACGAACGGGTCGCCGCGGTGGACGGCCTCGATGGCGAGGGCGAGCTCGGCGGGATCCGAGTCCTTGGAGAGGTACCCCTCCGCCCCCGCCTGCAGGGCTCGCTCCACGAAGGTCTCGCCCTCGTGGTGAGTCAGCATCAGGATCCTCGTCCGGGGCAGGGCCTTGCGGATCAGGGGAATCGCGTCCAGTCCCGACAGACCGGGCATGGTGATGTCGAGGACCACCACGTCCGGACGGGCGCGCTTCATCTGCTCGACGGCGTCCCGGGCATCGCCGCAGTCGCCGCAAACGGTGAAGTGCTCGCGCTGGTTCAGGAACGCACGGAGCGCGGCGCGGATCATCGACTGGTCGTCGACGAGGAAGACCTGGATCGTGGGCTTCGCGGATTCCATGGGCGACGAGGGCGCCGGGGCGGAGAGGATTGTAGGGCTCGGCCCTCGGCGGCGGACCCGACTCCGGGAAAGTGGGGACCCCCGATGATCCGGCCCTACGGCCGGACGAGAAGGCCAAATGCGCACATATACGCAGGTTTTCCGCGGAATCGGCGCTCTACGCCATCCAGTCCTGGCGCAGGCGGCGCCGGAGGAGGATGGGAATCCGCGCCTCCCGGAGGACCGCGTAGGCCGTGCTGCCCAGGACGGCCGCGGAGAAGCGGGTGCGTCCGTGAGTCCCCATGACGATCAGATCCGTCTCGTCCTGCCGGCGGAGGATCTCGCCCACCGGATCGGCGGCCACGAAGTCGACAGCGGGCGGTCCGTCGGCCCAGGAGACCTGCTCGGCCAGCAGGGCGAGCTTCCTCAGCGCGGACTCCCGCACCTGCGAGACGATCGTGTCGGTCTCCTCCTCGGCGCCCTCGCCTCCCGCGATCAGGTTGTGGACCGGCGCGTCGAAGCACGAGAGCACGGTCACCCGGGCCGAGAGCTCGGCGGCGAGACGGCTCGCGAGGACCATGGAGGCGAGGCTCTCGTCGGAGAGGTCCACGGGCACGAGGATCCGGCGCAGGGGGCGGGGCTCGGAGACCTGGATCCAGAGAGGGCAGTCCGCCTCGGCCAGCACCGCCCGGGCCGTATTGCCGAAGTCGAAGAGGCCGCGGCGAGCGTGGGCCCCCAGCACGATCAGGTCGGCCTGGGTCGCGCGGCGCTGATCGAGCAGCAGCTTCGCGGGGTGTCCGGGCAGGACGCGCAGGATCGACTCCAGGGACCGGCCCTGCCATCGCAGATCGGGGAGATCGGACTCCAGGTGCTCGACCACGGTCTTCCAGGCCCGGGTGAGAGCCTCGGCGGTGCCCGCGGCCAGGCGCACGCGATCGATGTCCAGCCAGTCCGGATGCCGCAACGGCACGGCGTGGAGGAGCTCGAGGTCCGCCCCCCAGCGCTCGGCCAGCTCGACCGCCGCCCGGAGCGCGTGGTCCGACCGCCGATCCTCGCAGATCCCCACGAGGATGCGCTGGAAGGAGGCGGGCTCGGCGTTGTCTTCCATCGCGGCGAAGGGGACGGAAGAGGAGGGAGGCGGGTCCCTCCCCACTCGACGATACGCCCCCTCGCCTCGCCCTGTCCCTACCGATTTGCCCGTAGTGGAGCGGGGCAGTGTCCGCACCGTCCCACCCCCGCGCGGAGGGGCTCTACGTACAAGATCGGAGGCGGGTACGCACTCTGCTCTCGTGCCGGATCCGGGAGAATCGACTAGAGTGCCAACGTCTTCACTAGATCATCGCGGTCGTCCGTGCCGTTGAGGGATACCCCTCTCTCCTCCTTCATCCCTCAATCAGATGGGGCATTGCACGGGCGACCGCCTTTTTTTATGCCCTCGCCGCGCGCGAGCGGGCGCTCCAACGGTCACCCGGCCACCGGCAGCCGAACCTCGAAGCACGCGCCGCCCAGCGCCCCGTCGCGCAGCTCGATCGAGCCGCCGTGCTCCTCGAGGATCTTCCGGCAGAGGGCGAGCCCCAGGCCGGTGCCGCTCGATTTCGTCGTGAAGAAGGGCTTGAACAGACTGCCCCGCAGGCTGTTCGCGATGCCCGGACCGTCGTCCGCCACCTCGACGACCACGAAGTCGGACTCGCGTCCGAGGGCCACGCGAACCCGGACGCGACCGGCGGACTCCATGGCCTCGACGGCGTTGCCGATCAGGTTCGTGAACACCTCCTCGAGGAGATCGGGGTCGGCGTGAACCTCGGGGGAGTCGTCGGCGAGGAGCTCGATCTCCACTCCCTCTCGTTCGGCGAGAGGGGCGAGAGCGCCGGCCGCGCGCTCGAGTAGCGGCATCACCGGACAGATCCTCGGGTGGAACTCGAGAGGTCGGGTGAACGACAGCGTGCGGCGCATCATCTTCTCGAGGAGCCTCAGTCGCTCCACGAGGTCGTCGATCGTCGCCTTCTGATCCTCGCCGAGCTCGGAGGCCACGGCCTGTAGCGCGTAGTTGATGGCGGTGATCGGGTTCTTGATCTCGTGGGCCAGGATCGCCGCGGATTCGCCGATCGTCGCGAGCGCCTTCAGCATCGACGTCTCGCGATCGCGGGCGAGCCGAAGCTCGGTGACGTCCCGACCCTCGGGCACGAGCATCGTCACCTCCCCCGCCTCGTTGCGGATGGGTTTGATCGACACCTCCACGACGCGGTACTCGTCGCCCACGTCCCGCAGGTTCAGCTCCCGGACGATCCGCTCTCCCTTCGCCGCCGCCATCACCGCGTCGCGGATTCCCCGCTTCACGTCGACCGAGCGGGAGAACCACCCCGTCTCCCAGAACGGCATGCCGACGACGTCCTCTCGAGACAGCGCCATCGCGTCGAGAGACTTCGGGTTCGCCTCGATCACGGTTCCGTCCGGCTCGAGCAGGCAGACGTAGCGGTATTCCTGATCGAAGATCGCCCGGAAGCGACGTTCGCTGATCTGCAGCTTCCGCTCCGCTTCCTTCCTCGCCGTCACGTCCCGGAAGACGCTGACGAACATCGATCCGCCCTCCCGGCGATCGTCGACCTCCGACACGGAGAGCTCGCAGATCAGCGTACGCCCCTCCTTGTCGAGGAGCTCGACCTCCCGCGTGCCTTCCAGGATCATCGCCTGCCCCGTCCTCCGGTACCGCGCCATGTGCTCGTCGTGCCGGGAGCAGTGGGGTTCGTCCATCAGGACCGTGACGTTCTGTCCCCGCAGATCGTCGGGCGCGTAGCCGAAGACGGCTTCCATCGAGTCGCTGGCCTCGTGGATGACCCCGTGGGCATCGATGATGAGGACGGGCTCGTGGATTCCCGCGAGGAGAGCGCGGAAGCGCGCCTCGCTGTCGGCCTGCGCCGGGGCGCGACGGCCGGCCGCGAGGACGTCCTCCTCGTTCGGGTCACCGGCATCCGCCGGCGGGGATTCGGACTCCGTGTTCGTGGTCCCGTCCTCCTGTGCTCATCCGACTCGTCCCGAAACAGGGACGATGGGGCAAGTCCGCGCCGATAGGGCTCCGGCGCGGACGTGCGGCCAGTCTACCAGACCGCGCGATCCCCCCGAGAGGCGGGCGTTCCGGAAGGAGTCCGGGGCGACGCACCGTGGATTCCCTCCCCGCTGGTCTCCGGAGGCCGATTCGCGGTAGCATCTAGTGGATTCCGACGGTCTCCCCTACTCTCCCCCGGCCATGAAGAAAGCCTCCAAGAAGGGATCGTTGCAGGGCATCAAGGCTCAGGACCTGATGGTGAGCGACGTCCAGGTCCTCGCGGCGGATGCCCTGATCGAAGAGGCGATCGAGACGCTCGAGGAGTACCACATCAGCGGCGCCCCCGTCGTGGATTCGGCCGGGCGCCTCCTCGGAGTGCTCACCGCGTCGGACATCGCGCGCCGCGAGCACGTGAGCGAAGGGCGACTCGCGCCGGCCAGCAGCGAGTACTACCTGATGAACCCCCTCGACGAGGAGAGGGGCGAGGGGTTCTGGGACAACGAGGAGTACTTCTCGCAGGCGGACTACAGCCCCGAGATCCTCGGGCAGGCCCGCGTGCGCGACTGGATGAACCCCAACATCGTGGCGGTGGGACCGGACGCCGACGTCAAGGAAGTCTGCAAGATCATGGTTCGCGAGACGATCCACCGGGTGCTCGTCGTGGAAGGTGGGGTGGTGAAGGGGATCATCTCCTCCTTCGACCTCGTCCGGTTCCTGGCGGAGCATGGCTGAGCCGGTCGACCTCGAGCCGCTCCTCCGCTCCCGCCGACTACGATCCGACGACCCGGTAGTAGAGCCAGGCCAGGCAGAGGCCGCCGATCAGGATGTGGATCGGTTCGCCGTTCCGCAGGAAGCTCAGGCGCCCGGACCAGCGGGCCTTCTCCGTCGCTCCGTCCCGGGCCGGCAGGCGCGGGATCAGGGCCCAGGTCCGGCTCGCCCACGCGTCCCACTGCTCGCCGAAGAGGCGTCGCAGTTTGCCGTCCTCGTAGCGGATGGTATGGGGGTAGAAGTAGAGCAGGATCACCAGGAAGGCCAGGTAGCTCCAGAGGAGCCCCGAGGCGAGGCAGAAGCCGATTCCGATCAGGATGTTGCCGACGTAGAGAGGATGGCGGACGAATCCGTAGGGGCCGGTCGTGGCGAGCACGTCGTTCTTGTGAACGATGCCCGAGGCCCACAGTCGAATCAGCATGCCCGCGGCGACGATCCCGGTCCCGATCCCCCACTGGAGCGCGGAGGGGTGGCCCACCAGCGTGATCACGATCACGAAGAGAACCCCCGCGGCCTGACGGTGTCGCTGTCGACGGTGGCGAATGTCGAACCACAGGCGGCGGAATCCCAGGCCGCCGTCGTGCTTCCGGGGTGTCGTGGTGCTGGTCGGCATCGATCGGGGTGGGCTCTTCCTCCCGCGCGGGGCGGACGGGACGGCTGGAGGGGACGTCCGGAAGGCGCGTGGTGGGCGATGAGGGACTCGAACCCCCGACTTCATCCTTGTAAGGGACGCACTCTAGCCACTGAGTTAATCGCCCGGGATTGCGAATCGGAACGAAATGCCCTTCTGGCGGCGTTCCACCCATCCACGGTATCCTGCCGCCCGGTTGGGCTCCACCAAAGAGGCTCTCTCGGCCGAGAAAAAGGGGGAGACCCACTCGCCGGAAGGCCATTCCATCGGACCCCCCGCGGACGTCGTTCCCGTGATCGCGCCCGCTCCGACGGAGAGCTCGATCCGGCCATCATCCATCACCCTGGAGATCACCTCCCATGAGGATCGCTGTCATCGGTACCGGATACGTCGGCCTCGTCGCCGGCACGTGCTTCGCGGAGAGCGGCAACACCGTCATGTGCGTGGACATCGACGAGGACAAGGTCAATCGGCTCAAGAGCGGCCAGGTTCCCATCTACGAGCCCGGCCTCGAGGAGCTCCTGCGTCGCAACATCCAGGATGGCCGGATCCGGTTCACGACGACCTACGAGGAGGCGATTCCCGACGCGCAGGTGGTCTTCATCGCCGTGGGCACTCCTCCGGGTGAGGACGGAAGCGCCGATCTGCAGTACGTGCTCGCCGCGGCGAGGTCGATCGCTCGCGCGATGACCGGCTATCTCGTCGTCGTCGACAAGTCGACGGTCCCCGTGGGAACGGCCCTCCATGTCCACGCCACGATCAGGGAGAACACCGACCATCCGTTCGACGTGGTCTCGAATCCCGAGTTCCTGAAGGAGGGAGCGGCGATCGACGACTTCCTGAAGCCGGATCGCGTGGTCATCGGGACGGATAGCACCAAGGCCGCCGGGGTCATGGACGAGCTGTACGCGCCCTTCGTCCGGACCGGCAATCCCATCCTGCACATGGACGTCAAGTCCGCCGAGCTGACCAAGTACGCTGCGAACGCGATGCTGGCCACCCGGATCTCTTTCATGAACGAGATCGCCAACCTCTGCTCCAGGGTCGGAGCGGACGTGAGCAAGGTGCGCAAGGGCATCGGCTCCGACGCGAGAATCGGCTCGAAGTTTCTGTTCGCGGGGCTGGGGTACGGAGGCTCGTGCTTCCCGAAGGACGTCAAGGCCATCGTCAAGACCTCGGACGAGCACGGCTACGACTTCCGGATCCTGAAGGCCGTCGAGGACGTCAACGAGCGCCAGAAGCGCCTGCTCGCCGACATGGTCGTGCAGCACTACGACGGCGACGTCTCGGGCAAGTGCTTCGCGGTCTGGGGGCTCTCCTTCAAGCCGAACACGGACGACATGCGCGAGGCCCCCTCGGTGGTGGTGATCCGTCGTCTCCTGGAAGCCGGCGCCCGGATCTGCGCCTACGATCCCGAGGCGGTCGAGGAGTGCCGGACCCACCACCTCGGCAATCGCATCGAGTACTCCGCAAACCCCCTGGAGGCGCTGGAGGGGGCCGACGCCCTGATCCTCGTGACGGAGTGGAACGAGTTCCGCAGGCCCGACTTCGAGCTGCTCCGGGACCGGCTGGCGGACCGCGTCATCTTCGATGGCCGCAACATCTACCCGCGCCGCACGCTCGAGGAGCTCGGCCTCACCTACTACGGCATCGGCACGTAGACGGAGCGCCTAGGTCGCGTAGATCGCGAGCTTGGACGCGTCGTCGAGGAAACCGATCCCGTCGCCGGGCCCGGCCATGCGCACCCACCGGTCCAGAACGGCCCGGGGATCGTCCGCCGGCCGCAGGTGGATCCGCCGCACCGACTCGGGCGACAGATCGGAGTGCATGTGCACGGCCGACAGGCTCTCGAGGTAGCGAGCGAACTTGACGGGCTTGTGCCCGTACAGCGTGTATTCGCTCCGAGCAGGAGCGACGATCTCCGAGAGGGGACGGGTCAACGGCTCGTAGAAGTGCTCGCGAGAGCCCGGCGGGCCGAGCCCGTTCGCGCACCGCGCGAGGAACAGCACCTCGCCGCCCGCTCGCAGCGCCGCGTGGGACAGCTCCAGGGCGCGCTGGGCGGTGTACAGACTCTCGTCGTGCGGATGGCCGCCGGGGGACACCACCAGGAAGCGCATCGGGGTCAGGCGGAGGCTCGCGGCGCGGTCCACGACCTCGATCCCGCGCCGGGTGACCTCTTCGGTCTCGCCGCCGCCCGCCCACAGGATCGCGTCCTCCGCGGTCACGAGGTTCAGGGAGAAGTGCGGGCGGCTCCCCACGACCATGCGGAACCCCTCCAGGAGGTCCTCGGCGAGAGGGTTCGAGCGTCGCGCGGGGTCGGGGTGCCAGGGGTGGCGGCCGAAGGTCGACTCCGCCTCGAGGGCCAGAGAGTGGTTCCCGCGCGCCGACTCCAGCGAAGCGATCCCCGGCACCAGGTACTTCACGGGGTTCGAGTAGCCCGCGAAGTAGTGGTTCTTCATGTCCGCGATCGTCAGGAACGCCTCGCAGGCGTCCGACCGCTCGTGGATCTCTACCAGCGTGCCGCGGGAGGTCTCGCCCACCCGCCGGTGGGGGGACGTGCGACAATCGTTCACCACGAGCTCGACCGGCGCTCCCAGGGCATCGAGGACCGCGGTGATTCGCCGGACGAGCTCGACGTTCTCGGGGCTGCCGACGTCGTGCGTCCCGGTGCAGAGGAAGGCCGTGACGCCCCTCGCCTCGCGCAGGAAGGGCTGGAGCGGGGGCAGGAGCCGCTCCGGGCTCCATTTGCGGGTTCCATCGGCGAGCAGCAGGCCCACGCGACGGTCACCGATCGCCGACGCCAGGCCCGCGCGGTCGAGCTCGTCCGTCCCTCGCTCGAGCCAGGCGCCTCCGGAATCGCCGTCCGCACTCTCGGCGGAATCCGCGGACTCCACGCCCCAGCGGCCGGCGAAGCACCGATCCGGAAGGTCGAGACCGAGTCGGCCGTCGCCGTACTTGATCGAGACGCGCATCGCTTCAGCGGGATCCGGTACGCGAGGCCGGGGTCGGTCGCACGACGAGGGAGAACACCACGCTCCCCTCAGCGAAAGGGGTTGGTTGGGCTGAACGGGCCCGCTCGGCCCAACCTCCCCTGATTCGATCCAACCGCGACGAGCGGCGGATTCGAACGAGTCACGCCCGAAAGCCGACTCGCTCGCTGATGTCGTGGTAACTGCGAAGTCGAGGGCGCTCGAAAGGCGCGCGGGTCGAACGACTCGCCCCTAGAGAACGCGTCGATGAGCAGCCTCTCGACCGAACCCCGGTGGGTCCATGTGCATGCGATGAAACAATCGCGCGAACATGTCAAGAGAATCTCGTCGTTCCTTTTTCGAGAGGCGGAGCACTCCTGCGTCCGGATCGCGCTCGATTCGCTCCTCGGACGAGCGTTCTCGCGTGTTATCGCGGCCCGCGTCGTCCTCGCGAGACTTCGAACGCCGCTCCTCGACGGCGCGTGGGAGCGCGGCCACGACGCGCATTCGAAGCAGGGCCTTGCGCACGCGCTCGCCGGAGCGCGTCTCCTCGAGAGCGAGCTCCGAGTGAGCGCGCACGCACTCGTCGAGCACGCCCGCCGCGGCCTCGAGGTCACCGGCATCGACCCACGCGAGAGCGAGGTAGTCGAACGCGAGGATGCGATCGATCGGATCCGCGCCGGTCCTCGTCACGCTCCGCCACGCGTCACGAGCCTCCTGCAGGCGTCCGAGCTCCTTCCAGACGAACCCCGCCCACAGCCACGCATCGTCGCGGTGCTCGTGCGCGGCGCGCGGATCCGAGGCGACGCGGAGGTACGCGTCCAGGGCCGGGCGGCGGCGTCCTTCCCGGCGGTGGATGTGTCCGATCTCCAGGCTTGCGCGGGCGCGGAACGGCGTCCGCCGGCCGAGCTCCCGGGCCTTCTCCAGCTCCGCCAGCGCCTCCGCGGTCCGCCCCCCCGCCCGGAGGAGCTCGCCGGCCCGGAAGGCCCCCTCGGCCCCGCAGGACGAGACCCGGGGGTGGTGGATGCGCACGGCCCGGTAGGCCTCGATGGCCATCTCGCGGCGCAGGGCGCGCTCTCGCCCTTCCCGGCCGGCCATGGACCGCTTGAGGCCGCGCGCGTAGGCGATCTGGGCCGAGGCGGAGTCCATGCGCGGCACGCCGTCGGGGAAGACGGGATCGTCGACGCGCGCTCCCCGGGGAGTGCCGGCGAAGATCACGCACGCGAGGAGGCAGAGCGATCCCGCGAGCCACCGCGCGCGTCGTCGCCTCACGCGATCCTCTCCCACCCGACGAGCTGGTGACTCCTCGCCGCCAGGCGACGCTCGATCGTGCGCTCGAGCCGACGCCTCGCGCGGAACAGGCGGACCTTCACGAGGTGGAGGGGAATCCCGCATTCCGCGGAGGTCTCCCGGCAGCTCCCTCCTCCCCCGTAGTAGGAGCCGAGGACGGCGCGATCCTCCTCGCAGAGATCTCCCAGGGCGTGGGTCAGGTGGTGCAGAGCATCCTCGTGAGGCACGGTCCAGCGCCCCACGTGGTACTCCGCCGGGTTCTCGGCCGCGGATCCCCCGGGCAGGGCGTCCAGGGACGGATCTCCCGCCGGGGTGAACACGTAGTGTCGCGATCGTCGCCGGAAGTCCGCGAGGACGTTCAGGGCGATCCGGTTGACCCACGAGCGCAGTCGCTCCGCCTGCGTCAGGTTCGTGCGGTACCGGGCCGCGCGCACGAAGGTCTCCTGGATCACGTCGTCGATCACGTTCTCGTCGCGACAGTAGCGGGCCAGGAGTCGCCGCAAGCCGTGCTCGAGCCTCGTCAGTCCGCTCCACTTCCCTTCTTCGATTGCCGTCTGCAAGCCTGTCGATCCCCTCGGCTGGAGGTTTCTGGGATGCGGGCTCCCGGCCCGCGCCCGTTCGTTCCTGCCGAGAAGACCACCCCCGCGAAGCGGCGTCGCGGGGCGCACGAAAGGTGGACGGGGCGGCGCCTCCTCGCCGGAAGGCGAACCGCCGAGAAGCCGTCCCCATCGGCCGGGGACCGCCACGACTTCGGCGGATCGGGCCCCGTCCCCCCGGCCGCCGCACGCCTCGGTCCCCCGACGCGCGCCCCACGACCGGCTCTCCACAGCGCCGGGCTCCGGGCGGCTCGTCGATTCGGCCGGCGGAGGGTGTCCCCGGAATTCCTCCCCCCGATCCGGCGCCGTTCGGGTCCGGGCCCTACGCGAGCGGGCGGCCCTCCTCGAGGAGAGCCGCCCGCGGCGTGCTCACGATCTCCGGCGAGGGAGATCCTGGTCTGGAATCAGAGCTTGTCGACCCGCAAGGTCCACACCGAGGACGGGTACAGGATCTTCAGCGTGCGCTTCATGTCCATCTTGCGCGTGCGGTCTTCCATGAGGTCGAAGCAGCGCGCGGCGTAGAAGAGCGCCTTGGGGACGTAGAAGCTCTGGCTCTCGTAGAGCACGGCGACGCGCAGGTAGTGCATCGAGGCCTGCTTGAGGAGCGCGGCGTCGTTGGCCTCCAGGCCCAGGAAGTAGACGCATTCCCCGAGGCCGGTGTACGCCCCGGCGAGGGCTTCCTCGTCCGCCCGCGGATCGGCGGTGATCTCCTCGAAGGCCTCCTTCGCCTGGGCCCGCAGCCCCTTCGCCTTGTTCTGGTCGCGGACCGCGTCGGCCTCGACGAGATAGCTCTCACCCACGGCGACGGACGCGCGGCTCTTCACGAGCGGATACATGCGGCCCGCCTCGCCGATGATGTCCCCCAGCGTCTCGCGCTTCTCCTCCCCGCTCGTGCTCTGATCCGAGCGAACCTGGGCGAGACGGCACTCCAGCTCCCAGCGCTTGGAGAGCGCGTTGGCCGAGACCATCCGGGAGAAGGTCTCGAGGGTGGCGGTCGCCTTGGCGCCCTTGCCGGTCTGCAGCTCGGCGTTGGCCTTGGCCAGGAACGCGAAGGGCACGTAGCGCGAGTCGGGGTAGTTCGCGATCAGGAGCTCCGTCCGCTCCACGACCCCGTCGAGGTCGGCCACCTCGATGCGCAGCTCGACGCAGCGCCAGGCGGCGTAGCGGGGCGCCCACTTGAAGCGTTTCTCGCTCCCCCGGTTGCGGATCTGCCCGTTGGAGTACTCGTCGTACAGGTCGAGGGCGGTGAGCATGTCGTCCCCCACGAGGGCGGCCTCCGCCTCCTCGAGGTCCTTGGGCATCCGCGCGAACTCCACCCTCAGCACCTTGTCCGAGGCGATGGTCTTCGTGTTGTTGCCTTCCTTGTAGGTGACGTCCTGGATGGTCTCCGACTGGATCTTGACTTCCTCCAGCACCTTGCCGTCGGTCTGGTAGATCGTGTCGGCGTGGAGGATGGAACCGGCGGTGAGGGCGGCGCCGATCGCGAAAGCGAGGATGCGACGGGGGCGATTCATGTCGAGGGTGCTCCGGATCTGGGGTTCACGTCGCCTACCCCGGTGAACGTGGCGGGTTACGGGGGGTGGGCGGGTGACGCGGAATGGGGGCGAAGAGGATAGAAGCCCCGTCATCGCGCTGCAAACCTCAGCCCCCGGAGGGAGGCTCCGGCTCCCGGAATCGGGCTCTCGCGGGGGCGATCAATCCCGGGAGGCGAGCATGGCTGCGGCGAGCTCTCCGGCCTTCTCGGGCCCGCAGAGGTCCTCGACGATGGCCAGCGCGAACTCGAGGGCGGTCCCGGGCCCCTGGCTGGTGAGGATCCGGCCCGACCGGACGATTCGCGGCTCGTGGAGCACCCGCGCGTCCCCCAGCCGGTCGCGGACCGTGGGGTGCGAGGTGACGGGCCCCTCCCCCAGCACCCCGGCCTCGGCCAGCACCATGGGGGCGGCGCAGATCGCTGCCACCCGCTTCCCCCGGGCGTGGAGGCCCCGGATCAGGCCCAGGACGCGCTCGTCCCCCATCAGGTTCGTCGTACCGGGCATGCCCCCGGGCAGCACGATCATGCCCAGGTCCTCGGTGTCCACCCGATCCAGGGCGACATCGGTCTCGAGGATCACGCCGTGGGCTCCGGTCACGGGCCCCTCGCCGAGCCCGGCCACCGTCACGGGCAGGTCGGCGCGCCGCAGGACGTCGATGATCGTGACCGCCTCGATCTCCTCGAAGCCGTCGGCGAGGGGGACCAGGATCGTCTCGTGGGTCGTCATGGCCGCGATCCTACAATACGCCGACGATGTGCCGCGCCGAGGATTCGAACGCGCGCCCCGTCCTGGTGAGCGCCTGCCTGCTCGGCCGCGAGTGCCGCTACGACGCCACTCACAACCGCCGGAAGGCGCTGGAGGAGGAGCTCTCGCGTCGGGGAGAGCGCCCGCTTCCCTTCTGCCCCGAGGAGGAGGGCGGCCTCCCCACGCCGCGTCCCCCCGCGTGGATCGAAACCGTGGGAGCCGCGGCCGTGATCGACGGCACCGCCCGGGTGGTCGACGGCGGGGGCAACGACGTGTCCGCGCCCTTCCTCGCCGGCGCCCGCGCCGCCGCGGACGCCTGCACGGCACACGGCGCGAGGAAGGCCTACCTCAAGGAGCGGTCGCCGTCCTGCGGTGTCCTGCAAACTCACGTCGCCGGTCGCCTGGTCGACGGACCCGGGATCACGGCGGAGCTGCTCTCGCGGGCGGGGATCGAGGTCGTGGGAATCGAGTGAGCGAGCGTACGCCCTCTTACCCGTTGTCGCTCGACCGCAGCACCACCGCCGGCACCAGTCCCATCACGAGGTGGGCGACGAGCCCGAACACCACGATGTTGAAGAGCTGGACGAGGTGCACCCCCATGCCCGAGGCGAGGGCCACGTCGGCGTGGACTCCGAGGAACTGGCTGAAGCCCGCCACCCAGCCCAGCTCCTGGGTGCCGAGGCCCGCAGCCCCGTTGAGGGGCAGGAGGTTGAACATGCTCGCGAGGCTCGCCCCGAAGGTCGCCTCCGCGAACCGGACGTGCTCGGGCAAGCCCATCGCCCGTCCGAGGAGCATGTAGAAGCCGAAGAAGCTGATCCAGATGGGGATCGTGACCAGACCCGCGAAGTAGAGCCGACCTCCGCGCCCGGAGGATCGCAAAGCCAGCGCGAAGCTGTTCGTCTTCACGAACAGCATCTCCCCCAAGCGCCAGCGACGGAGCCGGAACCACCGCAGGAGCGTCGCGATCAACCGCACCAGGAGATCCCCGCGGATGGAGAGGACCAGGAAGACCACGGCCAGGATGCCGAGGATGCTGCTCATCGATCCGAGCCAGTCGAGGGCGGCGTACCTCCCCGAGCGATGCAGCCAGTAGCATGCGATCGAGAGCCCAACGCACAGCGCCGCCGCGTCGAGGAAGCGAGACACCAGGAGACAGGCGAGCCCGACGGCGTTGGGAACCTTGCAGTGCATCCTCAGGTAGAGCACCAGGGAGGCCTCGCCGGTCTTCGCCGGCAGCAAGTACGAGGCCATGTTGTGCGCCGCCGCGATCACCAGCATGCGCGGGTACCGCGGTCGGTAGGGCCAGGGCACCAGCAAGTGGAAGCGCAGCGCGCGCATGCAGTAGGTGAACAGATGCATCGCGAGGGCCGCGGCGTAGGCGCCCGGCGGAAGCCCCCGGATCGTCGCGAACACGTCGCGGGGGCTGACCCCTCCCCACAGCATCAACAGGACGAGCAGCGTCGTCGCGAGCCCGCTCGCGATCAGCAGCCGTCGTGTGACCTTCTTCACGCAAACGACGATACCGAGCCCGCG
>CAYRXS010000127.1:0-19018 GCA_964428225.1 uncultured Planctomycetaceae bacterium
CAGATGGACTCCCGGAACCATCGAGCTGTTACTCGTGAGGGATCCGGGCTAGAATGAGGCCTGCGTGATGCTCCTCTCACCCGTGCGAACGTGTCCCTTCGTGTTCTTGCCGAAGATCTCGAGCGTAGAGCTGCCTCCATGAGTTGTCGACCCGATTCGTCCTCCTCCAATCCGATCCGCGCTCTGCTCTGCGGCTTGGCTGTGGCTCTCATCGCGTCGTCGCTCGGCGCCCAGTCTTCGCTCTGGCCGGGGAAGTCGAGCTTCTCCACGTGGCCGGCCGATCGAGTACCCAGCTCGTTGCCGATCACGCGCACGGTGTGCGGCGAGTTCACCATGAACTTCACGCTGGACGTCGTCTGCCTCCAGAAGACGGGGGACGTGGATGCCGAGCACCGGGCGTGGCTCTTCACCGCTCCCGCGGTCTACGGCGCCGCCCACGAGCTGCCCTTCACGGCCTTCGACTGCGCCGCGATCTCCGGCGTGACCGGCACTCGTCGAGACGGTCTGCTCCTCGTCGACTCCACGGGGCTCAAGCTCGTCACCCTGCCTGCGGACGGGGAATGGTCGATCCAGACCCTCGCCACCGGCGACTGGGCGGGAGCACGGATGGTGCGCTGCGGCAGCCTCGTCGATGCCAGCTCCACGTACTGCGTCGCCCTGATGGCCGACCGGGAGACCCTCGTCTTCCGCGGGCCCAGCGGCTCCTACTGGTACATGGGATCGACGGAGAGGGTTCTCGACATGCTGCCTCTCGACTTCACCGGCAGCGGGAGCGAGGACTACATCGCGGTCCTCACCGGGTGGGGCCTGCGGATCCGGAACATCTACACCGGCGAGATCCTGCTCGCGCAGGAGGGCGCGGGCCTGGGATCCGGAGTCGATCTGATCCACCGCCTGGACCGTACGGGACAGAGCCGCTCCAGCCTCGTCTGGATCGACGCGGGTCCGGGCGTCCAGGACCAGTCGATGTACGTCTTCGACCATCTCGGTCCACCCGAGGGTCCCTACGATCTGGGCTGGGAGGTCACCGGATTGACCGTGGTCGACGTGGACGGGGACCTGGACCAGGACGTGCTCTTCACGACCGAGCATTCCTACCACGTGGTGGGTCTGGAGAACCTCGAGAACCAGCCCCTGCCCGGGGGCGCGACCTTCAGTCCCTCCCCGCGCTACGTCACGCACTACCTCCTGCGGAGGGCGGACGGCACTCCGATTTCGGGCGCTCCGATCCTCCCCGCCTCGCCGCCCGTCAGCGGCGACATGGACGGTGACGGGGATTCCGACACCTTCCTCGCCTTCGTCGATCAGGCGGTCGGGGCGGACGTCGTCCTCCTGAACACGACGGAGGACGAGGATCAGTACAGGGTCGACTTCAAGCGAGAGTTCCACTCTCTGGCGTTCTACCGGGCGGACACTCTCATGACGGCCTTGCGCGGTGACGAGGTCATCATCCCCCCCGAGGCCACCGACCTCCTGGTCTGGGGCTACGAGTTGCTCGACTTCACCGAGCACGAGAGCTTCTCGGGTGGCGGGACGTTGTACACGTTCGCTCCCGACGAGGTTCAGCTCAGTCTCTTCCTGCCGGGGAAAGGAGACTCCGAGTCCTATCTCCTCCTCATGCAGTACGCGCGGCTCGGCCCCACGGGAGTCGAGCGGTGCTGGCCCGCGGTCGCCTACTTCTGCGTCCCCGAGGACCACATCGTGCCCGAGCTCCGGGAGGCCACCCCGTCCAGCTTCGACTGGATCATGCCGGTGTACTTCCACCTCCCTCCCACCGGTCCTCCTCCCATTCCCGAGGAGCTCGGTGGCGCCGGCATTCCGCCCGAGATCCCCGACAAGGACCTCCTGCCTCCGAAGAGGCGCTGATTCACCGAGGGGCGGGCGTCGCTCCGCCTCGTCTCCGCCGCGTCGCGATCCACGCCAGGACGAGGACGCCGAGCACGACTCCCGCGGCGAGCGGCGTCTTCCAGCCGGATTCGGCCGGAGCCGGAGCGGGGGACAGCCGGAGCGGTTGCCGCCCCAGGCCGACGACCTGCATCAGGCCGTGGTAGTACGGGTGGGCCCACTCGGGGTGCGCTTCGACCAGATCGCGCCGCGCGAGCTGGAGCGCTCGGGCCGGCGGGGCATTTCCCCCGACCAGGTGCTCGGTGAAGCGCGTCACGAGCTCCAGGGTCGCGTCGAAGTCGAGATCGGCGCCCGAGAGGAGCACGGTCGCCGCCCCCGCGCCCAGGAAGGCGCCGCCCAGGTGGTTCGCCCCGTCCTCCCCCTGGCGGACCTGCCCGCGGGCGGCGCCGCAGGCGGACAGGACGACGAGGGGCGGCATGTGCTCCAGCGCCTCCACGTCCTCGCAGCGCAGGAGCCCGTCGTCCTCGGCGCTCGCGGCGGTCAGCACCAGCGCCGCCGGACGTTCCCGCAGGGTGTGGGGCTCGGCCCCCCGGGGATCGAAGACGCCGTGGGTCAGCAGGTGGAGCACCGCGACGTCGTCGAGCGCGCCTCCCGCGAGCCGCCGCGCCGTGGCCTCGCGGCCGACGTGGGAGCGGAGGACGTGTCGCCCCGCCGCGCGGTTCATCCGCTCCAGGTGCTCCGGGCGAAGGCGGTCGCTCAGATCCTCGATGCCGTACCTCGCGCGGGCTTCCGGAGTCGGCGTCGGGGCCCCGAGGAAGAGGAACTCGCCCGCGGCAGCGCGGGCCTCCTCGCGCCCGACGAGGTGCAGGCCGAGGGGAACCGAGGGAAGAGCGTCGACGGCCCGCTCCAGCCCCAGCGGGCGCTCCCCGGGGAAGGGCAGGGCCTCGAAGGGAATCCAGCCCAGGAGATCGAGCCCGACGACCGTGATCCCCTCCCATTCCCGCACGGCCGTTCGCACGGGATCGGGCAGGAGCAGGGCGGCCATGTCCCGCGATGCGGCGTTCCCCATCCCCGCCGGCGCTCCGTCCGCGGGGGAGCGGGTGACCTCGGCGAGGAAGGCCCGACGCGCCTCGAGCAAGGTCACGCGCGGCGCCAGGTCGGCGACCAGGATCCGCTCGCGATCGACGGCGAAGACGAGGCCGCGCTCCGGCGACGGAAGGTAGACGAGCAGGCCGTGTCCGGGATCGAGCAGGCTCCGGCGCACCTCGGAGAGCCGCGCGCTCTCGGGGGCCCCGAGCCGGCGCGCCAGTGAACCCTGCGCCTGGGCGCGCAGCAGGTCCTCGAGGGCTCGCGCCGCACCCTCCTCCGGACCTTCGACGAGCAGCGTCGCGCGGAGGAGATACTCCAGGATCAGCTGCTTGTGGCTGAACCAGAGGAAGCCGATACCTCCCGGTCGCGGCGGAACGGAGCGCCACTCCGCGAGGAGTCGATCGAAGGCGGCCCGCATCTCCTCCAGGGCCCGCTCGCCCGCTTCCCCCGTCGCCCCGCTCCGAATGCGGTGGTAGCCGCGGAGACTGTCGTGGAGCACGGCCAGCCGCGTGCGGACGTTCTCCTCTCCATCCCGCCTCAGATCCTCGATGCGCGCCCCGGCTCTGGCGAGCCATCGTTCGGCGGCCCCGTGGTCCTCCGCCTCGAGCTGCAGCATGGCGAGGAACAGCTCGAGGTGCAGCTCGTCCTGAGGGGTCGGCGCTCCGCGCTCCCCCGCTTCCGCGATTCGCAGGAGCTCCTCCATCACCGCCACGGCCTTCGCGCGGACCTCGGGATCACGGCGACTCGTCTCCACGAGCGCGAAGGCGCGCAGCTTCCCGATCTGTCCGACGAAGTCCGGGTGGAGTGGATCACTCAGGAGCTCGTCCGCGATCTCCACCACCCGCTCGTGGTCGTCGATCGCGAGCAGGTACTCGAGTCGATGCTGGACGAGGGTCGCGCGGGCATGGGCATTCTCGCCGAGGTCCGCGGCGCGCCGCTCCTCCTCGTCGAGGTCCATTGCGGCGAGGTCGAGCAGCCCCAAGCTCAGGTGGTAGCGGAAGCACTCGCCGTGGAGGTAGAACGCGAAGCTCGACGGGGTGCGAGGCGCGTCTTTCACCGAAGCCGCCAGATCGAGCCATTGCCGAGCATCCCCCCAGAGATCGCGCGCCCGGGCGATGGCCGCGAGTCGCAAGTAGAAGTACGGCAGATGCGGGTGGGACGTCTCGGTGCCCTCCCGCAAGAGGTCATAGGCCTCCTCGAGCCTTCCCTCGCGACAGAGGAAGTTCGCCAGGTCGTAGACCGCGCGTCCCTCCGCGGAAGCGTCTCCCGCCTCCTGAGCCGCGAAGACCACCTCGGCGTAGTCTTCCTCCGATTGTCGGGGCCCGGGGGTGGAGACCGCCCCCAGGAGCAGGAGCAGCCACGGAACCCACCGCGAGCCGAGGTCGATCATGGCGTGCGGAGATGGGCGCGAGCCTCGGGACTCCGGGCCGCTTCATCGCCGCCGGGCGCGCGCGCGAGAACCGACCAGGTGACGGCGTCCGGGAAGCCCCGGGCCTGCTCCTCGGGAACGGGGCACTCGTGCTCGAGGAGGTCTTCCTGCGAGAACACCACCTCGCCGCTGGCGGCGTCGCGGACGACGAGCTCGAAGCGATAGCCCGGCGGCAGCTCGCTGTGCCAGCGGAACGTCGAGAAGTCGTCGACCTCGCCCACGGGCGCGAGGCACTCCAGCTGCTCGCCCCCGAGCTCGATGGGATCCACCGGATCGGAGGCCCGGCCCCCGCGGAGGAACACGAAGGCGAGCGCCGCGGCCAGGAGCACCCCCGCCGCCAGGCCCCACCAGACCAGCGGCCTCGACCTACGCGTGCCGCCGGCCCCGTTCTCCGCGCCCCAGATTCCCTCGAGCGCCGCCCGGGTCCGACGCTCGTCGGCCTCGTCCGGAGACATCTCCGCCAGGAGCTCCTCTTCCGCGGCCGCCGCCGCGTCCAGTCTGCCGGCGACCCCGGTCATCGCCTCGAAGTCCGCGCGCAGCTCGGCATCTCCCTCGAGGAGGCGCTGCCCCTCCGCCCCGTGGGGATCCAGCTCGCCCGTCAGGAGGCGGGCGAGGAGCCTGTCGCGGTCGGAAAGCGGTTCGTCGTTCATGCCCTCTCCCGATCCTCCCGGGGCGCAAGCCAGCGGCGCAGGCGGGTCAGGGCCCGATAGTAGCGGGTCTTGACGGTGTTGGTGGAGATGTCGAGGCGGCGGGCGGCCTGCTCGAGGGTGAGGTGGTCGAAGTGTTTCAGCCGCACCACCTCGCCTTCCGCGGCGGGCAAGCGGGACAGGCCCGCGTACACGTCCTCGAACTCGAACGGCTCGGGCTCCCGGTACCCCTCACGTTCCGCGGGCGTGGCCTCCTCGACCCGGGGGACGGTCGAGCGCCGCCACCGGGCCCGCAGGGCGCCGCGCATCTCGAGCACGCAGAACCGGTAGATCCAGGTCTCGAGCTTGGCGCGACCGGCGTAGGTGCCGATCTTGCCCCAGACGGCGGTGAGCGTGTCCTGGACGAGGTCGTCGAGCTCGTCGTTCGCGAGGGGAGAGCCGAGCCTCGCGCTCCGGGCCCTCAGCATCGCGGGTACGCATCGCATTCGCTTCACGAAGAGCTCCCTCGCCCTCGAGTCTCCCCTTCGAGCTCTCCGCACCAGCTCGAGATCGTCGGGATGGGCGGGAGCGGAAGTCATGTGGTTCGCGGCCGTTCGCGCGTGCGTGGTTCCGGGAATGTCCAGAATACTGCGAATCCCGGTCCGCCCGCGGTGCCGGGGAGGGGAAAAAGCCGCGGGGCCGCCGCGGCGAGGGAGCCGGGCCTACGTCCCGCGGGCGAGCGCCCGGACGAACGCCGCCACGAGGTTTCCGGCCACGGCCGAGCGATACGCGGCAGTGCTGCGCAGGTCGTCGATGGGGGTGATCTCACTCCGGGCGACCCTCGCCGCGTTCCGGGCGAGCGATTCGTCCGGTCGTGCGCCCTCGAGCGCGCGCTCCGTCCCGGGCAGGCGCACGACGCGCTCCGCCACCGCGCCCATGGCGAGGCGGGGGCTCGTGATCGCGCCCGACGGGGCGAGCGCGGCGGTGGCCGCGAGGGAGACCTTGGCGATGCTCACCGCGCGACGACTGCCCACCTTGCGCCACCAGACGTGCCGACCGCTCGATGGAGGGAGGTGGATTGCGACGACGAGCTCGTCGGAGCGCAGGGCGGTGCGACGGTAGCCCGCGATGAACTCCTCGGCGGGGATCCGGCGCCGGCCATCGGGCGAGGCCGCCTCGATCTCGGCGTCGAGGGCGAGGAGCGCGGGCAGCGTGTCTCCGACCGGAGAGCAGGTGGCAACGTTGCCTCCGATCGTGCCTCGCGCGCGGATCTGCGCCGAGCCGATCTCGCGCACCGCCCACGCGAGCAACGGCGCGCGCCGGCGCACGAGGTCGCTGTCGAGGATCGTGGCGTAGGTCGCTCCCGCTCCGATCGCGAGCCCGTCGCCTTCCGCGACGATCGCCTCCAGCTCGGGGAGGCCGAAGAGGTCGATCACGCCCTCCGGCCCGCCCTCGTCGCGGAAGGCCACCATGAGGTCCGTCCCGCCCGCGAACAGCACGTGCTCGGGATTCTCCGCGCGCATCGCGAGGGCCTGCGCGAGATCGGCGGGGCGCAGCCAATCGGTCATCGCCTCGTCTCCCGGCCCGCGGCCTCCGCGGCATCGACGATCTTGCGCCAGCCCGTGCACCGACAGAGGTTGCCGGCGAGCAGCTCGCGCCACCGCCCCCGATCGGCGCCCGGCTCGCGCTCGAGCGCCGCGGTGGCCGCGACGGCGACGCCCGGCGTGCAGGCGCCGCACTGGATTCCTCCCGCCTCCACGAGGTGGCGCTGGACGGCCGAGAGCTCCTCGCCGCGCGCCAACCCCTCGACGGTCGTGACCTCGCGTCCGTGCGCCTGGGCCGCGGGGACGAGGCAGGAGCACACCGGCGCGCCGTCGAGGAGCACCGTGCACGACCCGCACTCTCCCTCGCCGCACCCCTCCTTCGTTCCGGTCAGGCCGAGGTCCTCGCGCAGGACGTCCACGAGCCGACGCAAGGGCGCCACGTCGAGAGCGCGGCGCGCGCCGTTGACCGTGAGCTCGATCCTCATCCCTCGCCCCCCAGCCGCGCGCAGATCACCTCGGGGGGAATCGGCAGCTCGTCGAACGAGACCCCGAGCGCGTCCTCGAGGGCGTTCGCCACCGCCGCCGCCGGCGTGTCCATCGGAATCTCGCCGAGCCCCTTCGCGCCGTGGGGGCCGTGGGGGTACGGCTCCTCCACGACGACCGTCTCGATCTCCGGCGCCTCGACCGCGGTGGGGATCACGTCGGTGCTCATCGTCCGGTTGAGCACGCGCCCCTCCGGCTGGTGTACCTGCTCCCACAGGGCCCAGCCCAGGGCCTGCAGCGTGCCGCCTTCGATCTGGCCCTCGACGATCTGCGGGTGGATCGCCTTGCCGACGTCGACGGCGTGCACGCAGCGCTCGACGGTCACCTCGAAGGTGTCGAGGTCGACCGCCACGTCCACCGCGCAGGCCGCGTAGCCGTAGACCGGGTACGCGGAGCCGGTGTACGTGTCGTCGTCCCAGCGGATCCCGGGGGGGCTCTCGTAGGTCGCGGAGCGGGTGAGCTCGCCCGGCGGCTCGCCGCGATCGTGCATCGCGTCGCGGAGGCGGCGCGCGGCCCGCTCCACGACGCTCCCCACGACCATGCAGGTGCGGGAGGCGACGGTGGGGCCGCTATCGGGCACGAGCTCGGTGCTCGGGGCGACGACCCGCACGCGCTCGAGCGGGACGTTCAGGGCCGCGGCCGCGATCTGGGCGAGTGTCGTGTGCGCACCCTGGCCGAGATCGGTCGAGCCGACGCGCACCTCGAAGCTGCCGTCGGAACGCCGGACCACCTCCGCGCGTCCCGCGAGACGCTCCTCACCGCTTCCGGTGAAGCCCGCACCGTGCAGCCCGAACGCGATCCCCCGGCCGCGTCGCACGCGCGAGGGATCAGCGGCCGCCGCGGAGGGGAGGGGGTCGGCGGGCGGTGGGGGAGCGGGAGAGCGCAGCGTCTCCTCGATCGCGTCGAGTACGCGCTCCGTGCCCACCGAGTGCTCGAGCTCCTGTCCGGTGGCCGTCCGGTCGCCGAGGCGCAACGCGTGGCGCCGCCGCATCTCGAGGGGATCGACTCCCGCGCGGCGCGCCGCCTTCTGCACCTGGCGCTCGCAGGCGAAGAGCGCCTGGGGCGCGCCGAAGCCGCGGAAGGCGCCGAAGGGAGGGTGGTTCGTGGCGAGCACGCGCCCCACGACGCGAACGTTGTCGATCCGGTACGCGCCGGCGGCGTGCAGGACCGCGCGGGAGAGCACCACGGGCGACAGCGTCAGGTACGCTCCGCCGTCGAGCGCGAGGTCCACGTCGACGGCGACGATGCGTCCGTCCTCGTCGAGACCGAGGCGATGGTGGACGCGCGAAGGGTGGCGCTTCGGCGTGCAGGCGAGGTCCTCGCTCCGCTCGTAGACCATCTTCACCGCCCGCCCCGTCTTGCGCGCGAGCAGCGCGGCGTGCGCGGCGAGCACCGAGGGGTAGTCCTCCTTGCCCCCGAACCCCCCGCCGGTCGTCGCCTGGGAGACGATCACCTTCTCCTCCGGAAGCGCGAGGAGGCGCTGGAGAGCGGCGCGCACGTAGAAGGGGCACTGCAGCGATCCGACGATCCGGCACGCGTCCCCGTCGAAAGCCGCGATCATCCCTTGCGGCTCGATGTACATCTGCTCCTGGGTCGCGGTGCGGTAGGTGCCCTCGACGACCGTCGCGCAGCGGGCGAGCACCTCGTCCACGTCCTCGCCCCGGTGCACCTCGTGGCGCTGGAAGACGTTGTCGTCCTTCCAGAGCGAGACGTCGGCCGCGAGCGCGTCCTCGATCGTGAAGATCCCGGGGAGCGGCTCCACCTCCGCCCGCAGGTGCGCGAGGGCCTCCGCCGCGATCTCGCGCGTCGGCGCGGCCACGAGCGCCAGCGCCTCCTCCGGATGGCGGATCGTCCCTCCGACGGGCACGAGGGCGGGCTGGTCGCCGAGGAGCAGCTTGATCTCGTTCCGCCCGGGGATGTCCTCCGCGGTCACCAGGACCGCGCCGTTCCGATCGAGCCAGGGATCCGCCTCGATCCGGCGCAGGGTCCCGTGCGCGACCTCGCTGCGCAGCGTGCGTCCGTACCAGACGCCCTCGCCGGGAAGATCATCGACGAAGAGCGCCCGACCGGTGACCTTCTCCGCGCCGTCGGCACGGGGCGGAGAGCTGCCGACAGGGCTGCTCGCCGCTCGGCCTCTGGATCCGGATCCTCCTCGCACCGGAACATGGTAACGACCCGGAGCCCCTTTTCCCGGGGGAGGCGCTAATCGACGATGATCTCGCCGTTCTCGAGCTCGATCAAGTCGCCCTGGATGTCGCAGCCTCGCAGGTGGATCAGGGAATCGCCGGCCGCGGTCACGGTGCCGGTGATCAGGGCGGCCTCGACGTCGAGCAGGCTCGTGCCGTCGCAGGTCACCTCGCACAGGAGGTCGGTGTCCCGGAGGTCCATCCAACCGGAATCGCGCGTCCCGAGATAGCCGCCGGTTCCGTCACAGGTCGAGTCGCGCACGACCATGGTGCCGTGCCCGAAGACCAGGGCCTCGCCGAAGAGGCAGTCGCGCACGGTCACCCGAGCCGAATCGGTGGCGTAGAAGTTCCAGGTCTCGACGTCCACGTCGTCGAACCGCACGTGTCGGCCGGGCCAGTCGAACGTGTGCCCCGCGAAGTAGTCGCCGTTGTGCAGACCGGTGAGCTCTCCGTCGTACTCGGCGAAGGCGATCCCGACCGCCCGGAACGCGCTGTCGTGCACGAACAGGATGCAATTCTCCTCCACGATCAACCCGAACTCGGCCTGCTGCACGTTCGTCAGCGTGAGATCCCGCTCCCAGGTCTCGGGAAGCGACCACGTCACGTCCTGGCCGGGGGGCAGCACGAGGTGAGCCACGAGCCCTTCGTCCGCGACGAGCCAGACCAGCAGGTGATCGACGTTCTCGGCTTCGAGGGTGCAGCCCTGGGGGACCAGGAACTCGCCCGGCATGGGGGTGTTGCGGAGAACGATGCGGCCTTCGTCGGCCATCCCGCCGGTCAGGATCGCGTTGGCGAACGTCGTGTCGAGGATCTCGCACGTCGCTCCGTCGATGACTGCCAGACCGGTCGAGCGGCCGGGCACGACGAGCAGATCGTCGAAGCGCAGCACCGCGTCCTCGATGACGGCTATCTGCCGATCGTAGCGGTACCGGGCATCGAGCCGCAGCGTGCCCTCCCGGACGATCGCTTGCGATCCCGCCCCCGCCACCACGAGATCCCCGGCGATGACGAGTCGGGAGGTCGTGCTCTCGAATCGGCCGAGCTGGGCCACGACGAGGTCGCCGTCGATCATCGTGGGACGATCCAGGATCAGGGGAGCGCCGTTCACGACCACCGCGGGGCCCGCCAGGTACTCCAGGGAAGGTCGCCGCACCTCGACGGTGTCGATCCACACCCGGTTGGGCCCTCCGATTCCGAGGGCCGCGGCGAGATCGAAGCTGGCCCACCAGAAGCCGTTGCGCTCGGGCTCCATGGCCGGCTTCCAGACGTCCGAGTTGACGTCGAGCTCGAAATCCCGCGGCGTCAGATCCACCAGGGTCCACTGGTTCGCGGGCAGGGCCACCGTGGCCAAGAAGGAGGTGCCGTCGCGGTCCTGGTGGGCGAACACCCAGGTGGTCGCCCGCTCCGATTTGGCCCAGAACCGCAGGTCGACGAGGTCGGTCAGCAGGGCGGGGTGCAGGAGCAGGGAGAGCGGATCCGTCTGGTCGTAGGCGTACTCGAGCGCGGCCTGCCCGTCGTGCACCCCGTCCGGCTCGGTCGTGATCTCGAGCGTCGCCGACGAAGGCAGGCCGTCCAGGGTCACGAGCAGGAAGGGCTGGGCGCCGTCCTCGAAGGTCGCCTCGTCGCGATCCGGGACGATCTGGCGAGGGGACACGGAGTCGATCCCCTGGGCGGACAGGGGCACCGCCAGCAGGAGGGCGGCGGCGGCGGAGTGGAGCCGGGGGCAACGGCGGAGGAAGGGAGCGCTCATCTCGGGACACCTCGGGTTCTTTCGGCCAGTCGGTGCCCGGGCGGATCCCGCGGTGGGAGCCCCGTGAAAGAGCGCCTCGGATTCAGGCGATCTCGGCCATCATCTGCTCGAACTCGTGCGGGCGCAGGCTCTGCGGTCCGTCGGAGAGCGCCTCCTCGGGGCGCGGGTGGACCTCGACGATCAGGCCGTCGGCGCCGGCGGCGAGAGCGGCGCGGGCGAGGGGAATGACGAGCGAGCGGATACCGCAGGCGTGGCTCGGGTCCGCGACCACCGGCAGGTGCGTGCGCTCCTTGAGGAGGGGGATCGCCGCGATGTCGAGCGTGTTGCGCGTGGCCGGCTCGTAGGTGCGGATGCCGCGCTCGCAGAGGACCACGAGGGGATTGCCCGCCTCGAGGACGTACTCCGCGGCGAGCAGGAACTCCTCGATCGTGGCCATCATGCCGCGCTTCAGGAGCACCGGCTTCGACTGATGGCCGACCGCGCGCAGGAGGGAGAAGTTCTGCATGTTGCGCGCCCCGACCTGCAGCATGTCCGCGTGACTCGCGACGAGCTCGACGTCCTCGGAGTCGAGCACCTCCGTCACCACCGGAATCCCCGCCGCCTTGCCCGCCGCGGCGAGCAGCCTCACGCCCTCGGCGCCGAGGCCCTGGAAGCTGTAGGGCGACGTCCGTGGCTTGAACGCTCCGCCGCGGAGCATGACCGCCCCGCGCTCGGCCACGATGCGGGCGGTCTCGTTGATCTGCTCCTCGCTCTCCACCGCGCAGGGACCGGCGATCACCACCGGCTTGCCCGCGCCGAAGCGAGCGGGGCCGACCTTGACGATCGTGTCGTCGGGGTGGTAGTCGCGGGAGACGAGCGCGTAGGCGATCTTGACCCGGCGCACCTCCGCGACTCCCGGCATGGCGGCCAGGGCGTCGGCGATGCGGTTCACGTCGCGACCCACCACGCCGATGATCTCGTGGCCCTCGGCGCGATCCACGTGCACGCGCAGACCCTCGCGCTCGACCATGCTCACGATCTCGGCCTTCTGTCGCAGGGTGCAGGTGTCGTCCAGGATGGCGATCATCGTTCATGCTCCTCGCCCGAAGGGGCGGAACGCAGGGATTCGAGGAATTCGACGGGATCTTCTCCGCGCGACAGGACGTCCACCACCGCCGTTCCCACGATGACTCCGTCCGCGTGGGGAGCGATCTGGTGGACCTGGCTCGCGTCGCGAATGCCGAAGCCGGCCGCGATGGGGAGGGGGGAGTCGGCGCGGAGCCGATCCAGGTAGGCGCCGATGTCCTCGGTACGGGTGGTCGCGCCGGTGATCCCGGTGCGAGTCACGGCGTAGACGAAACCGCGGCTCGCCTCGCACAGCACGCGCGCGCGGTCGGGCGGCGTCACCGGGGTCACGAGCTGGACGAGCGCGAGGTCCGCCTCGTCGCAGAGCTCCCGCTCGCGCCCGCATTCCTCGAGGGGGAGGTCCGGCACGATCAGCCCGGAGAAGCCCGCCTCGACCAACCCGCGCGCCGCACTCTCGAAGCCGGGCGCCAGGAGCGGGTTCAGGTAGCTCATGAGGACCAGGGGCGCGGCCATCGCGTCGCGCCGCGCTCCGACCTCCTCCAGCAGCCACGCGAGCGTCGTCCCGTCCGCGAGGGCGGTCCGCCCCGCCTGCGCGATCACCGGGCCGTCGGCCACGGGATCGCTGAAGGGCAGCCCCACCTCGACGACGTCCGCCACCGCCGCGATCCGCTCGAGCACGTCGCCGAAGCCCTCGCGCCGCGGGAAGCCCGCGGTGACGTAGGGCATCAGCGCGGGATGGGCGCCGCACCGGGGGCCGCGGATCGCCTCCGCCAGTCGTGTGCCGGGCGTCACGCGTCACCTCCCGCGGTGCCGGTAAGGATCTCGATGTCCTTGTCCCCGCGTCCCGAGCAGCCGACCAGCACGCGCGCTCCGGGATGGGCGCGCGCGTACTCGCGAGCTCCCGCGAGGGCGTGAGCGGATTCGAGCGCGGGCAGGATCCCCTCGTGGCGGCAGCATTCCTCGAGGGCCTCCAGCGCCTCGCGGTCCGTGGCGGAGCCGTAGGTCGCGCGCCCCGTCTCCTTGAGCCACGAGTGCTCCGGCCCCACGCCGGGGTAGTCGAGCCCCGCCGAGATCGAGTGCGTCTCGCGGACCTGGCCGTGGTCGTCCTGCAGGAGGTAGCTGTGGCAGCCGTGGAGCACCCCGGGCCGGCCTCGCACCAAGGTGGCCGCGTGCTCCTCCAGTCCCTCTCCGCGCCCCCCGGCCTCGATGCCGATCAGCGCGACGTCCTCGTCCTCGATGAAGTCGTGGAAGAGCCCGATCGAGTTCGAGCCGCCGCCCACGCAGGCGATCACCGCGTCGGGCAGCGCCCCCGCCTGCTCGCGCATCTGCGCGCGGGCCTCGCGCCCGATGACGCGCTGCAGCTCGCGCACGAGGTACGGATAGGGGTGCGGGCCGACCGCCGAGCCCAGGAGGTAGTACACGCCGTCCGGATCGCCGGCCCAGTCGCGCAGAGCCTCGTCGATCGCCGCGCGCAGGGTGGCGTCGCCGGTTTCGACCGCCACGACCTCGGCGCCGAAGAGATGCATGCGGTGCACGTTCGGAGCCTGTCGGGCGACGTCCACCGAGCCCATGTACACGCGACACGGCAGGCCCAGTCGCGCGCAGGCCGCGGCGGAGGCTACTCCATGCTGCCCCGCGCCGGTCTCGGCGACGACGCGCGAGACGTTCATGCGCTTGGCGAGCAGAGCCTGGCCGACGGCGTTGTTGATCTTGTGCGCTCCCGTGTGCGCGAGGTCCTCGCGCTTCAGCCACAGCTCGACGCCCCAGGCCTTCCCGAGCCTCTCCGCCCGGGTGAGAGCCGTCGGCCGTCCGGCCCACCGGGCGAGCTCTTCCGCGAGCTCCTCCTGGAAGCCGGCGTCGGGCAGGAGCTCGTCCACCGCGCGCTCGAGCCGCTGCAAGGGTCCGATCAGGATCTCGGGGACGTAGCGTCCCCCGAAGGCGCCGAAGCGTCCGGTGCCCGCCGTGGTGTTCATTCGCGTTCCTCCGTCTCCTGGAGAGCTCTTCGTTCCGCCTCCCGCGCCGCGGCGACGAAGCGCGCGACGAGGACGGGATCCTTGACGCCGGGCGCGGACTCGACGCCGCTCGACACGTCGACCGCTGCGGGGCGGACGCGCCGGATCGCCTCCGCCACGGTCTCGGGGCGAAGGCCGCCGGCGAGCGACGCCCGTCCGTACCGGGCCGCCCGCGCCGCCCGATCGAGGTCGACGGGAATGCCCTTGCCGCCTCCGCGCGGGCCGTCCACGAGGAACATGCCGCGCAACGAGGGGCGAGCCGGAACCTCCTGCTCGCCCGCGATCGCGCGCGCGCGCTCCTCGAGGTCCTCTCCGTCGTGCAGGACGGGGAGGAAGAACCAGCCGTTGGGCAAGGCGCTCGCGCCTTGCCAGCCCGCGCTCGCCTGCAGGCCGTCGAAAGGCAGGTCGCGGATCGCCTCGAGCTCGCCCTCGCCGGGCTCGGCGAACACCGCGACGCGCTCGATGCCGGGGGGGACGGTCGCGAGCAGCTCGCCCGCGCGTTCGGGCGTCACCCGACGCGGGGAGGGGGCGAGGACGAGCCCGATCGCGTCGGCACCCGCGCTCGCGGCGTCGGCGATCATGGTGGGGCTCGTGAGCCCGCAGATCTTCACGAGGATCCTCGCCGGTACGCTCATCGCCGCTCCTCCGAGGCCTCGCGGCCGGCAGACACGAGCTCGCGGAGACGCTCGGCCGGATCGGAGGCGCGCATGAGCGCGGTGCCCACCAGCGCGAGGCGATACCCCGCGCGGGCCGCCCGCCGCGCGTCGTCCGGCTCGCTCAAGCCGCTCTCGGCGACGGCGGGAATGCTCGCGGGAAGCAGAGGGGCGAGCCGCAGATGGCGTTCGGGGTCCACCTCGAGCGTGCGCAGGTCCCGTCCGTTCACGCCGGCGAGCAAGGTGACGTCGCCGGCCGCGGGCGTTGCGAGGAACGCCGCCAGCCGCTCGAGGTCGGCCTCGTCGAAGGCCTCGAGCAGGACGAAGAGCCCCGTCTCCCGCGCCGCCTCGACCATGCGCGCGAGGATGTCGTCGTCCACCAGGCTGACGATCACGAGCACGCCGCCCGCTCCGGCCTCGCGCGCCTCCCACACCTGGTAGGGGTCGACGAGGAAGTCCTTGCGCATCACCGGAGCGCTCGCGGTCCGCGCCGCCGCGCGGAGGTGGTCGAGCGATCCGCGGAAGCGCGTCGGTTCGGTGAGCACGGAGATCGCGCAGGCCCCGGCCTCGGCGTAGCTCGCCGCGCGCTCCGCGGCCGCCTCGGGGGACGGCGAGTCGCTCAGGGCGCCGGCGGAGGGGGAGGCGAACTTCACCTCCGCGACGACGTCGAAGCCCGCCGGGTGCCGGCGGAGGCGCGGAGGCCGGTCCCCGGTGGCGACACGCTTCCGCACCCGGTCCTGGAGAGCGACGAGGGAGAGCTCCCGACGCGCGACCCGGGCGCGTTCCGCGCTCGCGTCCGCCATGGTGCTCAGGAAGCCCGAGCCCGACGCGTCACGCTCCGTGCGCACCGCCTCCTCCCTTCTCGCCGTCGGCGCGGAGTCGATCGAGCAGGTCCCGGGCGCGGCCGTCGTCGAGTGCCCGCTCGCTCCGCCGCGCGGCGTTCCTCGGATCGGTCTCCGCGCTGGTGAGCAGGAGCCCGAGGGCGGTGTTCAGCACGAGGGCGTCGCGCACGGGCGAGCGCTCGCCGTCGAACAGCCGCCGCGCGATCTCCGCGTTCTCCCCGGGATCGCCGCCCTCGAGGTCCTCCGGGGCGCAGCGTTCGATCCCGAAGTCGCTCGGGTCCATCGTCCGCTCCTCCACCCGTCCGCCGTAGACGTCGCAGAGCAGGAACGGCCCGACCGGCGTCGCCTCGTCCCATCCCGGCTCGCCGTGGACGACGAACGCGCGCGCGAGGCCCATGCCGGCCAGGGCATCGGCCATGAGCCGCGCGGTCTTCGTGTCCCACGCGCCGACGAGCTGGTAGTCGGGACGCGCGGGATTCGCCAGGGGGCCGAGGACGTTGAACACGGTGCGAGTGCCGAGCTCGCGCCGCACGGGCATTACCGCGGCGGTCGAGGAATGGAAGGCGGGGGCGAAGAGGAACGCGAAGTCCAGGTCGGCGATCCGCCGGGACGCCTCGGCGGGGTCGTTGCAGAGGGGGATGCCCAGCTCGTCGAGCAGGTCGGCGCTGCCGCACTTGCTCGACACGGAGCGATTGCCGTGCTTGGCCACCGCGAACCCGTCCGCGGCGAGCAGCAGGGCACAGGCGGTGGAGAGGTTGAAGCTGCCCGAGCCGTCGCCCCCGGTGCCGCAGGTGTCCACGAGGGAACGGCCGCCGCTCTCGACCGGCCCGCTCGCCCGCTCGCGCATCGCGAGGGCAAGGCCTCGCACCTCCTCGGCCGATTCGCCCTTCATGCGAAGCGCGGTCAGGAGGCCCGCCTTGAGCACCGGGCTCGCCTCGGGATCCGTCAGGGCGCCAAGCGCCTCGCGGGCCTCGCTCTCGCAGAGGTCGTGCCCCTCGAGGACCCGGGTGTAGATGGCGTGGAGGCCCGTGGCCTTCTCGTCGGACGGAGTCATGCGGTTCCTCTCTCGTCGGTCTCCTCGAGGTCGAGGAAGTTGCGGAGCAGCCGGTCGCCGCTCGGCGTGAGCACGCTCTCGGGATGGAACTGCACGCCCTCGGCGGCGAAGGTGCGGTGTCGGATGCCGAAGATGTCTCCCTCCGCGCCGTAAGAGCTGATCTCGACGTCGGGGCCGAGGCCTTCCTCCTCGACGCGCAGGGAGTGGTAGCGGCCGGCCTCGAACGGATTGGGGAGGCCGACGTAGAGCGTCCGGTTGTCGTGGAAGACGCGCGAGGCCTTGCCGTGGGTCGGTCGGGGTGCGCGCCCTACCTGACCGCCGAGCACCTGGCCGAGAGCCTGGTGTCCGAGGCAGACGCCGAGGATCGGGATCCGGCCGAGCATGGCCTCGATCATGGTCATCGACACGCCCGCGCGATCGGGCGTCCCCGGCCCGGGGGAGACGACGAGGTGGGTCGGCTCGAGGGTATGCGCCTCTTCCACGTCGATCGCGTCGTTGCGTCGCACGATCACCTCGGCCCCGATCACGCGGAAGGCCTGGACGAGGTTGTAGGTGAAGGAGTCGTAGTTGTCGATCAGGAGGATCTTGGCGTTCATGGTGCTAGAGCCCCTCCGCAGCGAGGGCGAGGGCTGAGCGTAGGGCGTCGCTCTTGGCCATGATCTCGTCGTGCTCCGCCCGCGGCTGGCTGTCGGCCACGATGCCGGCGCCGGCCTGGTAGGAGTACTCGCCTTCCTGGATGACCATGCTGCGGATCGCGATGGCCTGGTCCATCGCGGCCCCGTGACCGAAGTAGCCGACGGTGCCTGCGTACAGGCCGCGTCCCACGGGCTCGATCTCGTCGATGAGCTCCATGGCGCGCACCTTCGGGGCTCCGACGACGGTGCCGGCGGGGAAGGTCGCGGCGAAGAGGTCGAGGGCGTCCGTCCCGTGCTCGATGACGCCGTGCACCGAGCTGACGAGGTGCATGACGTGGCTGAAGCGTTCCACCTGGCGGAGGGGCGAGACGTTCACCGTTCCCGGCACGGCCACGCGTCCGAGGTCGTTTCGAGCGAGGTCGACGAGCATGATGTGCTCCGCCGCCTCCTTGGGATCGGAGACGAGCTCCTCCTCGAGCGCCTTGTCGAGCTCGTCCGTCGCCCCGCGGGGACGCGTTCCCGCGATCGGTTGCACGGTGGCCGTGCGGCCGGAGAGCTTGACCATGGCCTCGGGAGAGGCGCCGACGACGGCGAGGTCGTCGTACTCCAGGAGGAACATGTAGGGGGAGGGATTGCCAAGTCGCAGCGCCCGGTAGACGGCGACGGGGTCCAGGTCGCACTCGCCCTGGAAGCAGCTGGAGACGACGAGCTGGTAGACCTCCCCCGCTCGGATCTCCTCCTTCGCTCGTTCCACGGCGGCCATGTACGCCTTCCGGTCCATGCTCGGTGTGGGGGGGCCGAGCTTCCCGCCCCGCGGGACTTCGGCGAGTGGTCCTCGGAGCACGCGGAGGATCTCCTTGCGGAGCGCCTGCCGCTCGCTCTCGTCTCCGTCGTGCAGCAGCGCCATCCGGCGTGTTAGGTGGTCGAAGGCGAGCACGGAGCGGGGCGCGAAGAACGCGCACATGGGGTGTTTCGGGTGCCGTCGTTCGGCGGGGAGTCGTTCGAAGTGTCGAACGAGCTCGTATCCCGCCACCCCGACGAGCCCGCCGCGGAGGGGGAGTGCTCCCACCTCGGGTTGCAGGCGTGGCGCGTCGGCGAGGGATTTCTTGAGCACCGCGAGGAGTTCCTCTCTCGACGCGGGCGTGGGGCTCCGCTCGTCGCCGAGGAGGAGCCCCTCGTGGTCGAGCCGGACCTCATGTCCCTCGCCGAAGCCGAGGAAGGAGTAGCGGGCCTGCTGTACTCCCCCGATCACGCTCTCGAGGAGGAAGCGGGGTTGGAAGGGTCGGAGCTTGAGGTACGCGGACACCGGCGTGTCCAGGTCCGCGGGAATGTCGAAGGGTGGCTGCATGGTTCAGGGAGTGAGCATGACCTTCCCTCTTCGCGGGCTCCCGGGTGGGGACGAAAAAACCCACCTCCCGGTCGCCCGGAAGGTGGGTTGAGCTCCGGCACCGCTCGGTTCTAGCCGGCCCCCACCTCCAGGGCGTTGGGCCACCACCAAAGCCACCGCGCCGAGCCGAGGGCCCGGTCGAGGGCGTGTGCACAGGATTGATCGTCCATTCACCTCAGGTAACCCGGGATCGGGATCGAGGGGAAGGGGTAATTTAGGTTCTTTTCGTGGGCGAGGGAAAGGTCACGGGGAGGAGCTGTGCGCAGCGGTGGTTGGCTGGGGGCAAACCGTCCACAGCCCCCACCCGCCAGGGGTCACGGAAAACGACCGCGTTGTGAGCGGTGTGGTTTCCCGGATT
>CAYRXS010000128.1:0-18915 GCA_964428225.1 uncultured Planctomycetaceae bacterium
GGGACGATCGAGGAGAGCTCCCTGGAGGAGGCGCGGGAATCGCTCGCGCGGCTGCTGGGCACGAACGACCTCGCGGGGCGGGGCTTCCTGGACGTCGGCTGCGGATCCGGCCTGTCCTCGCTGGCCGCCCTCGGCATGGGCGCCGCGCCCGTCCGCGCCGTCGACATCGATCCCGAATCCGTGCAGACGACCTCGCGCCTCCTGGAGAGGTTCGCCCCGGACGGAGAGTGGCAGGCCGACGTCGCGAGCGCCTTCGATCTGGATCCGGTATCGACGGGGACCTACGACGTCGTCTACTCCTGGGGAGTTCTCCATCACACCGGAGCGATGGAGGAAGCCGTGCGCCGGACGGCGCGCATGGTCGCTCCGGACGGGGTCTTCGTCCTCGCCCTCTATCGCAAGACTCCCTGCTGCGGCCTGTGGCGCATCGAGAAGAGGTGGTACGCGCGGAGGGGGAGGCGGGTGCAGCGCATCGTCGCCGGTCTGTACCGCGCCGTCTACTCGTGCGCGCTGCTCGCCACGCTCCGCAGCCCACGGGCCTACTCCCGCGACTTCCACCGCAAGCGGGGGATGAGCTGGACGCACGACATCCACGACTGGCTGGGGGGCTATCCCTACGAGTCGATCTCCGAGGCGGAGGTCGAGTCCCTGGCGAAGGACATGGGCTTCCGGATCCGGCGAAGATTCACGAAGAAACCCGGGCTCGGCATCCTCGGATCGGGTTGCGACCAATACGTTCTCGCCCGATGAGAATCGTCCTCTACCTCCACCAGCTCCGGGTGGGCGGAGCGGAGCGGCAGTTCGTGCAGATGGCGAACGGCCTGCACGAGGCCGGCCATGAGGTCTGCCTCACGACGGCGGGGCCGGAGGGCTCCCTCGAGCGCCTCGTCGCGGACGGAGTCGCCGTCCGCCACCTGCACGCCGAGCGGCGGAAGGGGTGGCGGGCCGCGGTCCGGCTGGCGAGCGGACCGGCACGGCTCGCGGCCGCGGTCGAGACCTTTCGACCGGACGTGGTGTACAGCGCGCTCTACCTGGGCAACGCCACGGCACACCGGGCGATGCGAGGAACGGGGATCCCCCTGGCCTGGGGCTTCCGCTGCGAGGTCCGGCCGCTGGGCTGGAAGATGCGCATCCCGTTCGAGTACTGCCGGCGCAACTCGCCGAGCGTTCCCCTCGCCATCAGCAACTCCCGCGCGGGCAAGGAGTCTCACGAGGCCGCGGGGTTCCGCTGCCCGCAGTTCCTGGTCGTCCCCAACGGAATCGACGTCGCCGCGTTCCGACCGCGCCCGGAGGACGGCGCACGCGTGCGCGCGGAGTGGGGAGTCGGGGACGACGAGCGACTCGTCGGCATCGTGGGCCGGCTCACCGCCACCAAGGACCACCCCACCTTCCTCCGCGCGGCGGCGCGGTTCCGCTCCACTCACGCGAGGTCGCGCTTCGTCTGCGTCGGGGAGGGCTCGCCGGACTACTCGGCGGAGCTGCGCGAGCTCGCGGACGCGGAGGGACTGGGCGACTCGCTCACCTGGGCCGGGACGCGGGACGACATGCCCGCCGTCTACTGCGCGCTCGACCTCGTGGCCTCGACCTCGACCGCGGAGGGCTTTCCGAACGTCCTCGGCGAGGCGATGGCCTGCCGCACTCCCTGCGTTGTCACGGGCGTGGGCGACGCCGCCGACGTCGTGGGGGGAACGGGAGAGGTCGTCGCGCCGGGAGACGTCGACGCCCAGGTCGAGGCGTGGAAGCGCGTCCTCGGCACGACCACCGCCGACCGCGCCGCGCGGGGAGAGGCCGCGCGTGCCCGCATCGTCGAGGAGTTCAGCGTCGCGCGCTGCGCGAGCGCGACGGCGGACGCGCTCCGGACCCTCGTGGATCCGAGCCCTCCGATCGCCGCGGCGCCCGCCCCCGAGGGGTGACCCGAGGTCGGCTCGTCAGCCGGTCTCCCCGGGCTCCACGGCCGGCAGGGGAAGGACCGAGCCGTTGATCCCGAGCCGCCGGCGGACCTCGATCCAGGTCCACAGGTTCTGGACCGCGATGAGGGTGGCCGTCACCACCGCCGCTCCCGTCATCCCGAAGACGATCACCGCGGGCACGTTGAGGACCACGTTCGCCAGCGTCACGACGCCGTGGATCCGCGCGTTCGCGTCCTGGTGTCCCGTCAGGTTCAGGAGCAGGCCCACGGGGCCGGTGATCGCGTTGACGAAGTGTCCCATCGCGAGGATCAGGAGCACGGTCCCCCCCGCCTCGAAGGCCGGGCCGAACAGCCCCAGGGAGAAGGACCGGCTCAGGACGAGCGCGAGCCCGATGGCGAGCGTGGACGCGGTGGCCAGGCGGGAGACGAAGGTGCTCACCCGCTGCAGCTCCGCATGCCGCCCCCGGACGAAGGCCTCGGACACCACCGGCGCGGCCATGGCGTTGCCGGCGGTCAGGCCGAAGGTCATCAACCGCGCCACCCGGGAGGCGATCGCGTAGATGCCGGCCTCGGTCGTGCCCACGAGGATCCCGACGACCAGGATGTCGACGTGGTTGAGGAGGACGCGCATCCCCGAGACGAGGAACAGCGGCCCCGAGACGCGAAGCCACGTCCGCGTGCGGTACGCGGGGGGGACTGCCCGCGCCTCCTCGGGACGGAGCCGGCGCAGCATGACCAGCCCCAGGAGCAGGGCTCCCGCCACGGAGACGCCGTGGATCCCCATCGCTCCCGGGGCCCCTCCGACGGAGCCCGCGAGCCAGAAGAAGCCGAGGGTCACCCCTGCCAGGAGCGAGGGTCGCAGCAGGGTCAGGGGGAACTGGGCCACCACCACGCGCCTGAGCCCCCGCAGCTCCGCCTGCTGCAGGTGGGCCAGCGCCAGCACCGGGATCACGAGGGCCCCCACCACGAAGGTCCACGCGAGGCCCTCCGCCATCCACCCTCGCAGGAGCGCGACCACCCCGACAGCCAAGGCGCCGATCCCCACTCCCGCGAGCACCACCGTCGAGCGTCCCCGACGAACGAGCCCGCGGTAGTGTGCCCAGTCGCCGTCGATCCGGTATTGCGGCAGGAAGCGAAGGAACGACGCGTCGAAACCGAGGACCGCAGGTAGCAGCAGGACTCCGGACCAGGCGAACACGGTGGCGAAGACGCCGTAGCCGTCCGCCCCGAGCGCGTGGGTCAGGGAGGCCTGGGCACCCAGGGCGATGGCCGCGCCGACGACGTTCACCACGAAGACGCCGCTCGCGCCCTTCAACAGGAGCGAGCCGAATCCTCTCTCCGACGCAGCGCCCGTTCGGGATTGCTCGTTCAAGTTCCGGTCGGACCGCGGGGGGTCGAGCCCGGGCCGAGCGTGAGGCTAGTCGCGGGGGCGGGGCATTCCGAGCGCGGCGGGAGGATTTCGCGCGGCGCGCGCTCCTGGACACCCCTCCCGGGGTTGCCTGTAATGGGCCGATGAGCGAAGCATCCGACGCACCTCCGCTCGCCGAGCGAGCCCGACCGACGACCGACGAGGGGGCGCGCTTCCGCTTCGGGGAGAACTGGAGCCGCTTCCTCGAGGTGCTCGACGAGGAGCGCATCCGGGAGGCGGAGCTGAGCCTGCGCGCCCTGCTGCGCGCCGAGGACCTCGAGGGGATGAGCTTCCTCGACGCCGGGAGCGGAAGCGGATTGTTCAGCCTCGCCGCGCATCGCCTCGGGGCGCGGGTCTGCTCGTTCGACTACGACCCCGACTCCGTCGAGTGCGCGCACCGGCTGCGGCGCCGCTTCGCGCCGGACACGGATCGCTGGCGGATCGAGAGGGGATCCGTCCTGGACGAGGAGTTCCTCGCCGGGCTCGGGACGTTCGACGTCGTCTACTCGTGGGGCGTCCTCCATCACACCGGCGCCATGCACGAGGCGATCCGGCGGGCCGCGCGACGCGTGGAGCCCGAGGGCCTGCTCGCGATCGCCCTCTACCGCCGGACGCGGCTGTGCGGCCTCTGGAAGGTCGAGAAGCGTCTCTACACCGCGTCGCCCCCCTGGCTGCAATCCGCCGCGAAGTCGCTCTGGAAGCTCCGCGTGCGCCTCGCCTTCTTCCTGAAGGGCAAGAGCTATCGCGAGATGGTCGACGGCTACGTGCGCCGGCGGGGAATGGACCACGACCGCGACGTGCACGACTGGCTCGGCGGCTATCCTTATGAGTCGATCCACCCCGACGAGTGCGAGCGCTTCGTGGAGGAGCTCGGCTTCGAGCTCTGGAACGAGAACGTGGTCACGCGGAAGATCCGGCTCGGGCTCAGCGGCTCGGGGTGCGACGAGTTCGTCTTCCGCAGGCTCCCCTGACCGCCCTCGCTCAGGCCGGGGGCTCCGCCTCGGAGGCGAGGATGCCGAAGACGGCGTTCATCCCGAAGGGCTCCAGGTCCCACTCCCCCCGAACGCTCCCGCTCTCCAGGTCGAGGCAGAGGATCCGCGTCGGACGGTCGACGTAGCCCGCCGACTTCCGGAAACCGCGACGGAGCCAGGAGAGGTTCTGGCGGAAGCGCGTGTAGCGGATCCGGGTGAAGCCCACGAAGGCCAGGCTCCCGTGGAAGAGCAGGCCCCGGCACCAGCCGAGCGGATCCCCGACGCCGATCGTCTCGCCGATGGAGATCCGGGTGACGGAGTCCGGCTCCCCCGGATCCCACCGCACGAGGTGGCCGTTCACGGTAGTGAACCAGACGGCGCCGTCGTGCCACGTCCCGTCGTGCGGGCGGCCGACGTCGATCGGGATGCGGAGCGAGGGCTCGTCGAGGCACACCGCGTCGTGTTGCTCGAAGCGCGTCAGCCAGATCCCGTGATCCGTCCGGAACACGTGGTTCGGGTGGGAGGCGTGGGGCTTCGTCGTCTCCAGCCGGCGGTAGTCGACGTCCGGCTCGAGGGGACGGAGCTCGGAGTCGGGAACCGCGCCCCGGATCTCCGCCGGCTCGCCGGACTCGTCGAGGATCACGAGCCGGTCGAGCCCGGTGCACACGACGTGCAGGCGGCCGTCGATCCGTGCCGCATGGTGCAGGTCGTTGAAGAGCGGGTGCGAGACGTGCTCGCGAATCTCCGCGCTCGACCGATCCAGCAGGAGCACCTCCGTCTGGGTCACCGCCACGATCTCGTCGCCGCCGACGCTGGCCGTCTTGAAGACGTGACAGGGACGCTCCTCGGGGCGCAGCCCGCGCGGCGTCTCGTATTCCAGGCGGACCTCGACCTCGCCGGTCGCCGTGTCGAGCTCGACCATCCGCGCCTGGTCGTAGAGGTGCCACTCCTGCATCCGTTGCAGGTGGATCGGGCCTCGCTGCCGGCCTCCGGTGACGAGCAGCTTCATCGCCACGCTCCGTGCTCCAGGAACCACTCGAGCGTCATGCGCAGCCCCTCCGCCACGTCGATCTCCGGCGCGTAGCCGAGCAGGTCGCGCGCGGAGGTGACGTCCGCCAGGCTGTGGCGCACATCGCCGGCGCGGAAGTCGTCGTGCGTCGCCTCGACGGTCGCGACGTCGCGACCGAGGGCGACGAGCCCGTCCCGGATCATCGCGAAAAGCTCGTTCAGGCTCGTCCGCTCGCCCATCGCCACGTTGAACGCGCGGCCGTGCGCCTCGGGACCCGACGCCGCGGCGAGCAGGTTCGCCTGCACCGCGTTGGCCACCGGACAGAAGTCCCTCGACGTCTCCCCGTCGCCGTGGATGCGCGGTGTCTCGCCCGCGAGCAGCTCGCCGGTCCACCGGGGGATCACCGCGGCGTAGGCGCCCTTGGGATCCTGGCGCGGTCCGAACACGTTGAAGTACCGGAGCCCCACGACCGCCACGCCGTAGGTGCGCCCGATCGTCTCCGCGTAGATCTCGTCGATCCGCTTTGTCGCCGCGTAGGGCGAGAGGGGATCCCCGATCGCCTCCTCGCGCTTCGGGAGGTCGGGATGATCTCCGTAGACGCTCGACGAGGAGGCGTACACGAACCTCGCGCAGCTCGCGTCCCGCGCGGCGAGGAGGACCTTCAGGAATCCGTCCACGTTCGAGGCGTGGGTGGCGAGGGGATCCTCGATCGAGCGCGGCACGGAGCCGAGGGCGGCCTGGTGCAGCACGAAGTCGACTCCCGCGCAGGCCTCGCGGCACGCCTCCTCGTCGCGGACGTCCGCCTCGAGGAACGCGAAGCGACTCCCGCGCTCCTCGCCGACCCGCCGCCGGACGTCCTCGAGGTTCTCACGGTAGCCGGTCGAGAGGTCGTCCATACCGCGCACGTCCTGGTCGAGAGAGAGCAGGTTCTCGACGAGGTGCGACCCGATGAATCCCGCCGCGCCGGTGACCAGCCAGCGCCGGGGCCGCCCGCGGAGCTCGTCGCACCATTCCGTCCAGCGACTCATGATCTAGAGACGCCAGTACGGGGTACCGGGCGGAACGTCCTCCGGGTCGACTCCCCACATCACGTCGAGCAGGGGGAGCGGCTCGTCCGCGCCGGCGGCCAGCTCGAGCGCGCAGGCTCCGAGCCCGCGGTGCGGGATGGCGAGCACCACGGCGTCCAGGTCGGTGAGTGCCTCTCGCTCGACGAGCTCGATCCCGTGCTCCTCGGCCGCCTCCGCGGGATCGACGAGGGGATCGTGGACGAGGACGTCGACGCCGTACTCCTCGAGCTCGCGGACGACGTCCGGAACGCGCGAGTTGCGCAGGTCGGGCACGTCCGCCTTGAACGCGATCCCCAGGAGAGCGACGCGCGCTCCGTTGATCCGACGTCCGCCTTTCGCGAGCTGCTTGAGGACCGCGCCGGCCACGAAGGCGCCCATTCCGTCGTTGATGCGCCGACCGGCCAGGATCACCTGGGGATGGACGCCCACCTCCTCCGCCTTGCTCGTCAGGTAGTAGGGATCGACGCCGATGCAGTGGCCTCCGACCAGCCCCGGCTGGAAGCGGTGGAAGTTCCACTTCGTGGCCGCCGCCTCGAGGACCTCGCTCGTGTCGATCCCGAGCCGGTCGAACAGGATCGCGAGCTCGTTCATCAGGGCGATGTTCAGGTCGCGCTGCACGTTCTCGATCACCTTCGCCGACTCGGCGACGCGGATCGACGACGCCCGGTGGAGGCCGGCGTCGACGACGGCTCCGTAGCACTCCGCGACGACCTCGAGGGTCTCGGCGTCCTGGCCCGAGACGACCTTGTGGATCCGCTCGAAGGTGTGGGCGGGATCGCCGGGGTTGATGCGCTCGGGCGAGTAGCCGAGCTTGAAGTCCACGCCGCAGACCAGCCCCGATGCCTCCTCGAGGATCGGACCGCAGACCTCCTCGGTCACCCCGGGGTACACCGTGGACTCGTAGACGACGACGTCCCCCCGGCCGAGGACCCCCCCCACCGTCCGCGAGGCCGCGCGCAGGGCGGTCAGGTCCGGACGGCGCTGGGCGTCGATGGGCGTGGGGACGGTGACGACGTAGAAGTCCGCGGAGGCGAGGTCCGCGGGGTCCCCGGTCATATGCAAGATCCCTGCGGTCAGCTCCTCCGGCGCGGCCTGGCCGGTCGCGTCCTCCCCCCTCCGCAGCCGCTCTACCTTCGCGCGGTCCCGGTCGAATCCGACGGTACCCTCGAAACGACGGGCGAAAGCCAGGGCCACGGGCAGCCCCACGTAGCCCAGTCCGATGACGGCGATCCTGCGCATGTCTCGTTTCGCGACCTCGGTCGGTGGGAGGACTATAGCGGAGCCCAACCCCGGGAAAAGGCGTTATGCGGGGGGTCGAGCCTTGTATGGACTCCGATGAGATGCAAGGCTTCCCGGCATTGCTGACCAGATCGAGGGCGAATCGGATCCGCCCGTCATCGCGGCCGGCTCGCGGCCCCGGATGTGGCTCCACGATCGCTTCACCCCACGGCGAAACCCCGACCGCCCTGGTCGGTTAGCTTCCCGAACCCAACAAGGAGAACGCCCCTCGATGGCGACCCGCCGAGCACGGGACCTCTCACGTTTCCCCGCTCGGTAGCCGATCATTGGTGAACCACCCGGGCCCCCCTGATCCCCGCGAAGGCGCGAACCGGCGCCTGCTCACATGCCTGGAGAAAACCTGGAGGAGATGACGGAGACCACGGCCGCGAGCGGACCCCCCGCGCCCAGGGGCGGAGTCCTCGGCGGCTCGTCCGCCGGCACCGCGTCCGCGGAGCTCCCCGGGACCACCGCGCAGCCCCGCCACGACGCGCTCACGAGGCCCGTCCGGGGCCCCGCGCATCCCTCTCCGGTCGAGGACGTCCCCGTCTTCGGGGAGGCGGACGTTTCGGATTCCGAGTCAGCCCCGGACTGGGAGCGGCTGGATCCGCGCGGGTGGTACCCGCTGTTCGGCCGGCGGGCCCTGACCGTGCTCCTGCTCGTCGTCGCCCTGCCCCTCGCCGCCCTGCTCTCCGTTCCGATCGCCCTGATCAACTGGGTGATCTTCCGCGACGTGAGCCGGATCCTGTATCACCAGCCCCGGGTGGGCTACCACGGGCGCGTCTTCTCGATCGTCAAGTTCCGGACGATGCGGGAGACCTCGCACGATGCCTTCGACTCGTGGAAAGAGGGACACGACGGCCTGCGCATCACGCGGTTCGGCCGCTTCCTGCGCAACACGCACCTCGACGAGCTACCGCAGCTCCTGAACATCCTCCGCGGAGAGATGGACTTCATCGGACCGCGGCCGGAGATGATCGAGATCCACCTCTGGGCGTGCGAGAACGTTCCCCGCTTCCGCAGCCGTCACGCCTTGCTCCCGGGGATCACCGGCTACGCCCAGATCACCCAGGGCTACGCGGGGATGGACGAGCTCGCCTACGCCCGGAAGCTCGCCGCGGACCTCGACTACATGGAGCGGATGTCCCTGCGGCTCGACCTCGAGATCCTCTTCCGCACGGCGGTCTGGATGCTGCGCGGCCGCGGCTGGCGCTGGAAGTCGAAGCCGGTGCCCGTCGTCGAGTGACGGGCGCTCGCCTGGTGAACGGGAGGGGCAGAGTCCGGCCCCGCCTACGCTAGGATGGGGCGATGGCCCGCACCGGCTTCCTCTCCCACGCCGCCTTCCTCGATCACGATCCCGGCCGAGGGCACCCCGAGCGTCCGGCGCGGCTCCGCGCCATCCAGGAGCGCCTCGTGCTCTCCGGGCTGCGGGACGAGCTCGCCGGCGTCGAGCCGCGCGCGGCGAGCGAGGAGGAGATCGCGCGGATCCACCCCGCCGCGCACGTGACCCGCGTGCGCGAGGTCTGCCACGGGCCCGAGGGGATGCTCGACTGGGACACCCTGGTCAGCGAGGGCTCGTGGGACGCGGCGCGGCGGGCGGCGGGGGCGGGGCTCGAGGCGGTGGACCGCGTCGTCGCGGGCGAGTGGCGCAACGCCTTCTGCGCCCTGCGGCCCCCCGGGCACCACGCCGAGCGGGCGCGCGCCATGGGATTCTGTCTCTTCAACAACGCCGCGGTGGCCGCGGCCGCGCTGCGCGAGGTCCACGGCCTCGAGCGGGTGGCGATCCTCGACTGGGACGTCCACCACGGCAACGGCACCCAGCACCTGTTCGAGAAGGACCCGACGGTCCTGTACGCGAGCCTGCACCAGTGGCCGCACTACCCCGGCACGGGAGCGGCGGACGAGCGGGGCGTCGACGAGGGCGAGGGATTCACCACGAACTGCCCCCTGGCGGCCGGATCGGGCGACGCGGAGTGGCTGCGCGCCCTCGAGGGGGAAGTCCTGCCCGCGCTCGAGGCCTTCCGGCCGCAGTTCCTCCTGCTCTCCGCGGGCTTCGACGCCCACCGTCTCGATCCCCTGAGCGAGACCGCGGTCACCGTGGAGGGATTCGCGACGATGACCCGCCGCGTCGTGGAGCTCGCCGACGCGTGCTGCGCGGGTCGCGTGGTCTCCCTGCTCGAGGGAGGCTACGATCCCTCGGCCCTGGCACGCAGCGTGCAGGCGCACGTCGAGGTGCTCGTGGAGGACGCGCGGTGAGGTTGACGACCGACGATCACGATCGGGGAGTGGCCGGGCTCACCTACGTCTATCCCGTCGTGTCCCGCCGCTCGCGGGGCGTGTCCGTGGGGATCAACCTCAGCCCGAACAACGCCTGCAACTGGCAGTGCTGCTACTGCCAGGTGCCCGACCTCGTCCGGGGCCCCGCGCCGGAGATCGACCTCGACCGGCTCCGGCGCGAGCTCGGGGACATGCTCCACGCCCTCGTGCGCGGAGACTACATGGAGCGTCACGTCCCCGAGGATTCCCGACGCATCAACGACGTGGCCTTCTCCGGCAACGGCGAGCCGACCGCCTCCCCCCGCTTCGTGGAGGCGATTGAGATCGCGGTGGAGTGCGTCGCGAGGCACCCCGAGCTCGCGGAACCGAAGCTCGTCCTGATCACGAACGGCTCGCTCGTGCACAAGGACTCCGTGCAGCGAGGCCTGCGTCGCATGGCGAGCGCGCGGGGAGAGGTGTGGTTCAAGCTCGACACCGCGACGAAGGAGGGGCAGGAGCGCATCAACGCGAACCGCACGAGCGTCGCCCGCATCCTCGAGAACCTGCGCACCGCGGCGAGCCTCTGCCCCACCTGGTTGCAGACGATCGTCTTCGCGACCGACGGCGAACCGCCCGCCCCCGCCGAGACGGACGCGTACCTCGCGCGGCTCGCCGAGCTGCATGCCGAGGGCGTGCCCCTCGCGGGGGTGCTGCTCTACGGCCTGGCGCGTCCCCCGCTCCAGCCCGGGGGCGACCGGCTGTCCAAGGTCTCGCGGGAGTGGTTCGACGCGTTCGCGACGCGCATCCGCGACGTCGGACTCGAGGTGCGGTCCGCTCCCTGAGAAGCCGCGCTCAGCGTCCGCCGAGCCTCGGATCGATCCGGACGCCGTGGCTCCCCGCCTCGCGGATCGCCGCCTCCGCCTCCACCGGGCGGTTCGCTCCCCGGAGGGCGAACACGAGCCGGTTCCAGCAGGGCCCGTGCGTGGGCCGGGCGTCCACCGTGCGCCGCAGGATCGTGATCGCGTCCTCGCCGCGCCCCCGGGCCAGGAGGAGGTCGGCGAGGCTCGCGGCGGACGCCGCGTTGCCGGGATCGTTCCGCACCGCGTTCTCGTAGGCCTCGATCGCCTCGTCCGGCCGGCCGGTCTCGGCGAGGATCATCCCCAGGTTGTGGTAGAGGGGTGACGGCGCGGGGCGGAGCTCGACCGCCATCCGCGCGAAGGGCTCGGCCGCGGCGTGGTCCCCGGCCAGGATGAGGATGCCGGCGCGGTTCGAGAGCCCGTAGCTCCGCCCCTGCACCCGGTGCTCCTCGGAGGGCACGAGGAGCGAGAGGGCGGCCGCGGCCAGGAAGACCCCGAGGCCGAGGAGGCGGCGCCCTCTCGTCAGGGGGTACGCGAGGCCCAGGAGCCCCACGAGGCCGAGCCCCGCGGGAAGGGTGAGCAGGGCGGAGGTCGCGAGGCGGTAGCGGCTCGAGACGTAGAACAGGATCGGCGTCGCCACGCAGGCCAGGACCGGGCCCCAGACGCTCCAGCCGCCGCTTCGCCGACCCCCGTAGAGGGCCAGGGCGGCCATCGCGAGCCCGAAGAGACCCGCGAAGGGGACGAGGGCCATCCGGAAGCCGGATCCGGGTCGCGCCGGGTCCGCGCCGAGGCGCAGGGCGGGCCGCCAGGGGTTCTCGTCGAGCATGGGGTCGTAGTCGAGGGCGTGCTCGAAGTCGTCGAGCACGAGCCACGCGCGCCAGGCGAGGAGGCCGAGCGTGCCCCCGGGATCCTCGAGGCGGGCCTTCCGCGCCTGCCCCCCCCACCACCGATCCGCCTCGACGTGGTCCAGGGTGCGGCCGGTGAGCGCGCGGGCGCGGGCCGTGGCCTCGTCGCGCTGCTGCGACGCCACCCCGGTCGACCAGGACGGCCGCGTGAAGGTGCCGGTCGCCCCCGGGGCGTTGCCGTGGAACGCGGTGATCCCCCCGTTCGCGGAGACGAGCACGGGGTGCCCGGAGACGACGAGGTTGCGCACCGTCACCGGGAGCACCGCGAGGGCGGTCCCCGCCGTAATCAGGGCCGCCCGCCGCCAGCGCCGGGCCACGAGCTCCCCCACCACGAGGGCGGCCGGGACGAGCAGCAGGTTCGGCCGCGCGAGGCACGCCAGACCCCCGAGGACTCCCCCGGCCGCCGCGCGGGGACCGCCGCGCCCGAGACCGACGAGCAGGCTCGCCACGAGCAGGGAGAGGGCGAGGGTCTCCCCCATCGGGGTCGAGGCGAAGAACACCAGGGGCTGGTGGAAGACGAACAGCGCGGCGGAGGCGATCCCCGCCGCGGCTCCGTAGCGTCGCCAGGCGATCCACCCGATGCCCCCCGCGCTCGCCACCGAGAGCAGGTGTTGCAGGAGGTAGACGAGGCTCAGCCGCTCTCCCACCGCCGAGAACAGGGCGGCCAGCACGTGGGGGTACAGGGGGGCGAGGTAGAAGGCCTCGCCCTCCTCCGCGCGGCCCGCGACGAGGTCCTCGGCCCAGCGGACGTACAGCTCGCCGTCGAGGAAGGGGCGATCGAAGAAGGGATCCGCGCCCGGCTGGGCGAGGAGGTAGAGGATCCGCAGGAGCAGCCCCGCCGCGAGCAGCGCGCCGAGGAGGACGGGAAAGCCGAGGCGGCGCGCGCCCCGCTGCTCATTCTCCCCGTCGTAGTCCCACGCCCGTGTGCCCATGGCCGGTGCCGGGCCCCGGGCCCGCCGCGGTCAGGATACCGCCGGCGGCGAGGCATTACGCGCGCGGGGCCGAACGAGCGTGACCTTACGTAATCCGAGTCCTAGGAGGAGCTTCACATCGTAGGAGCGTGATTGGCCCCCCGTGCCCCTTCCCTCGCGCCGCTACGCCGGTCCCCCCTGGCCCGTGTCATCCGCTTCCACGTTCGAAATCGCATTTCCCTTCAGATCGCGCGAGCCGCGGTTCGACAGCAGGTGCGGGAAGAACGCCGGGCGCAGGTGGGTTGCGCCCGGGGAAAGGGAGCATTCATGAATCCAATCCGCTCTGCGGTAGGACTCCGCCCGGAGTCCGGCCTCTGCGCGTACTCTGGCACCCGGCCTTCGTCGCGGGTGATCCTCGTCCTGGCGGCCGCGCTCGCGGCCTTGCTCGCCGGTTGCTCGGGAGGGGGCGGCGGCGGGGATTCCGGCCCGGGCGAGGACGTGGGGACGATCCCGGAGGGGGGGACCGTCACCGAGATCCGGACCTCCGCGCCGTCCGCCGACGAGTTCCTGCTGCACGCGACGATTCCCGTTCCCCGGAACGAGTTCCCGCGCGCGGACGGGAAGATCCCGTTCCAGATCGCCGACTACGACGGGACGCTGCTCGAGACCCAGATGGAGATCGTCAGCCGGTACCCCGGCGATCTCGGCGCGGACGTCGTGGAGGTGATCGCCCGGGTGCAGCGCGATCCCGCGGTCTCGCCGGGCACCCTGACGACCTACCGGGTCGTGGCGTCCCCGCAGGCCGCTCCTCCCGGTCCCGGCGAGCCGGGGCTCGAAGACCTCGCGAACGCGACCGTCGGGATTCCCCCGGTCGTGTGGGACCTGCTCCTCGAGCCGGGCTCGATCCGGATCGTGGCCACCGACTGCTTCGGCAACGAGTACGACTGCCATCCCCTGGACGGCACGGGGTCGTTCGAGGTGATGCGTCACGGCCCGAACCACTCGCAGGTCCGCGTCTACCAGACGATGGCGCCGGTGGAGGTCGTCGCGGGAGCCCAGGGAACCCTCCCCCACCTGTTCGGCGTCCACGCCTACCTGAGCACGTATCGGAACGAGGAGCTGATCGGCCTCGACCTGCGCTTCAACAACGCCCACTCGGGCCACGACGACACGACCGACCAGGACGATCCGCTGGACAAGGTCTACTTCGAGAAGATCGAGGTCAGCCTGCCCACGGGCTCCGTCCTCCTGCAGGCATACGAGGATCCCTACTACGGGGACGCGTACACGGTGGGAGATCGCCGGATCCGGCCGGTGGTCGCGCCGATGGGCGACGGGACCATGCACGCCATCCGGTGGCAGGGGCAGTTCCACCGGCGCCTCATGGTCGCGACCTCGGACGCGTACGCGCAGGCTCGCCGCTACCTGAGCTTCGTGGGCGTCGGCTTCGCGTCGAGAGGCACGGACCTCGAGTACGGCCACGAGTACTACTCCTGGTGGAACCGGGGGACGTCTCGCTACTTCCCCCAGTCGTTCCAGCTCCCCTCCCTCGACCACGTGGGCCTCGGCTCCGTGCGGGGCGACATCACCTGGAGCTACGATCACCTCCGCAACCACCTCGTCAACGGGACCTCCGACGACCAGTACCCGGTGGAGGCGGGAGTCCACGGCTGGGGTCACCCCTACGGCGTCTCCTACGGGGGCATGACCGGAGGCTCCGAGATCCATATCAGCGACGGGCTCGCGACGGTGGCCTCGGGGGAGGTCAAGGGCGTCGCGTACTTCCGGGCCCTGCACCGCATGCAGACCGACCGCATGCCGAACGCTCTCTACAACGTCGACGGCGAGCCGACCAGCGTGGAGGACTGGGTGATCCAGGTGGGGCCCGGTCAGGACTGGGTTCCGTTCGAGCACTACATCGTGCCCGTGCTCCGGCCGGACGATCCCTTCGGCTTCGACGATGCTCCCCAGTTCCAGATCGACCACGTCGAGGGAACGGGGCTGCAACCCGAGTACTACTGGTGGCACATGGGCTACGACCCGTACGACTACCAGCACTACGTGCGCTACACGCGGGGAGCCAAGGTGCTGGCGTGGCTCGACAACGACTCCATCGCCAAGGACGACCTGCGGTGCGCGGCGGAGATGTTCAACCTCTCCTACCACCAGCACCTGAACAACTCCTACGGCGGCTACCAGGGCTCGGGCCTGCGAGGCGGGCTGGAGTACGTCGCGGTCCACGCCGGCAAGGGATTCAGCTACGGCCGGGGGGAGGCCTGGGGGCTGGACTGCATGAACGCGGCCTACGCCACGTCGTCCCCCGAATGGCGAGCGACCAAGCGCGAGTGGTTCGACCTGGTGACGGTGATGATCTCCGACGGCCAGGCCTGGTGCAGCGGATTCATCCAGTCCCAGGTCGTGCCGAAGTTCATCGACGGCAAGTACCACGCCCGCCAGGCCATCGAGGGATCGATCACCGAGAACTCCCTGCGTGGTGTCTGGAAGACGGTCTACGAGCGCGAGGATCCCGCCCTGGAGGCGCTGTCCAAGGCGATCCTCCGGGACTCACTCTACGCCTTCGTGTCCGACATGGCGTGGTGGCCCGGGGAGACGGCCCCGTGGTCTCACACCGCGGTCGGACCGAAGGACGTGTGGGAGCCGATCTGGTGTAGCTGGTCGCAGCTCCCGTCGGACGGCTACACGTCGTACTACGAGAACTTCCAGAACTGGTCCTCGTTCGCCTACGCCTACGAGCTGACGAACGACCCGAAGTTCCTGAGCAAGGCGGCGCTGGAGGCCGGCGATCCGGACCTGCTCTGGGCCCTCGAGCAGGCCGGCCTGAGCAACATCGAGAACATGGCTTCGCTACTCGCGCTGGCGCAGCGGTTGAACGGAGACATCTGACCGTTCGTCGGTCCATCGGGGGGAGGACCGCACGCGAGTTGCGGTTCTCTCCCCTCTTCTTCATGCTCTGCGGGCCCCGCCCGGAGTGCATCCATGATCTCGCGCCTCTCCCCGTCCCCGCGATCGGTCCTCGCCTGCGTCCTCCTCCTCGCCGCCTGCGGCCCGACCGACGTCACCGAAGTCACCAACGTCGGACCGAACGACTCGGTCGATGTCGTGTACATCGAGGGCGACGTCCCTCCCGCCTTCCGGGTGGTGGTTCCCCCGGCCGCCACCGCCCTCCACGTCTACACGGAGGGGGCGAACGTCCCGGTCCAGCTCCTCGTGGCCCCCGGCGAGCTCCCCGTCCCCCCGGAGGACGAGATGATGGAGAAGAGCGAATGCTGGCTGGACGCGGACGTCCTGATCGACGTGACGAGCCGGGTCGGCCTCGTTCCCGGCGAGTGGTTCATCACGCCGGCCCCCGCGGACCCCGACCTCGACATCGCGCTGCGAGACGTGGTGGGCTTCACCCTGAACACCAGGACCTTTGCTCCCGATACGAAGGAGCTCCCCCTCGACCGGCCCGCCGACGTGATCCTGACCCGGGAGGTGGGACTCCGGGCGGCGTTCCTCGTCGAGCTTCCCCCCGAGCTCCAGAACGACTCCTCCCGGATTCGCGTGGAGGTGCGGTCCGACGACGCGGACGTGGACTTGGTGGTCGGTCCCCCCGAGCCAGACCGAACACTCTGGGAGTTCCACGCCGTGAGCAACTCGGGGATGAGCTTCGAGCGCCTGAGCCTCGAAGCGAGCGAGCTCGGCGAGCGCTTCGCGGTGCACGTGCACGGGTACCCGGACATCGACTCGCGCCCCACCGTGAGGGCCCGCGTGCTGGTCACCGAGGACCGACCGGGAGCGCCGAGCCTCTGCCCCCTCCCCGAGATGCCCCCGGATCCCGGGGAGGATCCCCTCGCCCGCGCCCTCGCCGCGACGGTCGTGGTCCACGGTCCGCTCGGGATCGGATCGGGCGTCGTCATCTCGCCGGAGGGCCACGTGCTCACGAACGCTCACGTCGTCGTGGGCGGCGTTCCCGTGGCCCACGGCCTGGCCGACGTCGCGGTGGGCTTCAGCGGCGACCACCACCGCGGCCCCGTGCCCTCCTGGGGCGCGCGCCAGGTCGGCTACCGGGAGGACCTGGACCTCGCGCTGCTCCTGATCGACTCGACGCTGGACCGGCGCCCCTTGCCGCCGGGCCTGGAGTTTCCCTTCCTCGAGCTCGCGGACGGAGAGCCGCGGATCGGCGCTCCGGTCCGCTGCGTGGGCTACCCGATGACCGGAGGCTCGGGCACGCTCGTGTCGATCACCGTGACCCGGGGGATCATCTCGGGCTACTCGCGGGAGCGCGAGGGGATCCAGTACAAGACGGATGCCGACATCCACTCCGGGATGTCCGGGGGCGCCTGCATCGACGAGGCGAACCGCCTGATCGGCATTCCCTCGACGACGCTTTCCGACTACTACGAGACGGGCGGCCTCGGGTTCCTGGCGCCGGTGGACGCGATCCCCGCGGAGTGGCGCGAGATGATCGGACGCTAGTTGCCCCAGCTCTCGTCGATCGAGTCCGGCTCGATCTTCAGCGGCATGTCGAAGTGGAATCCCTTCGAGCCGCTCTTGCCCGCCACCATCACCCGGAACCGCAGCGTGTCCATCGGGATCGGCGGGTTGTCCTCGTCGATCTTCTTCGGCGGCTCCCACGGCTCCACGGTGATCGTCGCCAGGCCCCGCATCTTGTCGTAACGCACACGCCGCTCCGCGGTAAGCGCCACCAGCGGCATGCCGTCCAGGTCGTAGAAGATGTACTGGTCCTTCTCCTGGTCGAAGCCGAAGGCCTCCGTTGAAGGCACCACCGGCTTCGCGAGGGGCTCGTCTTCGGATTCCGTGATGATCTCGTCCGGCGATTCTCCCCCCGCGCGGAAAGCCACGTAGTAAGTGCCGGGTTCGAGAGCCGGGTCCATCAAGGGCCGATCGATCGAGAGGAGGCCGATGGGGACAGGCTCCTCGCTCGCCGTCCGATCCCGGAGCTCGTTCGAGGAGTTCGCGGGAAGATGCGTCACCGGCACGAACAGCACGCGCTCATAGCCGGTGATCACTGCGTAGCCCGGGATTCGTCCCGTCTCTCCTCCGAGAGCGCCCGGCTCGGAATGCCAGGCATCCAGGATCACCGCCCCCCCGGGATCGAGCTCGACCTTCCCGGGAAGCAGGCCGAGATCGACGTCGCCCCGGAGCAGCGCCCGGGCGGCGTCCAGCCCGCGGGGGACGCTTGCCGCGCAACGGAAGCCCAGGGCATCGGTCGACTGGATCCGATCGGCGAACATGCGCACCGCGATCCGCATGCCAACCTCATTCTGCTGGAAGGACCCGCCGACCAGCACCCGCCCGTTCGAGTCCCAGGAAACCGGCGGCTCGAGGATCCGACCCACGACCTCTCCGGTCTCGATTCTCAGCTTCCTGAAGCCGGGAAACCTCTCGAAGGGGCTTTCCGTCCACTCCCACACGTTGCCGACGAGGTCGTAGCAGCCGTTCGCCATTCCCGCGGGGTGGTGATCCACGGGCGTTCTGCCCGGCATCTCAGAAGGGAGAGATGCACAGGCGTCCGCCTCGAACTCGTTGCCCCACGGATACACGTTGTCCGTATCGCCCCTCGCCGCGCGGACGTACTCGGGCTCGGTCATCAGCCGCAGCCCCGCCCATCGCGCGTAGGCCTGGGCCTCATGGTTCGAGACGTACACCACCGGGAGATCGAGCTCGTCCTCGGGCGCCGACCAATCGACCCCGCGCCAGTGGAGCCACCACCATTCCTCGGGATCGAATCGCTCCTTGACGAAGGGGATGCCCAGCTCGCGCGCCTCCTTTGCCTCCTGCCCCTGCTCCTCGAGGAACTCCCTCCGCCCCTCGTCGACGGCCTGCGCCCCCCAGGACCAGGGCGGCCTCTCTCCCGTCGCCTCCAGGTAGGCTGCATACTGCTCCACCGTCACCTCGGTCGGCATCAGGTAGAAGTCCTCGACGTGGACCGTGTGCTGCGGCGTCTCACTGGTCAGCGCTATCGCCACCTGCACGTTCTCGAGGACGAGCCGCGCGATGTCCTCCACTGGGGTGCCGATCTTCGTATCCCCGCCTTCGATCAGGAGGAGCCCCGGGGGAGGGCCGGTCCGCGATCGCACGCTCGCCGGCCCCGGCTCATTCGAATCCCCATCCCCCGGGCAGAACACCGCCACGAGCACCGCGCAGCCGGTGAGGAATCCAAGGGAGACGAGCAAGCCCCTCCTTGGAGCCAGGCGAAGAACCCGTGACATCGGATGGGACCTCTCGTGAAGACTATCTCCCGACCCAGACCTCGTCGATCGAGTCCGGCTCGATCTTCAGCGGCATGTCGAAGTGGAAGCCCTTCGACCCGCTCTTGC
>CAYRXS010000129.1:0-18876 GCA_964428225.1 uncultured Planctomycetaceae bacterium
CCGGCGGGGTGCGTACCCTCGCGCGGGGCCACGTGGGGAGCGCGGGGCGCCGCGGACACCTCGAACACCCCCTCCTCCAGCTCCCGGCCGCCGGGCGCCCCGCCCGAGACGGGGGGGAGCAGGCTCACGTCCTGGCCCTCGCAGAGCGGCGTGTCGTCGTCCACCCACGTGGTCCCGACGACGCCGCGAACTCCGTCCAGCGGGCCGAGCTCGGGGTGACGGGCCTGGAGCTCGCGCTTGAGCCCCGCCACGTCGAGCGGATCGGGCAGGTCCGCGAGACGCAGCTCGTCGGTTCCCGCCCGCTCCCGGAGGCCGGCGAAGAGTCGAATCGAGAGCTCCATGGGGCCGGGCGCCTCGCGCGACGTCGGATCGAATCGGGTCCCGCCCGGTGATCAGAACGGGGTGTCTTCTCCTCCCGCGGAGGGCTCCGGCTCGTAGCCGCTGCCGACCCGGGCCTCGCCCTGGCGCTCGATGCCGCCGCCGCCTCCGCCGCTGCCCCCGCCGGGGCCGACGAACTCCCAGTTGTCCGCGACGACGTAGAGCTTGCTGCGCTTCTGCCCGGACTGCTTGTCCTCCCAGTTGTCGAGCCGCAGGTGCCCCTCGACGAAGGCCGCCTTGCCCTTGTTGTGGAAGCGGGCGAAGGCCTCGCCCCGCTTGCCCCACATCGTGATGTCGATGAAGGTCGGCTCCTCCTTCCAGTTGCCCTCCGGATCCTGGTACCGCCGGTTCACGGCGAGCCCGAACTTGACCAGGGCGGTCCCGCTCTGCGTGAAGCGGACCTCCGGGTCGCGGGTCAGGTTGCCCATCAGGATGACCTTGTTGTAACTCGCCATGATTCCCTCTTCTTGCGGTCCAATCCCGTTCGGGGAGTTCTCGTGTCGGGATCGCAGAGTCTAGCGCTCGCCCCCCGGAAATGCATAGGATGGCGCGCTCCCGTCCCCAAGGAAGGCTCCGGCATGAGCGAACCCCTCGCCCCCCACGACTCTCCCACCGGCGTCGAGCGCCGCCGCCACGCGCGGGTCGCCCTCGACCACCCCCTCACGATCTCGCTCGAGGACGGCTACCACGAGGGTCGCCTGCGGGACGTCAGCGAGGCGGGTGTCTGCTTCTTCCTGGACCGCCAGGTTCCGGAGATGTCCGTCCTGCGGATGCAGTTCGACGTGCCCTGGAACGGGAGGACGGCCACCATCAAGGGCTCCGGGGTCGTCGTCCGCTGCCGCCCGGTCAGCCCCCACCTCGACCACTACGAGATCGCGGTGTTCCTGAACGACCTCACCGAGGAGGACCGCCGCCGCCTCCGGGCGTTCGTGGCCTCGCGCGAGTAGCCTCCGCTACCCCGCCGCCGTCACCTCGGCCACGCGCTCCACGCCCGCCAGGTCGGCGTGGAAGCGGACCGTCCCGGCGCGCTCGTCGAGGAGCTTCCTCGCCCGCGGGGCCTGGTCGAAGCCGAGCTCCACCAGGAGGGTTCCGCCCGAACCCAGGAGCGGGAGCCCCTCGTCGACGAGGCGGCCGAGCCAGTGGTCGGGATCCCCGCGCGGGGCGTAGAGCGCGACGTCCGGCTCGTGGTCCCGGATCTCCCGGGCGAGCTCGCCGGAGGCCTCGGGATCGACGTAGGGAGGGTTCGACAGCAGGAGGTCGAAGGGCGCGTGCTCGGCGAGGGGCCCGAGCCCGTCCCCGTGGTGGAGGTGGACCGGGGCCTCCAGGCGCTCCGCGTTCTCGCGGGCCCAGACGAGCGCCTCCTCCGAGAGCTCGGTCGCGTGCACGCGCGCCTCGGGGAAGGCGAGGGCCAGGGTGATCGCGATGCAACCGCTGCCGCAGCCCACCTCCCCGACGAGAGGCGCCGGCCGGTCCGCGAGGCGCTCGCGGGCCACGTCCACGAGCAGCTCGGTCTCCGGGCGCGGGATGAGGACGCCGGGCCCGACGCGGAAGGTGTGGCCGTAGAACTCGCGGACGCCGGTGAGGTACGCCGTCGGCTCGCCCCCCGCGCGACGGACGAGCAGCTCGCGCGCGCGGTCGATCTCGGCGGGGTCCACCGGGCGGTCGAGCTCGAGGAACAGCCGCAGGCGGTCGAGACCGAGGGCGTGGGCCACGAGGAGCTCGGCGTCCAGCCGCGCCTCCTCCACTCGGCTGCGCTCCAGGAACTCGCGACCGCGCGCGAGCATCTCGCGCGCGGTGCGGGGCGCGGGGGCGTCGCTCAAGACTGCGGCGCCTCTTCCTCCGCCGCGGACTTGCGGGCTGCGCGCTGAGCCTTGCGGGCCTCGGAGGCCGCCTTCTTCTTCTCGTCGCCTTCCTTCTTCGCGGCCATGAGGGCCTCGACGATCGTGTAGGCGGCGAGCCCACCGCCGCCGGTCACGGCCCCGCCCCCGAGGATCATGGCCAGGGCGATCATGCCGTTCTCGCCGAACATCCCGAAGCCCTGGATCAGGCTCATGAGGCCGGCGAAGACCATGGCGAGGAACATCAGGGGGAAGATCGGGCTGAAGCGGCCCCAGCGCTCGTACGAGTGAATGTGGACGAAGGTCCCCGCCGCCCACGCGAGCATGCCGAGCTCGGCGATCGCCTTGCCCACGGCCATCCCCTCGAGGCCCGCCATGGTCGGCAGCACGAGCACGCCGAAGATGGCCAGGAGGAGCGCGATCACGTGAAGGCCCGTGGGGAAGGGGTGCTCGAGGGCCGCGGGGGCCTGCACCTTGCCCTCGGGACGCTTGCGCCGGGCGGCCAGCTTGTCCTCCTTCTTGGGCTTCGGCGCGGGCTTCAGGTTCAGGCTGGCGAGCTTGCCGAGGATGCCGGTGAGCTTCGGGCCCCAGTTGTGCTGTACCTGCTGGTACCAGAGGTAGAGCCCCGCGAGGATCACCACCTTGGCCACGACGCTCGTCATCCAACTGATGCCGTCCCCCATCCAGGGAAGGATCGAGCCGGCCACCACGATGACCGCCGCCTTGCGCAGGTAGAAGGGCGCCTTGTCGAGCACGCGCAGGGGCGGCTTCTCGCCGTCCGGCACCGCGCCGGCCGCGGCCTCCGTCGCCTCGCCCGGGGGAGGAGCGATCTCCTCGAGGGGAGCCTCCGGGGCGGGAGCGGGCTCCTCGGGTGTTTCGGGATGCTCGGGGACCTCGTCCATCTCGGGGAGGTCGGGCAGATCGTTGACCTTATCGTCGCTCATGGGGTGGCTCGGCGGTGACGAGAACTTCGGGGCGCGGCCGGGGTGCCCAACAGTGTGGCCCGGCGGGGCGGGAGTGCAACCCATCGCGGTCCGCGACGGGCCCGGGCACGGCCGTTTGAGCCCTTACCCGACCTCTCGGTCGGGGTTTCGGCCCTCGTTCGGGGTTACAGGTTCTCGATTCGCTCGGTGCGGTCCTTCTCCTCGAGGGCCTTCAGGATGGGTTCCAGGCGCCCGGCCATCACCTGCTCCAGGGAGAAGTTCTGGCCGAGGCGGTGATCGCTGCAGCGGTTCTGGGGGAAGTTGTAGGTCCGCACGCGCTGGCTGCGATCCCCGCTTCCCACCTGGCTCTTCCGATCGGCCGCGCGCTCCTCGTGGAGGCGGCTGCGCTCGAGCTCGAACAGCTTGGTGCGCAGGACGCGCATCGCGCTCGCCTTGTTCTTGTGTTGGGACTTCTCGTCCATGCAGACGACCATCGTGTCCGTGGGGATGTGCACGATCCGCACGGCCGATTCGGTCTTGTTGACGTGCTGGCCGCCCGCGCCACTCGCCCGCATCGTGTCGATCCGCAGGTCCTCTTGGCGGACCTCGACGTCCACGTCCTCCGCCTCCGGGAGCACGGCCACCGTGGCCGCGGAGGTGTGGATGCGTCCCTGGCTCTCGGTCTGGGGTACGCGCTGGACGCGGTGGCCGCCGGACTCGAAGCGGAACAGGCGCCAGGCTCCGGCGCCGCGGATCGCGAAGACGACCTCCTTGAAGCCCCCCACCTCGGAGGGCTTGGCGCTCATCATCTCCGTCTTCCAGCCCTTCTCCTCGCAGAAGCGCACGTACATCCGGTACAGGTCCCTTCCGAACAGCGTCGCCTCGTCGCCTCCGGTCCCGGCCCGGATCTCCACGATGATCTTGGAGCGATCGAGATCGGCGTCGGAGACGAGCTCGGTCTTGACTCGCTGGTCGAGCTCGAGCTCCTCCTCCTCGAGCGACGCCAGCTCCTCGCGGGCGACCTCGACGAGCTCGGGATCCTCCGTCCCCTCGCCGGCGACCAGCGCCTCGGCCTCCGCGCGCCGAGCGATCAGCTCCTCCATCCGGGACGCCAGCTCGGCGGCGTTCGCGAGCTGGCCCTGCTCGCGCAGGATCTCCGGGAAGCGCTTCGGATCGCTGGCCACCTCCGGGTCCTCGAGCATCGTGCTGAGCTCCCGGTGACGGTCCGCCTTCTCGCGCAACTTGGCGACGATCGAAGGGGCGAACTCCATGGCGACGGGCGCGCTCCGAGCGGGCGGGCGCGCGGTTCCCCTTTCCTACTTCGGGGTGACCCCGGTCTTGCCGTACTTCTTCAGGAACTTGTCCACGCGACCCGCCGTGTCGACGAACCGCTGCTTGCCGGAGTAGAAGGGATGGCACTGGCTGCAGATCTCGATCCGCAGCTCCTTGACGGTGGCGCGCGTCTGGAAGGTGTTCCCGCAACCACAGGTCACGGAGCACTCGAAGTACTTGGGGTGGATTCCCTCTTTCATGGATCTCTCACTGGACGGCCGATGGGCTTGGTCATCGGCCCAAGCGGGGGCCTCGCTCGCGAACGGGGGACGCGGCTCGAGGGGCGATCCCCGCCGCGAAGAGCGAAACAGGGTATCCGCGGAGTCGATCCCCGGCAAGCACCTGCTCCGAGGGACGCCCCCTCGCCGATCAGCCCCCGGGGAGCTCGTCGGGGGGCACCCCGGTCCGGGCGAGCAGGGACAGAGTGAGCCCCACGGGCAGCCCCACCACGTTGTCGAAGCCCCCCTCCTCGAGGCGGGTGACGAAGGCGTCCGCGTTCTCCTGGATCGCGTAGCCGCCGGCCTTGTCCCGCCACTCGCCGGAGGCGACGTAGGCCTCGATCTCCTCCGCGGCGATCGTTCGCATGGTGACCCACGTGGTCTCGGACGCGGTCTCGGTCGCCCCACCGTCCGCCCGCGCGACGCAGACCCCGGTGATCACCCGGTGGCGCGTGCTCGACAGGTCGCGAAGCATGCCCCGGGCCTCCTCGGGGGTGGAGGGCTTGCCGAGGACCTTCCAACTCGCCCCGCAGGGAACGGCGACCACCGTGTCGGCCCCGACCACCCAGGTCCGCGCGGCCTCGGGATCGCGGCGGTGTCGCTCGCTGACAACCCCAGCCTTGCGCTCGGCGAGCATCCGCGCGGCCGCCTCGGGACCGATTCCTTCGCCCACCGCCTCGTCGACGCCCGCCACCTCGATCCGGAAGGAGAGCCCGGCCTCGGTGAGCAGGGTCCGGCGCCGGGGAGAGGCGGAGGCGAGGACGATCATCGGCGCCGCGCCTCGGTCTACCGGCCGCTTTTGCCCCCGGGCTTCTTCGTCGCCGGTCTCTTCGTCGCCGGCTTCTTCGCCGCGGGCTTCTTGGTCGCCGGCTTCTTGGTCGCCGGCTTCTTGGTCGCGGGCTTCTTGGTCGCGGGCTTCTTGGCGGCGGGTTTCTTGGCGGCGGGCTTCTTCTTCGCCTTGGCCGTGGTCTTCTTGGCCTTCTTCTTCGCGGTGGCCTTCCGCTCGGCCTCCCGGCGCTTGGCGAACTCCCGCGCCCGGCGCTCCGCCTCCTGCTTCTTGCGCTTCTCCTCGCGAGTCCTCTGCCGTGCGAGCTCCTGGGCGCGCTTCCGTGCCTGGGCCTCGGCGCGCTTGCGCTGCCGCTCCTCGTCGCGCCGGCGGCGCTCCTCCTCCTTCTTGCGCTGCGCCGCGAGCCGCTTCTGCTGGGCCTGCCATTCCCGGTGCACCCGCTTGCCGAAGGGACATCCCTTGAGCAGCGGACACTCCCAGCATGTCGGCTTCTTCACGTCGCACCAGTACTCCACCACCGTCCCGAAGCGAAGCCCGAACTCGGCGCGACGCTCGGGAGCCACGATGGGCTCGAGGGTCGCCTGGGCCTTCCGGATCGAGGAGGTGCGCTTCATCGAGGCCGTCCGGTCCAGCACCCGGATGACCCCGGTGCTGACGGGCACGGTGCCCTCGCCCATCAGCCAGAGCAGGTGGTGGGCCGCCGCGGCCCCCAGGGACTCGATCTGGCACAAGAACTTGGCCGCCTCCGTGGGATCTTCCCGGAGGTGCTCCAGGTCGAAGCCGTGGTTCTTCTGGAAGATCTCCTGGATGTAGACCTTGACGGCCCGGACCGCCGAAAGGCGCACCTCCGCGCTCTTGGAGGCCACGAGCGCCTCGTACTCCTGCACCTGGCTGACCCGCAGCTCGTTCCAGTCCTCGTACTCGCGCTTGAGCGCGCGCAGGGTCCGGATCGTCTGCGGCTCGGTGAGGCTCCGCGCGAGCACGCAGAGCAGCCCGCTCTCGAACAGAGGAGTTTCCTCGCCTGAACCGGGAGGCGCCCATTCGACCTCGATGGCGGCCATGGCTTCCAGGATCTTCATCATGCCCTCGCTCGATCGTTCTCCGTTCCGCGACGATCAGGGGCGCGTTCCTCCCCCCCGCGGGGGGAGCCGCCGGACCGTCGCGCCGAGGCCGGGACGGGGAGGAGCGGGTCGCTCCCCCACCTCACCGATCAGGAACCCTCTTCGGCGGCCGCGGCCGCGGCGACCTTCTTCGCGGCGCGGCGAGCGCCGACCCGCTCGGTCCGGCGGGCGGTCTTCGCCTCGGTCGTCGCCTTCTTGCGGGCTTCGCGCCGAGCGTGACGGGCGGTCACCTTCTTGCGACCGGGACGTCGACGGATCTTGGGCGGAGCCGCGCCTTCGTAGACTCCCTGGCGCTTGAAGATCGAGCGCACCGTTTCGCTGGGAAGGGCGCCCTTGGAGAGCCAGTGGCGGGCCCGCTCCACGTTCAGCGAGAGCCGCAGCTCGGGCTTCGGGGAGGCGGGATCGTAGGTGCCCAGGGTCTCGAGGGTCCGCCCGTCCCGCGGAAGGGCGCGGTCCGCGACGGAGATTCGGTAGCAGGGACGATTCCTGCGTCCCGTACGCTTCATTCGGATGACGACGGCCATCTTGAGTCGGTCGGTTGACCTCCAGGAGGGGGGCCTCTCGGCCCCGAAAACGGTCGCGGCTGATCAGGGAAGTGGGGTGCCGCGGAAAATGGGGGCGGAAAGTCTAGCCTGGACCTCTCGCCAGCTTCGAGCGAAATTGCTCCAAGTTTCGTGTGGCGGTGCGTTTGCGTTCTTGGCGGCCGGAGGCGACCGGGTGCCGCGTCAGCACTTGCGGAGGCCCCAGGCCGAGGCAAGTGCGGTCCGAAAGCCCCGGTGGGGCGTTCGGTAGCGGAGGCGTCGGTGAGGAACGGCAAGGGCGCAAAGGTGCCACCACGCGGAATTTGGGGCGATTGCAGCCGAAGGCGGCGAGAGGTTCGGGCTAGCGTTTTCGTCCGCCTTTTCTCCCCTTCTTCCGCTTCTGTTTCTGCTTCCGGCGCTGTTTCGAGCCCCCCTTCCGGGTGGGAGAGCTCCCCATGGGGCGGGCTCCGGGGCCGGGAGGCGCGCCTCCCGGGAGGCCTCCGCCGCCTCCGCCGCCGCCCCCGAACAGCCCTCCGAGCAGCCCTCCCCCGCCGAGGTCCGCGGCCAACTCGCCGCTCGGGGCCATCCCCCGCAGGGCGTCCTTCTTCCCCTTGGCCCCGAGCTTCGCGCCGAGGCCGAGCTTGTTCATCTGCTTCATGACCTGCCGCATCGACTTGAAGGACTTCAGCAGGTCGTTGATCGCCCCCACGTCCTGGCCCGCGCCCCGGCAGATGCGGCGGCGGCGGCTCATGTCGAGGATCTCGGGGTGGATGCGCTCCTTCGGGGTCATCGAGGTGAACAGGGCCTCGAGGCGGTTCATCTGGCCGTCGTCCACGTCGACCTTGTCCATGAGCCCGCTCATGCCCGGCATCATGCCGAGCACCTTCTTCATGGGGCCGAGGCGCCGGAACATGCGGATCTGGGCCAGCATGTCCTCCAGCGTGAAGCTGCCCATGACCATCTTCTCGTAGGTGGCCTGGGCCTCGTCCTCGGAGATCTGCTCCTGGGCGGACTCGACGAGCCCCACGACATCGCCCATCCCGAGGATGCGTCCCGCCATCCGCTCGGCGTGGAAGGCGTCGAGGTCGTCCAGCTTCTCGCCCGTGCCGAGGAAGAGGATCGGGCAGCCGGTGACCGCCTTGAGGCTGACCGCCGCCCCCCCGCGCGCGTCGCCGTCGAGCTTGGTCAGGATCACGCCGGTGAGCGAGAGGCGCTCGTGGAACACCTTCGCGGAGTTCACCGCGTCCTGGCCGGTCATCGCGTCCACGACCAGGAGCTGGTTGTGCGGGTGGGTGACCCGGGCGATCTCCTCCACCTCCGCCATCAGCTCGTCGTCCACGTGCAGACGACCGGCGGTGTCCAGGATCACGAGGTCCAGCCCCTTCGCCCGCGCGTGCTCGACCCCCGCCGCGCACACCTCCGGCGCGGAGAGCCCCTCCTGGAAGAACACGGGCAGGCCGAGCTTCTTGCCCAGCACCCGGAGCTGCTCGACCGCCGCGGGACGCTTGATGTCGGCGGCCACGAGCAGCGGACGCCGCTGGTGCTTCTCGCGCAGGCGCTTGGCCAGCTTCGCGCAGGTCGTCGTCTTGCCCGCCCCCTGCAGGCCCGCCATCAGGACCACGGTGGGCGGCTTCTTCGCGACCTCGAGCCGCGCGTCCTCCGGCCCCATGAGCTCCACGAGCTCCGCATGGACGGCGTGGACGAACTGCTGCGACGGATCGACGCCCTTGACGACGTCCGTTCCCAGCGCCCGCTCCCGCACGCGCTCCACGAACTCCCGCGCGAGGCGGAAGTGCACGTCGGCCTCGAGCAGCGCGGACCGGACGTCGCGCAGCCCCTCCTCGATGTTCTTCTCGTTCAGCTCGCGCTGTCCCCGGAGGGACGAGAACGCGGAGCCCAGGCGTTGGGTCAGGGTTTCGAACATGCGTCAACGATAGCGGAATCAGGAAAGCTCTCGCAAAGGAGCATCCGAGAAGAAGACCGCTAAGGAAGGCAGGAAAGCAGGAAAAACGGGATCCGCCTTGTCCGTTCCTGCCTTCCTGCCTTCCTTAGCGGTCTTCTTGGCTCGGGTCAGACCGAGGCGCGCCGGATGGTGGCGCCGAGCTCGGAGAGGCGCTGCTCGATGGCCTGGTAGCCGCGGTCGATGTGGTAGACGCGGTGGACCTCGGTCGTGCCCTCGGCGACCAGGCCGGCGAGGACGAGGGCCGCGGAGGCCCGGAGGTCGGAGGCCATGACCTGGGCGCCGGACAGCCGATCCGTGCCCTCGACGATGGCGGTGCTGCCCTCGCGGCGGATGTGGGCTCCGAGGCGGAGCAGCTCCGCCACGTGGGTGAACCGGTCGGCGTAGATCTTCTCGGTGACGATGCTGACGCCGTCGGCCAGAGACATCAGGGCCATCCACTGGGCCTGCAGGTCCGTGGGGAAGCCGGGGAACGGCTGGGTGGTGACGTCGGTGGGGCGGAGCCGCAGGGGCTCGGCGCCGCGCTGCTGGGTCTCGAGCCAGTCGTCCCCGCGCTCGACGGCCACGCCCGCCTTCCAGAACGCGTCGAGCAGGACGGAGAGGTGCTCGGGGCGGCAGCCCTCCACGCGGACCTCGCCTCCGGTGATCGCGCCGGCCACGAGGTAGGTACCCGCCTCGATGCGGTCGGGGATCACCGCGTGCTCGGTGCCGTGGAGCTCGTCCACGCCGTCGATCTCGATCCGCGGCGAGCCCATCCCCGTGATGCGGGCGCCCATGGCGTTCAGGCAGTCGGCGAGGTCCACGACCTCGGGCTCGCAGGCGGCGCAGTGGATCGTGGTCCGTCCGCGGGCGAGGGCGGCGGCCATCATCACGTTGCGCGTCGCCCCCACCGAGGAGCCGAAGGGCGTGCCCAGGTAGATCTCGGCTCCGACCAGACCGTCGGGGGGAGCCTCGGCGCGGACGTTGCCCTCCCGCACTTCGATCCGCGCCCCGAGGGCGGCCAGCCCCTTCAGGTGCACGTCGACGGGACGCAGCCCGAAGGCGCAGCCTCCGGGGAAGCTCACCTCCGCCCGACCGAAGCGGCCGAGCATCGGGCCCAGGGTCTCGAAGGACGCGCGCATCTTGCGGACGAGCTCCCAGGGGGTGACCGGTTCGATGCCCTCGTGGGAGGTCATCCGCATCGTGCCCTCCCCGCGCTCCACCTCGCTGCCGAGCTCGTGCAGGATCCCCGTCATCGTCGCGACGTCGGCAAGGTCCGGCACGTTCGTGAGGCGCAGGGGCTCGGACGTCAGGAGCGACGCCGCCATGATCGGGAGGACGGAATTCTTGGCGCCGGCGGCCCGGACGGTCCCGTCCAGCCGCGCGCCTCCCTCGACGATGAAGATGTCCACGGTGTCTCTCGGTGGGCTCCGCCGGCCCCCTCGGGCCCGCGCGGAGCGGGGTGCGGCGAATCAGGTCAGGGCGGGAGGGAGCATCGCCCCCAGGCGGCGTCCCCCCAGGACGTGGAGGTGCAGGTGATCCACCTCCTGGCCGCCCCACTCGCGGGTGTTCCCGATCAGGCGCCACCCGTCCTCGAGGCCCTCCCGCCGGGCGATCTCGGCGGCAGCCACCAGGAGGGTGCCGGCGAGGTCGCGGTCGGTGAGCTCCCAGAGGGAGGGAACGTGGCGCCGGGGAATCACCAGCACGTGGCACGGCGCGAGCGGGGAGATGTCGCGGAACGCGTACACCTCCTCGTCCTCGTACACCTTCTCGGAGGGGATCTCGCCGGCGGCGATCTTGCAGAAGATGCAGTCGGTCCCGGCGGGTTCTCGTTCCTCGGTCATGGCGCGCGGGGGCGATCGGTGAGCCCCTCCTCGAACCTTAGTGACCGGGGCGGCGGATCCAAGCGCGGAGCCCACATCCTCGCGCCGGATGCGGCCCGGAGGATCCCGAGGCGCCTCGATTTGACCCGGATCTCCGCCATCCCTATCATCTGCGCCCTTCTGACCGGCGCGGAGGTCGCCGGCGAACCCTCCCACGGTCCGCCCCCGGTCCGTTCCCACCTGGGGCTACGACGCCCCTAGAGTCGACATGACCGCAGAAGCCATCGATCCCGCGGAAACCGCGGATCCCCAGGACGTACTCCCGCCCTCCGCTCCCGCCATCGCGGAGCCGGTACCCGAGATGCCCGCCGACGCCGTCGCCGTCGAGCCCCCGCCCGACGAGGGGCCCGAGTTCGACATCCTCGAGACCGAGCTCCTGAGCTTCGCGGTCCTCGAGGAAGCGCGGGGCCGGGTCTTCACCTCGGTCGACCGAAGCCGGCGCTTCGGGCGGAAGATCGGGGAGCTGTCGACCTCGGGCGAGGAAGGACGACGCCGGGGGCTCGCCTGGTGGATCCTCGCCGACTACGCGCGGTGCGCCGAGGAGCTCGCCGCCCACGAGGGCGACGACACCGCGGCCTACACGCGCGGCAAGGCCCTGTCGGCCCAGGGCCGGCACGAGGAGGCGGCGGCGATCTTCGAGCGCCTGACGAACGCCTACCCCGGAGAGCCCCGTCCACGGGGCGCCTGGCTCGAGGCGCGCATCGAGCTGGGGCTCGCGAAGGACGACGTCGACGGCGAGGCTCTCTCGGAGACGATCGCGGCGGAGATCGCGGCGGCTCCCGTCGAGTTCGCGGAGACGTCGGACGGCCACTACGTCACCGCCCGCGCGGCGGAGCTTCGGCGCGACTGGGAGACCGCTCTCGACCACTACGACCGAGGTCGCGAGCTCGAGCCCTTGAACCACGCCGTCCTGTCGCGTTACGCGCACCTCTGCGAGCGGTGCGGGCTCGACGAGGAGGCGATCGAGATGTACGAGGTCCTGCTCAGGAACGGTCCCATGGACCGGGGCATGCTCCTCAACCTCGGCGTCCTCTACGAGGACGTCGGCCGCGACTCCGACGCCGCCGCCTGCTACGACACGGTCCTGCAGAACGACGGCACCGACAACGTCGCCCGCCTGTACCTCGCCGACGCCGAGGCGGCGATGGTGATGTACTACGACGAGGATCTGGAGAAGAAGGAGGATCGCCTGAACCAGATCCTCCGGATCCCGATCACCGACTTCGAGCTGTCGGTGCGCGCGCGCAACTGCCTGAACAAGATGCAGATCAGCACCCTGGGCGACCTCGTCCAGCGCACCGAACAGGAGCTGCTCTCCTACAAGAACTTCGGCGAGACTTCCCTCACCGAGATCAAGGAGATCCTCCACTCGAAGGGTCTGCGCCTCGGCATGCCCCGCGAGGAGGCGGTGGCCAGCATAGAGGCCCACGCGGCGCGAGTGACGACCGGGGAGAAGGGCGACGTGATGAACAAGCCCATCCTCGAGCTGCAGCTCTCGATCCGCGCGCGCCGCACCGTCGAGACCCTGGGTTGCCTCACCGTGGGCGACACCGTCAAGCATTCCGCGGAGGAGCTGCTCGGCATGCCCAACTTCGGGCAGACCTCCCTCATGGAGCTGCGCAACAAGCTCGCCGAGCTGGGCCTCCGGCTCAAGGGCGAGTAGGCGAGCGGGCATAGCCCGGCGTGCGATGTACGAGTACCTCGAAGGCGTCCTCGTCGATCGCGGCCCGACCCAGGTCGTCCTCGACGTGGGCGGCGTGGGGTACGACGTCGCGATTCCCCTCGGCGCGGACTTCCGCGCCTCCGGGCGGACCGAAGGGGATGAGCGAATCCGAGTCTGGACCCACCTCGTGGTCCGCGAGGACGCTCACCGGCTCTTCGGCTTCCCGACGCGTGCCCTGCGCGAGCTCTTCCGCCTGCTGCTCGTCGTGCGCGGGGTCGGCCCCGGGCTCGCCCTCGCGATCCTCTCCGGTCTCCCCGGCGACGAGCTGCTCGAGGCGATCGCCGCCGGCGACGCGGCCGGGCTCACCCGGGTCAAGGGTGTGGGCAAGAAGACCGCGGAGCAGATCCTGCTCGACCTCCGCGACCGCGCTCCCGCCCTGCGGTCCGCCGCCGCCGGGGCGCCGGCGCCCGCGACCTCGACCACGATCGACGACGCGATCCAGGCCCTGACCTCGATCGGCTACTCCGAGAAGGAGGCCCGCCGCGGCGTCGAGCGAGCCGCCGAGCGCGTCGATCCCGAGGACCTCGAGCTGCTCGTGCGGACGGCGCTCAGCGGCTGAGGAGGTGGAGGAGAGCGGGAGGGGAATCCTCGCGCTCTCTCACTCCCCGCTCGCGTCCATCCCCTTCCGACGCGCGAGCTCGCGGGCGAGGGCCCGGACCTCCTCCGCTCCGAGGTGGTGGAGCTGGTGGACGAGGAAGTGCTCCCCGTCGATCCCGGGATACGACTCGAGGTCGCCGTCGAGCACCTCGAGCAGGTCCACGAGCAGGCGGCGGTACGCCGGGCCGTGAGGCGTGATCCCGCCTCCGTTCGAGGCGGCGTCGACCGTGTCGGCGAGGGGGATGCGGGGATCCGGCACCGAGCACAGACAGACGAGCTGAGCGCGGTACTCGAGCAGCTGGGCGATCCCCTGGGGAGAGAAGTGCGCGTCGAACAGGAGGCCGAGGGCACCGAAGAGGTTCTTCGTCAGGGGCAGGAACCGCGTGCGGTCGCAGAGGTGGCCCTCCTCGTGGATCGCGGTCACCTCGACGAGCTCACCGAAGGACACGACCCCCGCGGGCATCCCTCCGTGCGACCGGGCGCGATCGGCGAGGACCGACAGGCGGAGCAGATCGCCGAGCCCCGCCACCGCGTAGGGCATCCGCCGACCTCCCGGGCTCTGCGCACCGAGGGCGGTGCGCACCGACGGGCCTCGACCGGCGAGGGCCGTCGCGGGATCGATCTCGCGAGTGGCGTAGGCGCGTCGCTCGAGCTCGTACCAGTAGCGCCAGTCGTCGCGGATCTGCTCCACGTCGATCCAGTAGCCCTCGTGCAGGGCGGCGCCGGTGATCCGTGCGCCGCTCCGCGCGGGACGACTGGGCAGGTCGGCGCCCTGGCACCAGATGACCGTGCCCGAGAAGGGCACGCCGAGGTGCTCTCCCTCGACCCGCTCGGCCAAGAGCGCGCGACGCAGGGTGCCGTCCGGGCCCCCGCCCCCGACGGCCTGGCCGAAGATCCCGAATCGACCGATCGCGGCGAGCTCCTCGGCCAGCCCGGGCACGACCGTCCCCGCCTCGCCGAGCTCGTCCGCCTCGTCCCGCGCGCTGAACCACGGCCCGGGGTGCACGACGGTCGCCGCGAGCCCGTGGGAGAGCCGCGGAGACTCGGGCAGGTTCGAGGCGCCGCCCTCCGGACCGTGGAAGCGCTCGAACAGCGGTTGCAGCGCCACGAGCAGATCGTCGACGGAGGTGATCCTCGTCGACCCGGCCCCGTCCCGGCGCTCGAGGGCGAGCGGATCCTCCGCCGTGCCCCCCCAGACGCCAGGGAGCGCCTCCCCCCCGTCGACGGCCTCGAACAGGCGCGCGATCTCCAGCAGGAGAACGCGACCGCGGGCCGCCCGGGCCTCGAGATCGAGGGCGGCCTCGAGGTCGAGGTGGGACAGGTGATTCGCCTGGCCCCGCGCCTCGCGGAACCAGCCCGCGGCGAGCAGAGCCTCCCCGAGCTCGGCGCGAGCCTCGAGCGAGTCCACCGCGCGCGCCGCCTCGACGATGCGACGCAGGCGCGTCTCGCGGGGCAGACCATCGAGGTCCCGGATCCGCAAGGGCAGGGTCGCCAGCCAGCCGTCGATCGCCCCCGCGGTGTCTCCCGCAGCCAGGCGGGCGGCGCGCAGGACCGGACCCTCCGCGGCGAACGCGAGGCGCTCCGGGCGGAGCTCGCGAAGCTGCGCGAAGGCGAGGTCGTCCGGCCCCGCCTCGAAGAGGATCTCCGCACGGAGCGCGTCCCGCCCCGGGCCGCCGCGCACGGCGAGGGCGGCGTCGATCTCGAGGCGGAGCCCGGGGTGGTCCTCGCGCGAGCCGTCCACGAAAAGGGACCGCACCAGCCGGCGGCACGCCGTCTCGTTCGGCTCGCTCGTCTCGAGCAGACGGATCGCGCGGCGGTACCCGCGCTCCACCATCACGGGATCCTCCCCCGCCAGCTCGCAGACCGCGAGCCAGGTCGCCGCCTCGACGCGGTCCGCAGCGGGCAGGCCCTCGAGATCGAGGCACGGCTCGAGGACGTCGACCGCCTCGCCGTGGCGCCCGAGGTCGAGCAGGTAGCGGGCGAGGGCCTGCGCGAAGAACGCGTGCTCCCAGGGATCCCGGGCGCGCTCGACGGCCCGGCGACCGGCGCGAACCGCCGCGCGGGCGTCGCCGGCGAGGAACGCGTTCCAGGCGACCCCGTGCCAGGGCCAGGCGAGCGAGCGGTCGAGGCGCGTGGCCCGCTCCAGGCGCGCCACCCCCCCCGCGCCCTCGAGGCGACCCGCGAGGTAGGCGAGGCCGGCGTCGTCCGGACTCTCCTCCAGTGCCCGCAGGCGCTCGCCCAGGGCCTCCGGCCCCCGCAGGGAGCGGCGGGCGAGGTCGTCGAGGACGCGGCGGGGCGCGACCCAGTCCGGGGCGAGCTCCGCCGCCCGCTCGGCCGCCTCCCGGGCCCGGGCGAGATCTCCCGCCTCCAGGGCGAGGCGGGCCTCGGCGAGCCGCTCGGAGGCGGCGGACGCGACCGGCGCCACGCGCGGCGCGCGGTTCGAGGCGCAGGAGGCCACGTCGAGGAGTCCGGCGGCGAGGGCCAGCAGGACGAGGACCAGGACGTGGCGGGCGGGGCAGGAGCTAGGCGGTCGTTCCATGGGGACCATCCGAGGCTGGGCGCCGAGGTGGACGCGCGGGCGGCCCTGCTACCCTATGATGGAGTGGGTTCCTCTTCCACGGGGAGCCCTCCCGTCGATCCCGACCGCCTCCGGAGGTGAACCATGCCGCGCGCCCGCTCGACCTGGCTCCTGGCCCTCGTACTCCTCGCCCTCGCCCCCTCCGCCCAACGCCGGAGCACGCCGAAGATGCCCGTGCCGCACCTCGGGGAGATCGACGCCGTCCGGGCGGAGGCCGTCGAACGCAACACCGTGCTCGCGGTCTTCGTGCTCCAGGAGGGAGAGGAGGCGAACGACCGGTTCCGCGAGGGCGTCTACAAGCACGCGGACGTCGTCAAGCGCTGCGCGGACCTCGTCGTCCTCCTCGTCAACGACGGCCAGCACGCGACGAAAACGCTCCGGGAGAAGAAGGGCAAGGAGACCGTCGAGCGCAAGGTCTGCTCCGTCTACCACACGCCGTCCTGCGACGACCACCGCCGCTACTTCGATCGCATCTTCCAGGACTACAACGAGGACGGCGTCATGCGGACGCCGCAGCTGCTGCTCGTGCTGCCCAACGGCAAGATCAAGGAGCGCATCGTCGATCAGCACGACGTGAAGCAGATCACCCGGGCGATCGACCGCGCCAAGGCCATCGCGGGGCCGAGCCTCACGAGCGAGCAGCTCGCCGATGTGAAGTCGGCGCTGGGCATCGGCCGCACCATGCAGAGGACGGGCAAGTGGGTCGAGGCGTGGCGGCACTGGACCCGGGTGCTCGAGCTCATCTCCGCGGGCAAGTTCGCCGACGAGGCGAAGGAGGGCGTGGAGACCTGCCTGCAGGGAATGGGCGACGACCTGAAGGCGGCGGGCGCCCTCTTGGAGAAAGGGAAGATCGCCGCGGGCTACGCGAGATTGCTCGAGCTGAAGGCCGCCTTCCAGGGAACGCCCCTCGAGAAGGAGGCCGCCAAGGTCCTGCGGGACGCCGAGAAGAACAAGGAGTGGAAGGAAGAGATCGAGAAGTACAAGGACGAGGTCGCGGCCGAGGAGATCTGGAAGAAGGTCGCGGCCGCCCGCGACGAGGAGAAGCAGGGATCGGCCGAGCGCCACGCGAAGCGGATCCTCTCGAGGTACCCCGACACGAAGGCCGCCGCCCGCGTGCGCCGGGAGTTCCCCCACCTGGTCCAGGAAGACGGCGCCCGCTGAATCCGGACGGTTTCGTCGCGATTCCCCCCAGGACGTCCGCGGCCCCGGCCGATCATCACTGCGCCCGTCCTCCCCATCGATCATGAGCCCGAACCCTCTGCGCATCCCGGCCGCGATCGCGCTCCTCGCCCTCGCCGTCTCCGGCGAGGCCCAGCGGGGGAGCATCGGCGCCACGCGGCGCATCGCCGGTGAGCAGGAGGGGCTGGCGACCGCTCCCGCCGACGAGGCCCGGCTCGGGACGGCGATCGCCGCCGTCGGTGACCTCGACGGCGACGGGCTCGACGACCTGGCCGTGGGCGCCACCGGCGAGGGCGAAGCGGGGCGCGGAGCCGTGCGGCTCCTCTTCCTGACCGAGGGCGGAGCCGTCCACTTCGAGCGGCGGATCGACTCCGCCACAAGCGGTCTGGAGGGCGAGCTCGACGCGTGGGACGCGTTCGGGTGCGCCCTGACCACGGTGGGCGATCTCGACGGGGACGGGATCCCCGAGCTGGCGGTCGGCGCCAGCCTCGACGACGACGGCGGGGACGACTCGCTCGCCAACCACGGCGCCGTGTGGGTGCTGTTCCTCGAGCCGGGCGGGATCGTGCGCAGGGTCGAGAAGATCAGCGCCACGCGGGGCGGCCTCTTGCGGCCGCCGCGGCGGGGAGCCTGGTTCGGCGCCTCGCTCGCCGCGATCGGCGACCTCGACGGGGACGGCGTCGGCGAGCTCGCCGTGGGCGCGCCCGCGGACGGACCGGAGGGGCGCAAGCACGGCACGGTCTGGATCCTGTTCCTGGACCGCGACGGCGCGGTGCGTCGCGAGATCCAGATCGGCGCCGGCCTGGGCGGCTTCGACGGCAACCTGGGCGACGGCGACCGGTTCGGAGGGGCGCTCGCTCCGCTGGGCGACCTCGACGGGGATGGAGCACTCGAGCTCGCGGTGGGCGGTCCTTGCGCGCGCGATGGCGGCAGCCCCCGCGGGGCGGTATGGATCCTGTCCCTCCGTCCCGACGGACTGGTGAAGGGACAGCATCGGGTCGGTCCCCGCACCGGCTTCGTGGCCGACGTCCGGGAGGGCGACGGGTTCGGCCGCTCCCTGGGCGTCGTCGAGGATCTCGATCGCGACGGCCTGCCCGAGCTCGCGGTGGGAGCGTACCGCGCCGACGGAGGCGAACGACGCGACGACGAGGGCGCGGTGTGGCTGCTCTTCCTCGACGGGACGGGAGGGGTGAAGAGGCACCGGAGGATCGCGACCGGCTCGAACGGCTTCCACGACGAGCTCCCCCCCTTCCACCAGTTCGGCGCGTCGGTCGCCTGCGTCGCCGACCTGAACGGCGACGGAGCACCGGAGCTGGCCGTGGGCGCGGACGGCGACGTCGAAGAGGGCCTGCGGCGAGGCGCGGTCTGGCTGCTGTTCTTCGCCGATTGCGAGGCGGCGAGCATCACGTCCCGCAACGGCGTCGGGGTGAACGAGAGGCGGCTCACCAGCACCTCTCCCCCGGTGATCGGTCAGCCGTGGGACGTCGAGCTCGACTGCCGGGGTCACGTCCCGGGCAAGTGCTACCTCATGGTCTGTGCCGAGCCCGCGGAGGGCAAGGTGAAGACGCAGAAGAAGGTGAAGAAGGGCGGACTATCCCAGCTCCTCGTGAACGCCGCCCCTCAGCACCGGCTCACCACCATCACGCGGAAGCACCAGGGGGACGTGGTCAGCGTCACCTACAACGTCCCCGACGACATCGCCAAGTGCGGCGTGACGCTGAGCATCCAGGGGGTCATCCTCGGCAAACCCGGCTTCAAGCTCACGAACGCGCTCGACCTGGTGTTCGGTCGCTGACGAGGAGAGCTAGAGACGCGGCCGAAAAATCGCCAAGAGCCGGGATCCGGGCTCGAATCGGCAA
>CAYRXS010000130.1:0-11345 GCA_964428225.1 uncultured Planctomycetaceae bacterium
ACGTCCTCGGCACCCTTCTGCCCGGGCACAACGGATAGAATCCTCAGCGTTGGCCGTGCCCAACGATCCCATCTTCACCGGCTTCGACACTCCAACGCAAGGCATCCGCTTCGGTGGAGGGGGCATCGATCTGACCAACGCGCAGGATCTGATCATCGGCTATTGATCGGAGGGCCGGCCTCCCCCCGCCTACCTCGCCCGGGCGAGCGGGAAGTCCTCGCCCTCCTTGACCACGCCCATGCTCGGCGCCTGCCGGCCTCCGCTCTCCGCCCGCACCACGCTCTCGACGTGGGCCCACAGCTCCCAGAGCTCGATGGTGCCGCTCCCGTCGCGGTCGGCCTCGCCCGACAGGCCTCCCAGGAGGGCGGAGGTGAACAGCCCGTGGCCGTCCCGCTCGCGGGCCTGACCGTCCGCGGCACAGGCCCCGAGCACGTACAGACCGCTCGCGGACTGGGCGAACGGCGTTTCCTCGGGGCCGGATTCGAGCACCGGGATCCCGCGCTCGCCGCCCCGCAGGCCGACGCGGAAGTCGCTGCCGGCGTAGCAGGTGTCGATGAGGAGCACGCGGCGATGGGCGTCGATCTCGTCCGGGCTGACCAGACGTTCGAGGTCGTCGCGGATGATCCCCTCCTCGGGATCCGCGGGCGTGGCCTCGTGCGTCAGGAAGTAGTACGTCCCCCTGTCCGTCCGTATTCCGTGTCCCGCGACGAACACGACGACCGTGTCGGGGTGCTTCGATCCTCCCAGAAACCGGGTGAGCTCTCGCCGTACCGCCGTCGTCGTCACCTCTTCGTCGCGGAGGATCCTGCAATGGACGTCGTCGTACAGTCCTCCCTTCTCCATCTGCAGACGACGGACCAGCGCAGAGGCGTCGTCCACGGGGAACTGGAGGTCCAGCCCGTCGTCGCGATAATCGGCGACGCCGAGCGCGAGGACGTAGAGCTCGTGGCGGACCTGATAGGTCACCCAGCGTTCGACCAGGTCGCTGGAGCCGCTGTAACCCTCGGCCTGGAGCCGGATCCGGACTCCCTCGGGCGCCTGGCGCGGGGGGAACGGAATCGTGAGCTCGACCTTGGCCGCCCGACCGTCCTCGAGATCCACCAGCCGGCCCGCGCCCCGCGCCGAGATCACCTCCTCGTTCACGTGGATCCGCACGTCCTTGATCCCGGCGAAGTCGATGGCCGTGGCCTCGATCACGATGACGTCCCGCCCGTCATGGCGACCGTCCTCCGCGGGGGAGTCCCAGAGCAGCATGACCGGATCCGCCCCGGAGTCGACCTCCTGACTCCTGATCTCCGTGGCCCGGGCCTCCTGCCCCCACTCCTCCAGAGTGTCCGCGAGGTTCGTGCGTGCCTCCCGACTCGCCAGCCGGATCTCCTCGAAGAGCACCTCGGCGTACTCGGGGTCCGCGCCGGCGTTCAGCGACATGGCGAGGTTCTCCTTGGCGACGAGCGTACCCGCGTGGGTGGGGCCGAGCGCCTCCTCGCGCGCAAAGAGAACCTCCCCCGCGAGCTCGATGGCGCGGTCGTGGTCGTGGAGGTTGCGGTGGACGGTGGCCAGTGCGAGCCGGACCTCCTGCAGGTCGGTGTCCTCCTCCGGGCGCGACTTCGCCAGGCGGAACTCGGCGGCCTGGAGCAGCCCCCGCGCGGTCTCGAAACGCTCGCTCCTCAGGTGGAGCATCCCGGATCGGCGCTGAGCGGTGAGGATCAACTGGTCGTCGGGTGAGGGTTGGCGCTGGAGGATGGCGAGTGCCTTCGCGTAGTAGGCGAGCGCCTCCTCGACCTGGACTTGCGCCTCGAGGAGAATGGCGAATTCCACGTAGGCGTTGGCCAGGGCGGTGGGATTGGACGGACCCAGGCCGGCCGTTCTGATCGCGAGCACGCGCTCATAGGCCTCCAGCGCATCGTCGTGGAGGTCGAGGTCGAAGGCCACCCCCGCGATGGACCGGAGGACGTTCGCCGTGTCGGAGTCGTTCTCCGGCAAGGCCTCCTCCCGGATCGCCAGGGCCTGCTCCAGATAGGGCTTCGCGAGCGCGGGCGTTCCCTGCTTCCAGAGCAGCGTCCCCAGGTTGCCGAGGCTACGGGCCGTGTCGAGGTGGTCGGGCGCCCACTTCATCCGGATCTGCAGGGCGCGCTCGAAGTGCCTCCGGGCTTCCTCGTAGCGACCCATGCCGAACAGGACCGCGCCGAGGTCGTTCACCGTCACCGCGGTGTACGGATGATCGGGGCCGAGCTCGAGCTCCCGCATGGCGAGAGCCTTTCGGAACAGGGGCTCGGCCGCGGTGTAGTCCCCGATGTGGTACAGCAGGGCTCCGAGGTTGTTTCGGGTCAATGCCTCCCGGCGCTCGTCGAGCCCGGGCTCCCTCTCGAGGATCGCCAGCGCGCGTCGATAGGTGTCGAGCGCCTCCTCGTACTCGCCGTGGATCGCCAGGGTCTGGGCGAGGAAGTCCAGTGCGCCCGCGTGCCGCGCGGTGTTCGCCCCGAAGTCGTCGAGGGCCGTGTCGACCGTGCGGTGCGCCTCCGCGATGTCGTTCGCGCGTCGCGTCAGGGCGTCCGGCTCCGAGGGTACCCCGGCACGAAGGACGATGCCGAACGAGCCGCGGTCGCCGTGGAGCGCGCAGGCTTCCACCACGTACTCCTTCCCGGGCGCGGGATCGGGGACCACGACTCTGGAGTGCGTGAACTCGAGCCCATCGTCGTCCTCGGCCAGCACCGCGCCCTCGGCGTCCCGGAGGACGAGATACGCGTCGAAGTGGCGAGACCGCAGCTCGACGAAGCACGGCTCCACGTCGGGAGTCACGATGCGGAACGCCTTTCCGAGGATCGGCGCGTCCGTGTGGTCGATGCGCAGGGTGCGGGTCTCGACGCGCGGATCCCGATCCGTGATCTGCCCGTGCAGGCCACGATCGACCTGGAGCAGCTCGTCCCCGGCCTCCTGGACCGGGAGGGTCGTCGAGGCGGCGAGCGTGGCAAGGAAGAGGAGCCGGGCGACGATCGGCATGGAGATACCTCTGCGGGTCGAGCCGTCCCATGGACCGGGTTCCATGGGGAACCCGATCCTAACCGGTCCGACGCCCTACCGCACCTCGAGCAACGGGGTGAAGTAGCGGTAGTACACCTCGAGCGTCAGCACGTTGATCGCGGTGGTGTAGGCGCGCTCGTCGTCGTCGTCGCCGGCGTAGTCCGCGTAGATGGAGATCGGGCGCCAGGAGCCGTCCTCGGCCTGGGCGTCGAGCAGCGTATCCTTCATCGCCGCGTTCCAGCGCGACCACGACGAGCCGCCGGTGCGGAACATGGCCAGGGTCGCGTAGTACCAGAAGTACAGGTTGCCGCGCGCGCGGCTGACGAAGGCGTCGTCCGACGTGTAGCGATAACGATCGGGCGCCCGTTCGAGGACGAAGGCGCGGGCGTCGGCGAGCTCGGGAGACGTCAGGTCGACGCCGAGCAGGGAGAGGGCGAACATCGCCGCGGGCGTGGACGCGGGCAGGATCGGATAGCCCGAGCGCAGCCGGTTCGGATCGTGGCAGTAGCGGAAGGCCTCCCGCCGCGGATCCCACGCGTTGGCCAGGAAGCTCCCCGCGGCCGTGAAGGCCCCGTCCGGCACCTCCAGGCCGCCGAGCCGCGCCGACTCGAGCGCCATCACCTGCCACGCGGTCACCGAGACGCGCGGCCAGCGGTCGCCGTCCCAGACATGCCCGTCCGCGAAGTAGTACCCCCAGCCGCCGAGGAACCGCTCGTCGCCCTCGTCGTGCTGGTTCGCCAGGATCTGGGCGACCGCGCGCTCGAGCGGCTCCCGGAGATTCTCGGCATGGGTCATGGCGTAGCACTCGGCGAGCGCGTAGGTCGCGATGCCGTGGCAGTACGCGGACGCGTTGCCGACGTGGCCGTTCTCGTGCTGCTCGCCGAGCAGCCACTCGACCGCGCGGCGCGCGACGTCCGCGTGCTCCGTGGACGCGCCCGGGGTGTGCCCCGCGCCGAGGAAGGCGAGGAGGGCGAGCCCCGTCTTGCCGATCCGCACGTCGCCGTACTTGTCCCGGTCGAAGTCGCTCCGCTCGCCCCAGAACCCGCGGCGGTTCTGGATCGAGGCGAGGTACGCGAGACCCGCCGCCACCGCCCGCTCGGTCTCGACGCCCCCGCCGAACTCCTCGAGCGCGCGCAGTTTCTCGTCCCCGAAGCGGTTCTGGTACGCCGTGTGCTCGAGCCGGCGCGGCTCGTCGGGGGTCGGCTCGGGAGGGGGAGCGGCGGCGGCCAGCTCGAGGCGCTCGGGGCGCGCGGGCCCGTCGACGGCGCGATCCGCATCGAAGCGGCGGGGAGCCCGGGCCTCCTCGCGACGCAGCGGCGCGCTCGCCGGGGTGAGGGCGGCGAGGCCCTCGGTGGGATCGAACGAGCGCGGCTCCGACGGCCCGGGCTCCGCGCGGGGGAGCTCGGGCTCGCTCGTCTCGCGCACCGCCACCTCGAGATCGTCCCGGAGGCGCGGACCCGACTCGGTCACCTCGCGTCGCCTGGGCGCCTCCTCCTCGGGCGCGGGCTCCGCCGCGGCCTCGCGCGGGTCGGGGCGCCGCGGGCCAGGCACCGCCACCTCCCGCTCGAAGCGCGGCGGGGCGGAGACGGTGGAGCTCGTCGAGCGGGCGCTCGCGTCCGAGGCGACCTCCAGGCCGTCGGTAGGATCGAAGCGACGCGGTCCGTCCGGCTCGTCCTCGAACCGCGGGGTCGCGGCCTCGGCCGGCGCCCGCACCGCCACGTCGGGGCTCCCGCTTCGCGGGGTGGGCTCCGGGACGTCGCGGCGGCGGGGACCCTCCAGCTCTCGCGTGGGCCGGGCCGCGGGCTCGAGACCGCGCAGGCTCCCGGCGAGGGGGCCGGCCTCGCGGCTGGTCTCGGCGGGCGGGGCTCCCTCGCGCCGGGCGGGCGTCTCGCCGGGGCGCTCGGGCGAGGCGAACGTGGACGCGTCCGGCAGGGCGAGCGCGGGAGTGCTCCCCGAGGCGCGCTCGTAGCTCTCCGCAGGGAGAGCGACGTCCGTGGGCGCGGGAGCGAAGGAGCTCTCGGCCCGCGCGGAGCGCTCGCGAGGCGCCGCGGGCTCGATCGCGTCCCCTGGCGCGCGCCGGGCAGCGACCGCGAGCTCGGTCGGCGCCGCGACCGCGCCCGCCTCCCGTTCGGTCTCGCCACGCCGCGGCGTGCCGGCGGTCGGGCGGCTCTGCGGAGCCCCCGCGTCCCGCCGGGCCTCCACCGCGAGGCTCGGAGCGTCGTCCGCGTAGCGATCGAAGGCCGCCTCCCGCTCCTGGACGCGGGTCTCGAGCTCGGCCGGGGAGCGCTGCTCCTCGAGTCGCGCGCTCTCGCGCTCGGGGGCGGCCTCCTCGCCGCGCTCCGCCCGCTCCATCGCGCGCTCGGTGGGTGCGGCGGCCGCTAGCTCGACGGCGGAAGCATCGGCGCGGTCCGGCGCGGTCTCGTCCGCGGCGGAGCGCTCGGCCTCGAGCTCGCCCCCGCGCTCCTGGTTCGAGGAGAGCTCCCCGGTCCGGGCCGCCGCGAGGCGGACCCGGAAGAGCTGGTCGTCTCCGTGCGCGGCCACCGGCTGGGACTCCGGCACGACCTCGCGCAGGTACCACATGAGCAGCATGTGGGCCAGGATCGAGACGAGCAGACACTTGTAGAGGACGTCGATCGTGCGCCAGCGCTTCGCGAGCCACGCGAGGATCGCGAGCAGGAGGAGCAGGAACAGGATCAGCGCTTCCTGCCACGTGAGCGGGGGTTGGGGGATCCGGAAGAGCTCGAGCGAGTGCGCTCGCCAGAGGTCCGGGGCGGCGCCCGGCTCGCTCGCGTCGAACAGGAGGGTGAACCCGTCGCGCGAGGGGAGGGGGCCTCGCTCGGAATCCCCGGTGTTCACGCCCACGAGCGCGGTGGGGGGCAGCCACCCCTCGCCCTCGTCGAAGCTGCGCCAGAGGTCGAAGCCTCCGCGCGAGCCGTGGCGGTTCGAGGCGAACAGCAGCGTCCGTCCGTCGGGAGTCAGGGCGGGATCGCGCTCGTCCCAGGGCGTGTTCAGGGCCTCGAGGGGTGCGACCTCGAAGCGGCGCTCGCCCTCCTCGCTCTCGGCCGGCGTCGCCCGGTACAGGTCGAAGTCGACGCGGGCCGCGCGCAGGCGGTTCGAGGCGAACAGCAGCTCGCTCGTCCCCGGTACGGGGGAGGGCTCCGTCTCGTCGGCGGCGGTGTTCACCCCGGGCCCCACGGGCTCGGGCTCGCCGAAGACGCCGTCGAAGTAGGAGACGCGCCACAGGTCGAGCCCGAACTGCGCGCCGGCCCGGTCGCTCGCGAACCAGAGAGCGTCGTGGCCGAACGCTGGTGCGAGCTCGTCGGCGGCGGAGTTCACCGCGACGAGGGGACGCGGCTCGGAGGGCTCGCCGCCCCGGACCTCCGCGATCCAGAGATCCGCGCCGAGCCCGCGCTCGCCGGAGGCGAACACGAGGAACCGCCCGTCGGGGGACACCGCGGGGCGGGACTCCGCGCCCTCCTCGTTGATCTCGCCGGGAAGCGGCTTCGCGTCGTCCCAGACCGCGAAGCGGATCTCCTCGCCGTCGGTCGCCTCGTAGCGATGCGTCCCGTCGGTCCAGCTCGCGCCGAGCTCGAGCTTCTGGCGCGCGAACAGCCACGTACCCCAGGACACCGCGCCCAGCAGGGCGACGGTGATCGCGAGATCCTTCCCCCAGTGCTCTCGCCTCGGCCGCTTCATCTCCCCGCTAGCCCTCCTCGAGGGTGGTGCCCACCGCCAGGTTGATCAGGCCCGCGATCCCGCAGGCGTCCATGACCTTGACCACGCTCTCGTGGTGCGTGAGACGGTGGCCCCGGATCGTGACCGGGATCTCCGGATCGTGCTGGGCGGTGAGGCGGAGGAGCTCGAGCAGCATCTCGTCGCTCATCGCCTCCTCTCCGTGGAACACGGTGCCGTCCTCCACCACCGTGAGCACGATCTCCTCCGGCATCTCCTCCGGCTCGCTCCCCGACTCCGCGACCGGCAGCTCGACCTCGATCTCGCGCTCGGGATCGAGGAAGGTCGTGGTCACCATGAAGAAGATGAGCAGGAGGAACACCACGTCGATCATCGGCGTGAGGTTCAGGACGAACTCCTCGACCCCGTTCTCCTCGCGGATGTTCACGCCTCACCCCCCGGCGTGCCCTCGGCTACCCGCGCGGGTGCGAGCTGCTGCTCGATCTCGAGGTAGAAGTCCTCGGTTCGTCGCGCGAAGCGATCGATGCGGCCCTTGAACCAGTAGTAGGCCGCCTGGGTGGGGATCGCCACGCACAGCCCGGCGGCGGTGGTGATCAGGGCCTGCGAGATCCCCGAGGCGAGCAACTCCGGCTTGCCGAGCCCGTCCTTCAGGGCGATGCTCGAGAAGGCCTCGATCATGCCCCACACGGTCCCGAGCAGGCCGAGCAGGGGCGCGATCACCCCGATCACGATCAGCGGCCTGAGGTTCGCGGAGAGCCGCTTCACCTCCCGGCTGCCCGCGTCCTCGACGGCCTTCTCCATCTCCGCGACCGGAGCGGCGGATCGCCGGAGCCCCGCGCCGAGGATGCGGGCCAGGGGTCGGGGGCGCTCCTCGCAGACGTGCAGGGCCTGGCCCGGCCCGTCGGCGCCGAGCGCGTCCAGGATGCGGCGCCCCAGGGATCGGGACCCGAGCTCTCCCTCGCGCAGCCGGATCGATCGCTCGACGACGTAGGCCAGGGCGATGACCGAGCACAGGCCGATCGGCACCATGAGGGGCCCGCCGTTCAGGACCATGTCGAGGACCGAGTCCAGCTCGACGGCCGAGGTGTCGGCCAGGGATTGGTTGGTGACGGAAGACGTGGTGACGGAAAACATCGTCTGACTCCTACGAGAGCTTCGGTTCGAGAAGAGGGGCCGGGGGGGTACGGTGGAGGAAGCGAACGGGGAAAGCTTCGAGAACGGACCCGGAGCGGCTGCACGCTCCCGTACCCCACGTACCCTCCGTTCTGTCCGCTTTCCCCGTTCGTGGTCTTCGATGTGCCGGGTGGCCGATCGTCGCGCTCATCGGATCACCGCCCGCCGAGGCGCTGCAGGGCCGCGCGGGCCCGGTCGACGAAGGAGCTCTCCGGATGCTTCTCGACGATCTCGCGGTACTGCTCCGCCGCCTTCCGCGGATCGTCCAGGCGTTCGAGGCAGCCGCCCGCGCGGTACAAGGACTCGGCGACGCTCTCGTCGTGTGCGTAGAGCACCGCGACCTTCAGGTACTCGGCGAGCGCCTCCTCGTCGCGATCCTGGGCCTCGAAGATCCCCCCGAGGCCGATGCGGGCCTGCGCGGCGAGCTCGCCCTTGTCGAGACCGATCACGCGCTCGAACACCTGCCGGGCGGAGCGGTGCTTGTCCTGGGCGGCCAGGGCTCGCCCGCGCCAGAGCTCGGCCTCCGCGGTGTTCGGGAAGTCGGCGTGCTTGCGTGCGAGCTCGGACAGCGCCGCCTCGCACGCGCTCCAGCGCTCGAGCTTCCCGAGCGAGAGCCCGAGCCGGAAGAGCGTCTTGGGGATCACCTCGTGGCGCGGGGCCTCCCGGTGCAGGCGCGAGAAGGCCTCCGCCGCCGGCTCGAATCGGTCCATCGAGTAGCGCGTCTCCCCGAGCAGGAAGAGGGCCTCACCCCACAGGTCGCATTCGCGGTGCTCCTCGACGAGGCGGCCGAACGCGCGCTCCGCCCCGGGGAGCTCGCCGTCGCGCATCCTCGCGAAGCCCAGCTTGTAGAGGGCGCGCGCGACCACCGGGCTCCCGTCGCCCAGGGCTCGCTCGTACAGCTCGGCCGCTCGCTCGTCCTCTCCGCGGTCGAAGCGGGCCTCCCCGACGAAGAACGTGGCCTCGGCCACCGCGGGGCTCGACGACGCGCGCTTGCTCGCCACGCGCACCTGGGCCTCGGCCCGGTCCACGTCGCCGGCGTCCAGGGCGAGGTAGGCGCCCTCGACGAGGACGTCGACGGTCACCTCGCGGTCGCGCAGCATCCCGAGCAGCTCGTCGAGCAGGGCGAGGGCCCGCTCGGGCTGTCCCTTCTCGCCGAAGGCGTTCGCGGCCGCGCGAGCGGTCTCGAAGCGGCGCCGGTCGTCGTCGCAGCCCTTGACGAAGAGCCGCCACGCCTCGGCCGCGCCGTCGGGATCGCCGGCCTTCGCCCGCGCCCACACGAAGAGCTCGCACGCGGCGACCTTCAGCTCGTCGGAGGCGGGGCCCGCCCGCACGACGACCTCGAGCTCGCGCACCGCGTCGCCGTACTGCTCGCCCTCGTAGAGGCACCAGGCCAGGCCGTAACGCGCCTGGGGCACCAGCTCGCTCCGCGGGTGATCGCGAACGAGCCGGGCGAACCGCTGCGCCGCCTCCTCGTGACGGCCTGCTCCGGAGAGGCGCTCGCCGAGCTCGAGCAGCGCGGCGGGCGCGAGATCGCTGTCGGGGTGGTCCTCCAGCAGGGCCTCGAAGCTCCCGAGACCCGAGTCACCCTCGCCCGCGCGACCCAGGGCGAACAGCACGTCGTCGCGCCAGCGTCCGTCGGGGTAGCGGGCGAGGTAGCGCTCGCAGGCGCCATTCGCTCCGCGCGGGTCACCGGCTTCGCGGCTCGCCCGCGCGAGCATGTACGCGGCCTCCTCGGCTTCCGCGCCCCGGGGGTTCTCCCGCACGACCTCCGCGAAGGCTTCGGCCGCCGCGACCGGATCGCCGGCGAGGTAGCGACACCACCCGATGCGCGAGCGTGCCTGGGAGGCCTGGGCGTCGTCGTCCGGCCGCTCGAGAGCGGCTCGGAAGTGCTCCTCGGCCGCGTCGAACCGACCCTCCGCGAAGCGGGCCTCGCCGAGCACGAGCAACGCCGGGGCGCGGTAGGCGCTCTTCGGATAGGCCTCGAGCAGGGTCTCGGCGAGCCGGGCCGCGCCCGCGGGATCTCCGCCGTTCAGGGCGCTGACCGCCGCGGCGTGCAGGGCGTAGTCCGAGCCGCCGCGCTCGTAGGCGCCGCGCGCCTCGTCCGTTCGTCCGAGCCGCGAGAGCACGTCGCCGCGCGCCACGTGGATGCGTCCCGCCAGGTTCGCCGCGGGCTCGGTGCGCAGGGCGCGCTGCAGGGTCTTCAGGGCCTGCTCCGGGTCGTCGGCGGCGTCCTCGGCGCGCGCGAGCCAGAGGAGCGTCTCGGGATCGTTGCCCCGCGCGATCTCGCGCAGCGCCTTCACCGCCCGCTTCGGGTTTCCCGCGCGCAGGAGCTCGACCCCGTGCTGGAGGGCGGCCTCCGCCGCGAACCGTCCGTCGGGGTAGCGCTCGACGAGGGCGCCGAACTCCTTCGCGGCCCCCGCGTGGTCTCCCAGGGCCGCGCGTGCGAAACCCGCGCCCCGCAGCGCCGCGTCGTGGAAGCGTCCGTCGGTCACCGCGCGGAAGGCCTCGAGGGCCTCCGCGGGCTCGTCCGTCTCGAGCAGGGCCTCGCCGAGCAGCACGCGGAGCTCGGCCGGGGACTCGTTCCCCGACTCGTCGGAGCCGTGACGCCGCAGGAAGGTCCGGCAGCGCTGGACCGTGCGGGGCGCGTCCCCCGTCTCCCAGGCGCACCAGGCCAGGCCCCGACGGGCGTCGGCGACGCGCGGGTCGGAGGCGAAGGCCTCGATCCAGGCGGCGTAGCGCCCCTCCGCCACGTCGTACCGCTTCGCCCGGAAGGCGGTCTCCGCGAGCAGGAAGCCGGCCGGAGCCGCGAGGTAGCCCCCGGGATCCATCGCGGCGAGGGCCTCCTCGGCCTCGTCGAGCCGGCCCAGCTCCAGCGCGCACTCCCCGCGCCGGAAGAGCGCCTCCCCGCGGTACTCGAAGCCCTCCCGCTGGGAGAGGGCGCGGTAGTGGGGGAGGGCGTCGGCGCGTCGGTCGAGATCGAACAGGGCCGTGGCGAGGCGGTAGCGGGCGAGCACGGCCTTCGGGTGGCGCGGGAAGCCGCGCAGGAAGCTCTCCGCCTCGTCCACCGCCAGCTCGTACATCTCCTTGTCGATCAGACCGACCAGGAACCGGTACTCCTCGTCCCCGTCGTCCCGCCCCGGTAGCGCGGGATCCGCGAAGGAAGGGAAACCGAGTCCGAGGGAGAGGCCGAGAACGGCCAGGACCTTCTTCGCGTCCATGGGACACCTCCTGAGCGCCGTAGCGCGGGGTACGTGAGGAGCAGGATGTGGGCGGGGCCGGTGGTGTTCCCGGGTGAGGTGTCGTCGCCGTGGGGCAGCGCGTGATCGCGACGAGGGAACCTCGGGCGGGCCGCGTGCAAGCGCGCGCGGAAAGAGCGGGGCGGGCCGGCGGCGGCGACCGCGGCCCGCGCCGGCCCGGGGGGGGGGGGGGGTGGTGGGTTGGGGGACGTGGTATTTAAC
>CAYRXS010000130.1:11355-18861 GCA_964428225.1 uncultured Planctomycetaceae bacterium
GGGGGGGGGCGGGGTGAATGGGGGGGGGTATTGCGGGGGGGGGGCGGGGGGTGGGGGTGGCCGGCCCCGCCGGCCCGGGGGCTGGGTCGTTAGTGGGATTAACGCAGGTCGTATTTCGAGAGCGCCTTCATCTCCTTGCGCAGATCACGCAAGGCCTTGCGGAGCTCCTCCATCTCCGCGCGCATCTCGCTCATCAGCTCGGTGAGCTCACGCATCTCGTCGGCGTGAGGCGCGGCGCCGCGGTGCACGTCGACCATCTTCGGCATCTTCGGCATCTTCGGCATCTCGGGCATCGGCGGCATGTCGGGCATCTCGAGGTGCACGTACCGCGCCTTCGGAGCCTTCGGGGCCTTGGGTGCCTTCGGAGCCTTGGGTGCCTTGGGAGCCTTCGGCGGCTTCGACGTACTGAACATCAGGTTCCCGTGCGGCTCGTGCGCCGTCCACTCCCCGGGGCCGCCGGTCGTCCAGACCATGACCTGCTTCTCGCCTTCGTCGGAGCCGCAGTCGACCTCGCATTCGACGTTGCAGTCGAAGTCGAAGTCCTGGTCGAACTTCAGGTCGAACTCGTGCTCGCCCTTCGGCGTCCCGAGGAAGATGGCCTTGCCCGAGCCCCCGTGGGAATGCAGGTCCTCGAGACCCTCCACGTGGATCTGGAGCCCCTTCAGGCCCTCGAGCCCCTTCAGGCCTTCGAGTCCCTCGAGACCTTCGAGGGCCTTCAGACCCTCGAGTCCTTCCGGCTCCCCGAGCACCTTCAGCTTACCGAGCCCCTTCAGGCCCTCGAGCCCCTTCAGGCCCTCGAGCGCCTTCAGACCCTCGAGCCCGTGGAGGCCTTCCAGCCCGCCGGTGCTCATGAGGACCTTCCCGCGCTTGCGGTGATCGTCGTCCTCGCCGGTGCAGCAATCACAGCAGTCACAGCAGTCGCAGCCGCACTCGTCGTCATCGTCGTCGTCGCCGAAGAAGAGGCGGTTGCCCCGGGCGTCGAGGAAGTCCGTGGTGACGCCGGGATTGCGGATCACGAAGCGCTTCGCGTCGACCTCCGTGCAGCCCTCGTCGTCGCCACCGACCATGATGATCCTGCGGCCGTCGGTCTCGAAGCGGCGGATCCCGTGGCCGGCATCGGTGACCCAGAGGTCCTCGCACTCGCCACAGCAGTCCTCGTCGACGTCCTCGCACTCGCCGCAGCAGTCGTCGTCCTCCTCCTCACACTCACCGCAGCCGTCGTCGCCGTAGGCGTAGCCGCCGCGGAGCACGACCTTGCACTCGCCGCCCGGGAGCTGGAGGGTGCGGACGTCGTGCCTGTCTCCGGACTCGATCACGAACTGGCCCCGACCTCCGCCGATGCCGATGACCTCCCGTGGGGCCTCCAGGCAGGTCTCGAGGTCGATCGTCGCGCAGTCCTCACCGCCCGAGCGGCGGATCACGATCGTGCCTTCGCCGCCGGGGAACTGGAAGGTCTGCACCTCGCCGTCGTCCTGGCAGCAGTCGGTGGCGCAGTCGCCGCCACACTCCTCGGTTTCCTCGCGCTCGACGAGGAACCGGTTGCCGTGGAGCTGGCCGATCTCGATCCCGGTGTGGACGCCCTTCAGGATCTTCTCGAGGTCGACGTCCTCGCAGTCGTCGCCGCCGACCATGATCGCGCCGTGGATGAGCTCCTCGAGGTCGATGTCCTCGAAGGCCGCTCCGTCGATCCCGATCGACTCGAAGTCGATGTCGGGGTCATCGAGCACCATCCCGTCGGGGCCGACCACGATGTAGCGGCCCTCGTCGGCCGTGCAGCCGCCGCAGCCCTCGGCGTTCGCCTTCAGCTCGATCAGGAGGTCCTCCAGATCCGTGAAGCCGTTCTCGGCCTCGGTCCAGTCGATCTGGTCGAAGAACTCCAGGTCTTCGAGCTCCTCGAGCTCGGCCATCTCGACGTCGAGGGCCTCGCAGCACTCCGCGATCTCGATCTCGATCAGCTCCTCGGCGGCTTCGAGCTCTGCCTCGATGGCCTCCATCTTCGCGTCGTGCGCTTCTTCCTCGGCCTCCTGGCGCTTCTCGAAGGTCTTCTCGAGCTTCTCGAGCTTGCGCTCGTGGGCCTTCATCTCGCGCTCGAGGGCTTCCTCGAGAGCGCGCTCGAGCTCCTCGATCTGGCGCTCGTACTCCTCCGCGGCCTTCTTGGCCGCCTTCTTTGCGTCCTCGTCGTCGAGGGACACGGCGACCGGGGTCGCGGTCGCCTCGTGAGCCGTGTCGCCGTCGGGCACGTTGGCGGCCAGGGTCCAGGCCGCGGGGGCGGCCAGGCCCAGAGTGACGGCGATGGCGAGAATCGAGTGGTTCATGGGATTCGCTCCTAGGGTCGTTCTTCGGGCACGGAGAATCGTGAATCGTGGTGGGTCGTTTCGAGCGCGCCGGCGATCTTCGCGAGAAGCTCGGCCACGCGGTCACGGCGCGCACGGAGCGACCGCACGCGTTGGTCGATGCGCTCGAGGGGATCGCCGAGGTGATCGGCGAGCTCCATTTCCTCGAGCTGCGAGCGGACGAGGGCCACCTCCGCCTCCAGGGAGGCGAGGCCGACCTCGAGGCTCTCGTTCTGGGCCAGGAGCTCGCTCGTCGTGAGCGTCTCCGGGTCGAGGAGCGCGGGGGCCGGCTCCTCGGCGACCGCGACGTCCGCCGGCCGAGCCGTGGGCTCGACGGAGGGCTCGACGGCCGCGTGTTCGGGGATCTCCTCCCGCTCGAGCGCCTCCTCGATCACCACCGGGGAAGCCGCGCCCGAGAATCCGGGCACCGCGGCCACGACGACGCCGACCAGGACGGTGGCGAGGGGCGGGAACCAGCGGTGGCGCCTCTCCGGTCGCGGGGAGCGCCGGTCGTCGAGCAGCCGCTCGACGCGCTGGCCGAGCCGCGAGCGCGAGTGCGCCATCCCGGGGGCGGGCAGGACGCGCCTCCCTCCGACCATCCAGCGGGCGATCTCCGTGAGGCAGCTCGCCAGGGCGAGCCGGTGGTCGGTCCACCGCACGGCGAGGTCGTCGCACAGGATCTCCGCGGTCTCGTGGAGCCGCCGGCGCGCCACCCGGTTCAGGGGCTGGAAGAAGAAGACGCGCTCGAGGAACGCGAGGGCGTGGAAGCGCAGGGCGTCGCGTCGCACGACGTGGGCGAGCTCGTGGGCGAGCATCGCCCGGACCTGGGCGGCGGAGAGGGCGGCGAGGGCCCGCTCCGGCAGGCAGATCTCGCGACGGAGGATGCCGAGCGTGATCGGGCCGGGAAGGGTGGGGGAGGTGCTCAGCCGGACGCGCCCGCGGACTCCCGCGCGGCGGCACAGCGCGGCCAGCGCGTCGAGGGCGGGGCCATCGGTCACCTCGCTCCGGTTCCGCAGGAACGAGAAGAGGCGGGACCAGGCGAGCAGGATCCAGAGCGCTCCGGCCAGGCCGGCGAGGCTCCAGGCGCCGAGGAGGAGGCGCCTCCAGGGCAGCTCGCCCGAGCGCTTCGCGAGCTCGACGATCCGCGGGAGCACGCCGGAGGCGATCGCCGCCTCCGACTCTTCCTCGTGACCGGACTCCGGCCGCGAGGTGATTACACAGGGCGAGGACTCGCAGGGCGTCTCGCATCCGGCGGGAGGCTCGTCGCCCCGCGGCGTGGAAGAGGTGGTCGGCGGCGGGGACGTCGCGCCGGCTCGCGCGGGCCCCTCCCGTCTCCCCATCTCCTCGGGCACGAGGACGAGCCCGTCGGCGAGTCGCACGCGTTCGATGGAGAGCTCTCGACGATCGTCCTCCAGGCGGTGGGGCGCGGTCGACCCGACGGGATGCCCTTCCGTGACGCGAGTCGGGTCGAGCACGACGACGACCGGAACGCAGTCCGGGTAAGCGGTCGTGGCGTCCTCCACGGGACGCGGCACCGCGCGGGCCTCCGTCGCCACGCCCGGATCGAGCCGCCAGCGGCCGAAGAGCGGATCCGCCCCGATTCCGAGCTGCAGGCCCGCGGTCAGCAGGCCACCGACGATGCCGAAGGTCCAGATACGCTCCTGCAGGCGGGGCGAGCGCAGGGGGCGGAGGGTGAGCAGGGCCCAGATCCCGCCCAGGAGCAGCGTCGAGTGGACGACGTAGGTCCCGAGGAAGGCGAGGGCGGCGACTCCGAGCTCAGCGGCGGTCATCGTCCTCCTCCTCCTTCTCCCGGCGCGCGATCAGCTCCCGCAGCCTCTCGAGCTCGCCAGGATCGATCTCCTGTTCCGTCAGCAGGTGGCCCACCAGCGCCCCTACGTCCCCCGCAAACAGGCGTTGGGTCAATTCGGCCACCATCGAGCGGGTGATCTCCGCCTCGGAGACGGTGGGGCGGTAGACGAACTGGCGGCCCTCGGTGCGGTGGGAGACCACGCCCTTGCGCTCCATCTTGGAGAGCATCGTGGCGATCGTCGTCAGGGCCCGCTCCTTGTCTCCCTGCAGGGCCTCGTGAACCCGGGCCACGGTGGCCTCTCCCTCGGCCCACAGGATGCGCATGATGGCGTGCTGCAGGTCACCGAGATGGTGGGAGCGTTCCAAGGCTCGATTCCTCCGGGTGGCGGGATGGGCTCGGAGGCCGTGGCGGGGCCTTCGACTACCGCGGTAATACGACCGAGGTAGTTGGTACGTTGGCGAGGGACTACCGTTTTTTCTTGGCCGCGGTTTTTTTTCGCGGCGATGCCCGGCCGGTCGGGGGAATCGAGCGGGTCCCGAAAGTGTCGCGGCGCCCCGTCCGCCGAAGCGGGCGAGGCGCCGCGTCGCACACGGTCGGAGGCATCCAAGTCGCGGGCCCTTCCGTTCCGGCGCGAATTCGGTAGGTGATCCGTCAGTGGCCGTCCTCGAGCTCGTGGGTGAGCTCGAGCGCTCCCTCCTCGTAGGTGCGGTTCCAGACCTCGGCGGTCGTGTCGAGCCCGCCGTGGATGGGGCGCGCCACCACCGCGTGGACGTCGGAGACCGTGGCGTGCAGGGTGCCCGCCTGGTTGGTGCGCGTCCCCCAGCTCCAGGTCCCTCCCTCCTGCGACCAGACCCAGACGCGCGAGGGGACTCCCTCGCTCTCCGGGTCCCTGCAGTGGATCTCGAGCGGCTCGCCCCGGGCGAGGACGACGTCCGTCCGAAGTCCCCGCTCGGCCGGGATCTGGAGGGGCAGGTAGCCCTGCATGAGGTCGACGGCCCGGATCACCGTGTGATCCTCGACGCCCACGAGATCGAACCGGCCGTCCGCGTCCGTGAGCTCGTAGCCGTTCCACTGCCACTCGTCCCCGCGCTGGTCCCACGAGCTGACCAGGATCCCGCTCAGGGGTCTCCGGCCGGATCCGAGCACCGTCCCGTGGAACTTGGCGCCGGCGGGCAGCGAGAAGTGGTAGGTGTCTCCAGCGGCCGGGATCGACTGGTCGAAGCGCCAGCCGGAGAGGTAGTCGTGCTCGTGCCCGAGCACCCCGATGTGGGCTCGCTCCGGACAGGGGAACGAGGCCTCGCCGTCCGCGTCGGTCAGGATCCGCACGACCACCGCGGACTCCCCGCGGTGGGAATCCAGGTCGTAGGCCCGCACCTCGGCGCCCTCGATGGGCCGGCCGGCCTCGTCGGTCACGCTCACCGTGACGGGGCGGCCGGGCTCGAGGACGAGCTCGATCTCACCCTGGTCGGGCTTTTGGAGCGAGAGCAGCCAGGTGGGGACGAGGTCCGTCGCCGCGTCCGGGCGCGCGAGCACGTGGTAGACGGGCGGCGCATGCTGGAAGGCGAACCGGCCGGCCTCGTCGGTGTGGGTCACCTCGAGCATGTCCAGCCCGTCCCCGTCGAAGAGCGCCACGGGCACGTCGACCACGACGTCTCCCGCGGGATCGAGCACGATTCCCGTCAGCGCGCCGGTCGGCGGCTCGTAGGCCACCATCCCGGGGATGCCCATGAGGGCCGCCGTGCCGATGCCGAGCATCAGCAGGGCCGCCTTGCCCGGGGTGAGCCAGGATCGCTTGGCTTCGCTCATCGCTCACCTCCTTCCCGCCGCATCTCGTGGAGAGCCGCCTCGAGCTCGCCGTACATGACGGCGGTGCCCTCGGCCATGATGAGCTCTTGTTCGAGCTGAGCGCGGTGCAGCGACTCGGAGGCGTCCCGCCCCTCGTCCGCGGGGCTCGTTCGGCTCGCCGTGGCGGCCACGGCGGTGAGCACGATCGCGGCGGCGATCGCGATTCGACGGCGTCTTCCTCTCATGGGTACTGGGGTGGGGAAAGCGGGGTGCAGGTCGGATGGATGCTCTTCCGGCTGTTTCGGAAGAACCCCGGCGAGGCTTTAGAACCAGGGAAGAAGGTGCGCCCGGAACCCGTGGGGGAGGGGTGGGGACGCTTCCCTGCTGCCGTTGGATTCGGAGGATCCCGCGGTGGGCCTCGACTAGAATTCGGTAAAGGTGCCCCTCCGACCCCCGGGAGGGCGGCCAGGGCGTCCCCTCCGATCCCGCTCAGGCCAGCGCGGCCTGGTGGCAACCGACGACCAGGATGGCGTTGTAGAGGAAGTGGGTGACCATGCCCGGGAGCAGGCTGTCGCTGCGTTCCCGGAGCCAGCACAGGTAGATGCCCAGCCCGATGTGGAAGGGCAGCCCGGCCGTGATGCCGTGGGCGAGGCCGAAGGCGGTTCCCGTGGCGCAGATCCCCGTGCCGCGGCCGAGCAGCGCCGTGAGCCGGCCCTGGACGATGCCCCGGAAGGCCAGCTCCTCGAAGACCGCGGGGCACACGCCGATGGTGAACAGGCTCAAGAGCAGCCCGAGCTCGACCACGAGGGTCCCCAGCCAGTCGGTGTCGAAGCCCGCGCTCTCCAGGAGCTGCAGCCACCCGAAGGCCAGCATGACGGCTCCCAGCGCGACCGCGATCGCCTCGACGAAGTGCAGGCCCTCCGCACGCTTCAGGCCGCCGAACGCGTAGCGGGCCGATCCCAGCCCGATCAGGAGGACGAGCAGCCCCGCCACCACGTCGGCGAGGGGCAGCAGGAGCGCGCGCTCGGATCCCGCGAAGGCGAAGTGCGCCACGGTGGCGGGTCCGAGGAAGGCGAGCATGATGAGCACCAGCTCGACGATCCCCCGGTCGATCCACCGGCGGCGGGAGCGGGCGCTGGCGTGCTCCAGCGTCCCCGGGGCGACGATCGCGTTCGTGGGGATCACGTCGCGGGAGGTGTCGCGCACGGGCAGGAGGGACTCGTGGCCGCGCACCGCGAGGTCGGTGGTCTCCTCTCGCGATCCGAGCTCGAGGGCCTCGCGGAGCAGGGCGACCTCCCCGCCGGGCGGCGCCGGCGCGGCCACCCAGGCGCCGCACTCGCAACGCAGCCGGTAGCCCGCGAGGGCCGGGTGGATGCGCCACTCGAGGCCGCAGCCGCCGCAGCGCTGCGTCAGGTGAGCCCCCGCCTCGTCCGCCGCGTGCTCCGGCCAGAACCGAACGGGCCCCGGCGAGGGCGGGGGATCCTCGGGATCCGAGGTCATTCCCCGCCGCTCTCGAGGGCCAGCTCGACGCCGCGGGCCGAGACGTGGCCGGGGAGCGTCGTCTCGACGCTCCCGTCG
>CAYRXS010000131.1:0-18791 GCA_964428225.1 uncultured Planctomycetaceae bacterium
TTCGTTTCTGGTCCATCGCCTGACGGCGCTGGACTTGATGGTTCTACTGAGGCCGGCGATTACGCAATGGGTTCTCCGACCGTGTGGGGAGCTGCCACACTCGGGCGAAGTCCACCGTCCCCTTCGTAGTCCGACGTACGGGGAGCTGTAACGGCGCGTGGTCCGATGTACGGAGAGCTCCGTCCCCCGCCGACCGTTCGGTGACCTCCGGCGCACGCGCGTCGTCCACCCCGCGCACAACGATTCGGCCCGGAAAGCTCCGTGCATGGCCCACCGACCGGAGGCCTCCAACTTACGGGCGTCTTCCCCCCCGCGACAAATACCGACCCGGGAGGTCACCGCTCAGTCCCCGGAGTCCGCACGCCCCCGCAGGAGGTCGACGAGGAAGCGGGCCGCCACGAACCACAGGACGAGGGCGAGGATGGGGCGGCCGACCTCGGCGAGGCCGGGGAGGTGGAGGAAGTGAACCCCGGCGACCGCGCCGAGCAGCGCGCCGGCGCCGAGGAGGAGGCCCGGGGAGCGGTGGACGCGGCCGGCGCGGGCGTGCAGGAACAGGGAGCGGGCCGAGCCGATGACGCCCGCGGCGAGCGAACAGGCGCGCGCCCCGGGGAAGCCCATGGCGGGCAGGATCAGGTAGAGGCCGGGCACCATCACGAGGCCGCCGCCCACCCCGAGGAGCGGCGCGACGAATCCGCCGCCGATGCCGACGAGGAAGGCGAAGAGCACCTTAGACGCCCCGATCACGACCGGCGCGCTCTCGGCGAGCTCCTCCCCCCCGCCGGCGAGGACCCGGTAGCCGGCCACGGTGAGGAAGACGACGAAGAGCGCGCGCAGGATGCGCACGTTCACCCGCACCGCGACGAGGTAGCCGAACTGGGCTCCCACGAGCACGCCCCCCATCAGGCCGAGGACCGGCCAGGCGTGGAGCTCCGGCTCGGCCTGGAAGAGCTCGGCGCCCGTCGAGGCGGCCGTCGTGGCGAGGACGAGGACGAGGGCGGTCGCTACCGCCTCCTTGAGCGGGATCTTCTGGACGTAGTGCAGGAGCGGCACCGCGAAGAGCCCACCTCCGATCCCACAGAGGCTGCCGAGGAACCCGATGACGATGCCCGCGGGGACGAGCCACAGCGGAGCGCGGCGCGGAGAGCTCATGCGCGGTCCACCGAGCCCGTCTCGCGTCCCATCCGACCGAGCAGCTCGCTCGAGGAGCGCGTCTTCTCGTCCCCGCAGATCGCGATCTCGACCCCGAGCTCGGCGTCCACGTGCCGCTCCGGCACGGTCTCCGCGGTGTAGTCGCGCCCCTTGGCGTGCACGTCGGGGCGCAGCGCGCGCAGGGTCTCCTCGAGAGTCTCCTCGTCGAAAGGCACCACCCAGTCCACCGCGCGCAGACCGAGCAGGAGCTCCGCCCGCTCGGCGAGCGGCTGGAGCGGCCGCCCCTCCCCCTTGATCGCCCGCACCGACGCGTCCGAGTTCACCGCGACGACGAGGACGTCCCCTCGCGACCGGGCGTCCTCGAGGTAGCGCAGGTGCCCCACGTGCAGGACGTCGAAGCAGCCGTTGGCGAGCACGACCCGCTCCCGATCCCCGGCGGCCCGTCGCTCGTCCAGGAGCGTCGCGAGCTCCTCGCGGGGCAGCAGGCGGCCGCGGGCCATCAGCCGGCGACCGGCGCCTCGATACGCTCCGGCCGGGGAGAGGCGGGGAGGGCCGAGCGCAGGGAGGCGAGGGGGCAGACCGCCGCCCCCGTCTCCATGACCACGACGCCCGCCGCGGCGTTGGCGAGCCGCATGGCGTCGGGGGCCTCGAGCCCCGCGGTCAGGGCGAGGGTGAAGGCGGCGGCCGCGGTGTCTCCCGCGCCGCTGACGTCGACGACGTCCATCGCCCCCGCGGGACGGATCGCGATCCCCCGGGGATGCTCGTCGGAGTACAGGGCCATCCCCCGGTTGCCCATCGTCACCAGCAGTTGCTCGGGGGCGTGGCGTTCGCGGAGCTCGGTCGCGGCGCGCGTGACCTCGTCCTGGGTGGCGAGGTCGCGCATCGTGCGGTCGGTGGCCGCGGCCAGCTCGCCGAGGTTGGGCGTCATGGCGGTGGCGCCGTGGAAGGGCTCGAAGCAGCGGCGTGGATCGAGCACGACCACCGCTCCCGCCTCGCGCAGCACCGTGGCCGCCCGCGCGACCTCCTCCCCCACCGTGCCGTAGCCGTAGTCGGAGACGAGGACCGCCTCGACGCTTCCCGCGAGCGAGGCCAGTCGACGCGCCACCTCCTCGAGGATCGCGGCGGGGAGCGGCTCGTCGGGCTCGCGGTCGATGCGCAGGACCTGGTGCATGGTCCGGCCCGCCTCGGCGCCGAGGATCCGCGTCTTCGTGGGGGTCACCCGGCCGGGGACGGTGCGGACGTCCTCGACGTTCACGCTCCCTTCCTCGAGCAGGCGGAGGAGCTCCCGCCCGTTCGCGTCGCGGCCGATCGCTCCGCAGAGCCGCGTGCGCGCGCCGAGCGTCCACGCGTTCCGCGCCACGTTGGCGGCGCCCCCCGTGCCGATCTCCTCGGTCTCGTGCCGCATCACCATGACCGGCGCCTCGCGCGACATCCGCGTGGGACGGGCGTAGAGGTAGTGGTCGGCGATCAGGTCGCCCACGACGGCTATGCGCAGCGCCGCGAAATCGGGAACGGGGCTCGAGGAGGACATCGGGCGGGGGATTGTAGTCGATCCCGGGGCGCGCGAACCCCCCGAAGCGCCGGTTGGAGGGCGTTCAGGCCCGATCCGGGCGCTCCGCCGCCTCGGCGAGGAACCAGTCCGATCGCACCCCCAGGAAGTCGTGGTAGCGGATCGCGTAGTGGAGCTCGCCCGCGCGCACCGCGGCGGCGGACAGCTCGGCGTCGATCTCCGGGATCCGGGACCGGAAGCCCTCCCAGGCGGCCCGGTCCATCGCGAGCACCTCCTCGACGCGCGGGCGGTAGCGCCGGGCGGCGGGGAGGTCCGCCCGGGCGTTCACGAGCCACGGCATGGCCGCGGCGAGCTTCTCGACCAGCAGGTTCTCCTCCTCTCCGAAGTCCAGGGCGCGCGTTCGCGTGAAGTCGGTCACCTCGGAGAGACCGCCGTCGGAGGGGTGGCCGTGCTCGACGGCGAGGCGGTGGCTCTCCGTGCCCGGGAAGGGATAGAAGAGGGCGGTGCGGAAGCGACCGATCCCCGAGCGCGCGAGCAGGTCCACCGTCTGCCACCGCTCGTCACGCGTCTCGCCGGGCAGGCCGAGCATGACGAAGCCCGAGGTGTGCAGGCCCGCGGCCTCCGCGGTGCGGACCGTGGCGAGAATGTCCTCGTCGCTCATCGGGCGCGCCAGGATCTCGCGACGCACGCGCTCCGAGCCGGATTCGATGCCCAGCTTGAGGATGCGGCAGCCGCCGTCGGCCAGGGACGTCGCGAGCTCGGGGGCGAGCCGCCGCACGTGGCTGTTCGCCACCCACGGGACGTCGAGGCCCGCGCGACGGTAGGCCTCGGCGAAGGCGGTGGCGTGCGCGGCGTCCACGGTGAAGAGATCGTCGTCGAGGATGAAGGTCTCGATGTTCGGGAAGCGCGCGAGCACGTCGCGGATCTCCTCGATGACGTGCTCGACCGGCCGCGTGCGCAGGAAGCCGATCCCCGACGTGTCGCGGCCGAGGTCCTCGCGGTAGCGCTCGACGACGCGGTGGTTCAGGCAGTACGTGCAGCGGTACGGGCACCCGCGGCTGGTCATCAGCGAGAACCATCCGTGCTTCGCCTCGAGGATGCGCGCGACGTCGAAGAGCTCGTAGTCGGGAGGAGGAAGCGTCGCGAGGTCGGGGAACTCGCCCACCGGATTGCGACGCCAGCGCGTCGAGGGATCGGAGACGTCCTCCGCGGCGCTCGGGCGTCGGCCGTCCTTCCAGGAGAGGAAGTTGGGGAGGTCGTCGCGGCGCTCTCCCCGCTCGACGGATGCCACGAGCTCCGCGAGGGCGTCCTCGCACTCGCCCACGCCGACGTGGTCCCACGCGCGGTCGGCCATCACCTCCTCGGGCACCATCGTCGGGTGAACGCCGCCCACCACCAGCGGGGGCAGCTCGACGCCCTCCCCGACGGCCCGCTCGCGTAGCCGGCGCGCCAGGCGCAGAGCGGACGCGTACTGCATCGACAGGCAGGAGAAACCGACGAGCCCCGGCTCCCACCCGCGCACCATCTCGAAGACCTCGTCGTCCGAGGGCACGGGCGGCAGGTCCTCGTGGAGGTTGACGAGCCTCGTCTCGTGCCCGCGCTCCCGCAGGCGCGCCGACAGCGACATCAATCCCAGGTTGAACCCGAGCTGCGTGTCGAGGTTGGGATAGACGAAGAGAACGCGCATGGGGCTTCGGGGGGCCGGCCGAGCCGCGACAGGGTAGCGAGGAGCGGGGGCTGGACGCTACCGTGGCCGCGAGCATGGAGGGTGGAACCATGAGCAGGTCTTTCCGGGTGTCGGCCGTGCGAAACCTCGCGTGGGTGTTGGGCATGGCGGTTCTCCTGGCGTTCGGCGTGGCGCGACCGGCCGCGGCCCAGATGTACCGCGTCGCCGAGACGCTGTACGTGGACGACGTCCCGTCGTGGTTTCCGGTCGGCTTCTCGCTCCTGACCCACGGGGATCGCCAATACGTCGCCTACTACGACGACGAGCACCGGATGACGGTGGCCGCGCGATCGCTCGGCCGCGAGGAGTGGCGGAAGGTCGAGCTGCCCAGCAAGGTCGGCTGGGACAGCCACAACTACGTCACCATGGCCATGGACGCCGCCGGTCGGCTCCATCTGGCGGGCAACATGCACTGCGTGCCGCTGATCTACTTCCGCACGAAGGAGCCGGGAGACGTCACCACCTTCGAGCGCGCCGCGATGACCGGCATCGACGAGGAGCGGTGCACCTATCCGCGCTTCCTGCGCGGGGCCGACGGCAGCCTGCTCTTCACCTACCGCTCCGGGGGCAGCGGGAACGGCCGACGGCTCTACAACCGCTACGACCCGCAGACCGGGACCTGGTCCCGCTTCCTGGATACTCCGCTGTTCGACGGCGAGGGCGAGCGCAACGCCTACCCCCAGGGACCGGTCCAGGGACCCGACGGCCTCTTCCACGTGGTCTGGGTGTGGCGCGACACTCCCGACTGCGCCACGAACCACCACCTCTCGTACGCCCGCAGCCGGGACCTGCGGAGCTGGGAGACCGCGGGCGGCGAGCCGGTCGAGGTTCCGCTGACCCTGGCGCAAGAGAAGCTGTGCATCGACCCGGTCCCCGCCGAAGGAGGGATCATCAACGGCTGCGAGAAGCTCGCCTTCGACTCGAAAGGCCGCCCGATCGTCTCCTACCACAAGGCGGACGAGAACGGGCACATGCAGGTCTTCGTGACGCGCTTCGAGGACGGCGGGTGGAAGCGCCACGCGATCACGAATTGGGATCGCGCCGTCACCTTCGGCGGCCGCGGAGCCATGCCCTTCATCGGCATCCGGATCTCCGGGCTCCGGCGAATCGAGCCCGGCCTGTTCCTCATCACGTACCGTCACCGCGACTTCGGCTCGGGGCGAATCGTGCTCGACGAGGAGACGCTGGCGCCGGTCGACCGCGAGGTCTCCGTCCCGGCCGAGCTGCCGGCGGAGGTCACTCGGCCGACCATCGACTTCGACGGCATCCGCGTGAAGACGGCCCGGGACCTGGGCTCCCCGGAGGAGCCGGGCGTCGAGTACCTGCTCCGCTGGGAGGCCCTGTCCGCCAACCACGATCGCCCCCGCCAGCCTCCCCTGCCGCCGGCGAGCCGCCTCGAGCTCATCCGGCTGGAGAAGCGGGATTCCACCCCCTGAACTCGGGCACCGGGGGCGTCGAGCCCCTCCGCCCGGCGCTCGTCACTTCTCGATCAGCCCCGCCAGCTCGAGGATCTCCAGGTAGTCGAGGATCGCCTGCAGGTCCGAGGGACGCCGGTACTGGGCGTCCAGCATCCGGCGGATGTCCAGGGCGCTGTTCTTGCCGTCGATCAGGAGCTGGAGCTCGCTCGTGCTCGCGACCCCCCGGCGGTAGGAGGCGTACTTGGCGCGCTCCTCCTCGGGGATCGCCTCGATATGCTCGCGGTACGCGCGGTAGCCACCCGCGGTCACGAGAGCCGTCGGGCGGGGGACGATCCGCGCGGCCTGCATCTCGAGCTCGGTCGGCTCGCGCTCGGCGAAGGCGATGCCCAGCCGACCGGCGACGACGCGCGCGTGCGCGTCGACGGCCGCGAGGTGAGCCTCGGCGACGGTGCGGACCGTGCCCTGCATCGTCGCGACGTGCCGGCGCACGCGTTCGTCGTCGGGAGCCAGCTCGTTGATCGTCTCGAGGGTGGCGACCTCGTTCTTTGACGCCGCGTCGACGAGGGTCCGCGCCATCTCGTGGGCGTCCGCCAGCGACTCGGCCTCGGCGTGGTTCAACTTCTCGAGGGCCATCATGAACTGATGGCCGAGGCGACGGGTGCCGTTGCTGGCCACCTCGCCCGCGAGGCGCATGGCGAGATCGCCGTCGGCGGAGGCCACGGTGTACGCCGCGGCGGCGGCGATGATCACCACGCGCTTCATCTGCGTGGGATCCGACTTGTCGACGCGGTCTCCGGACGTGTGATACCACTGATCGGGCCACACGATCATCATGATGCCGGGTACGCCGACACCCCAGTCGTTGAACACCTCGTGGTCCGAGGCCCCGTAGTGGGTCTCGATGCTGTAGTAGAAGGGCTCGTCCGCTCCCGTGGGAGCCACGATCCGCCGGGGCACCTTGTCGAAGCCACTGCGGTTCTGGACCCGCTCGCGGTTCGACTCGCCCACGTAGCGATAGTAGTTCTCGACGACGTCGTTGACGTAGTGCGGATTGCCGTAGGTCGTCCGCATCAGGCACATGAACGCCTTGTTCAGGCTCAGCCACTCGCCGACCATGTCCAGGTTGAGGTTGCACAGGGTCTTCGCCATCAGCTCGCGATTGGCCTTCACCCACGGGATCGTCCCCGAGAACTCGGGGATCCACAGGAACCGGATCGATCGCTTCGGTCGGGGAATCCTCTCCTCCTCGATGAGCGCGTGCAGCACGCGGGCGACCTCCAGGATGGCCGCGCTGCCGGACAGGTTGTCGTTGGCGCCCTGCTTGACGTAGCCCTCGAAGAGGTGAGCCGAGAGGATGATCTCCTCGGCGTCCGGATCGGTGCCCGGGATGACGCAGACGACGTCCTCGAGGTCGTACTCCTGGTTCGTGCTCTCGACCTGAGCGCGCGCGGTGATCTTCCGGCCGGCCCGCAGTCGTCGTTCGAGCGAGGCCCCCTCCCGGGGCGGCACGTAGAACGCGAACTTGGGCTCGGCCCCGCTGCGACGGTCGCCGCGGATCCCGCTCCACGGGATCTGCAGGGGATCGAAGTGCGGCCGCTCGTTCCGGATGCTGACGACGCCCACGGCTCCCATCTCGAGGCACGCCGTGCGGTGCACGCTCGAGACCCAACCGTCGGTCACCACGATCTTGCCCGCGACCTCCGCCGCCTCGAGCTCCGCGGACGATCCCTGTCCGACCCACACGAGCTCCGCGGTGACGTCGCACGAGGTGCTGCCGCGTGCGAGCATGGCCCGCATGTCCTGATAGGAGGCGATCTTGGCGCGATTCGGGCTGACCTCCCAGAGCTCGCCCTTGATCCCGTCCCAGACCTCGCGCCCGGGGAACCGGACGACCTCCGCCTCGGGCAGACCGTAGGCCGTCAGCTGGTCGTGGACGTACCGGGCTTCGAAGAACGTGCCGGCGTATTCCTCGGGCAGTCGATCCCGGTTGTAGCCGCCGGTCTCCATGATCGTGTTCCAGGCGGTCTCTCCCGAGGACTCGCCGACGATCTCGTCCACGACCTCGTCGGGGAGCAGGGTCCACTGGTACCAGGGTGTTTCCTGGGCCCCCGCATCCGTCGCGGCCAGGAGCAGGAGGGCGACACCGAACAGAGAAGACCGTGCACGCATGTCAGAGTCCTTCACGGGGTGGAAGACGTCGGGGCAGGGGTTCCCGACTTCTCGAGAGGAGGACCGACCTTCACCTGGTCGATCGGGGGAGACGGCGGCATCTCCTCGGACAGGAGCCCGTAGCATGTCGGACCCTCCGGTGGAGACGAGGGCGCTTACGAGAAGCTTGCCGTTCCGGCCGTCTTCCCCGTCGTCGCGCGCGCTCTCGCCGCGGATCGTGTCGACGATCGACCTCTTCCGGGTCACGACTCTCCCGCGTACCGGCGCGCGACCTCCTCGCGGAAGCGCTCGCCCAGCTCGCGGTAGCGCGCGACGCCCGCGGGATCCGGCTCGACGGGCTCGCCCTCGAGGGACACGAAGGCGGAGCTGACCGCGTCGGCGTCGACGTCCTCGCCCGCGGCGCGTCGGTGTGACCACGCGACCTGGAGGGCGCCGCCCAGGGCGCCGGACTCGGGCTCGGCGAGCCGGCGGACGGGCGCGTCGAGGACATCGGCGAAAATGCGGCGCCACAGGGGATTCCGCGAGCCGCCCCCGACGATCCGCACCGCGTCCACCGCGATGCCGAGGGCGCGCATCCGGTCGACCCCCCAGCCGAGGTTCAGGCTCGTGCCCTCGAGGGCGGCGCGGAAGAGCACGCCCGGGGCGAAGCTCTCCGCGCGCAGGCCGAGCAGGGTGCCGGTGGCCTCGGGCAGGTCGGGGACGCGCTCGCCCGCGAGGTACGGCAGGAAGGTCACGCCCCCCGCGCCGGGCTCGACGCGCTCCGCGGCCGCCGTCAGCTCCTCGAGGCTCGCGCCGAACGCCTCGCGCACCGCCTCGGTGACTCCGGTCAGGTTCATGACGCACAGGAGCGGCAGCCACCCGCCCGTCGAATCGCAGAAGGGGGCGATGAGGCCGTCGGGATCGATCGCCGGCTCCGCGCAGTAGGTGAACACCGTGCCCGAGGTGCCCAGGCTCAGCACGCAGACGCCGGGACGCGTGGCGCCGCTGCCGATGGCGCTCATCATGTTGTCCCCGCCGCCGGGAGCGATCAGGATCCCCTCCTCGAGGCCGAGCTCGTGCGCCGCGGCGGGAGCGAGCGCGCCCGCGGGCTCGCCCGGCGCGAGCAACGGTGGGAGCGCGTCCATCAAGCCGGGATCGATCGCCGCGACGTCCTCGGCGACGAAGGCGCGAGCCCGGGGATCGAAGAGGGCGGTGCCGGAGGCGTCGCCGTACTCCATCGTCTTCTCGCCGCTCAGGCGGAAGTTCACCCAGTCGTGCGGGAGCAGGACGGTGCGCAGGCGCGCGAAGTGCTCCGGCTCGTGCCGCTTCAGCCAGAGGATCTTGGACGCGGTGAAGCCGGTGGGCACGGCGCGGCCGAAGGTCTCCCCGAGCTCGCGGGCCTCCGCGGCGGTGGCGGTGTCGCACCACAGCTTCGCGGGGCGGATCACCTCGTCGTGCTCGTCGAGGGCGACGAAGCCGTGCTGCTGGCCCGAGACGCCGATCCCCGCGATCGTCGGGGCGTCGACCCCGGGAGCCGCCGCGAGCTCGCGGGTCACCTCGACGACGGCCTTCCACCAGTCCTCGGGGTGCTGCTCGGCCGCGCCGGGGGCAAGCCCCGCGATCAGATCGTAGGACCGCGACGCCCTCGCCACGATCCGCCCGTCCGTGACGTCGACGACGACGCCTTTCGTGCCCTGGGTGCCGACGTCGAGCCCGAGGAAGAGCCGGCCCGCGGCGTTCACGTCCCGCGTACTCCCAGCAGGTGCTCCATCAGGATCTGGTCGAGGCGCTCGTAGCCGAGCCCGGGCCGCGCCACCGCGTCGGCGTCGATGGCGAGCGACCGCAGCCGCTGCACCTTCTCGCGGTCGAAGCCGCCGAGGAGCCCCTCGAGCTCGCCATCCGTCTTCTCGGCGAGGAGCTCGCGCACCTCGGGATCGGCGTCGAAGGCCTCGGCGCGGGCCTTCAGGATGTTGTAGGTGCGCATGCAGCCCCGCGCGAACTCCCACACGCCCTCCTCGTCCTCGGAGCGGTAAGCGTGGGCGTCGAAGTGGCGCGGGCCCTCGTAGCGGGGGCCGCCGGCCGTGCCCTCGAGCAGCCGGACGAGCAGGAAGGCCTGCTTGACGTCCTCGGAGCCGAAGCGCAGGTCCTGGTCGTAGCGGCCGATCCGCTGCGCGTTCAGGTCGATGTGGAAGAGCTTCCCCGCCTCCATCGCCTGGGCGACGCCGTGGAGGAACGAGAGCCCCGCCATCGTCTCGTGAGCCACCTCGGGGTTGACCCCCACCATCTCCGGGTGATCGAGCGTCTCGATGAAGTGCAGCATGTGCCCGGTGGTGGCGAGGTAGATGTCGCCGCGCGGCTCGTTCGGTTTGGCCTCGAGGCCGAAGCGCAGCTCGTACCCCTGGTCGAGCGCGTAGGCGGTGGCGAAGTTCAGCGCCTCGCGCAGGCGGGCGATCGCGACGCGGGGATCGCGGCAGACGTCGGTCTCGGTGCCCTCCCGGCCGCCCCAGACCACGTAGAAGCTCGCCCCGAGCTCGACGCCGAGGTCGATCGCGTCCAGCGTCTTGCGGAGGGCGAAGGCCCGCACCCGGGGATCGTTCGAGGTGTAGGCGCCATCCTTGAAGATCGGGTGGCTGAACAGGTTCGCCGAGGACATGACGACGCGCATGCCGTGGTCCTCGAGCGCCGCCTTGAACACGCCCACGATCCGGTCGCGCTCCGCCGCCGAGGCGCCGAAGGGGACCAGGTCGTTGTCGTGGAGGTTCACCCCCCACGCTCCGCACTCCGCCAGCTTCTCCACGATGTGGGTGGGAGCCATCCGCGAGCGCACCTCGGCGCCGAAGGGATCCCGGCCCGGGTTTCCGACGGTCCAGAGCCCGAAGGTGAAGCGATCCTCTTTCACGGGGGCGTAGCGATCCGATCCACTCATGCCTGCTGATCCTCCATTTGCCAGGATGCCGGCCCGGAGGATAAGGTACCGGCGGACCGCCCGTCACCGGCATTCGAGATCGAACGCGGTCGACCGGCGTCCCTCCCCCTGCATGGTCCCGGGAGGAGGCTCTCCTCGACTCGTCGTGGGAGACACTCAACGGCGCGAGGAATGCACTCTTGTGCCGATCTCACGTGACCAACCGCACCGGTGACGTCCCCCGACACCGACGAACAGTCTCCACCCCCCGGCCCGGACCTCGTTCGACCACGGTGACCGGGCGGCCTGCGGGGGCCCACGTGAGGGGGATTCCGGCCAGGACACGAGCAAGTCCTTCAGTCCGTTCCACGCGGCACAGCTCCGCAGTCGGCACACAGGCCTCGGCTCGCTATGGACCGTGGACGGTTTGCTCCGGGCTCGTTCTCGGCTTCCTCGACATGGGAGGTTGCTCCTCGTCATTCTGCGAAGACTCGCGTTTCTGGCCGGTCCGAAGAACCAGGCTCAGGTCACCCCCTGGGCCTGCATTGATCGGGCGACCTTGACGAAGCCCGCAATGTTGGCGCCGAAGACCAGATCGCCCTTCTTTCCGTAGACCTCGGCCGCGTCCCAAGCGGCCTTGTGGATGTTCACCATGATCTGGTGGAGCTTGGCGTCGACCTCCTCAGAGGTCCAAGTCATCCGCTGACTGTTCTGGCACATCTCCAGACCTGAGACCGCCACCCCGCCGGCGTTGGCGGCCTTGGCGGGGCCGTACAGCACATTGCTATCGATGAAGATGTCCGTTGCCTCGGCTGTCGAGGGCATGTTGGCACCCTCGCCGACGGCTATGACGCCGTTGTCCACCAGGGATTGAGCCGCCCTGGCATCGATTTCGTTCTCGGTCGCGCTGGGCAGGGCGATGTCGCACGGGATGTTCCAGATCTCTGTGCTGTGCGGATTGAATTCGGCTGATTGGTGCACGCCGCAGTACTCCTTGATGCGACCGCGCTCGACTTCCTTGATGCGGCGGACGGTATCCAGATTGACTCCCTCGGGGTCGTAGACGAAACCGTCCGTATCGCTGCACGCGATGATCTTGGCACCGAGCTGCTGCGCCTTCTCGATGGCGTGAATGGCGACGTTGCCAGAACCGGACACGATGACGGTCTTGTCCAGGAACGACTCATTCCGTGTCTTCAACATCTCTTCCGTGAAGTACACCAGGCCGTAACCGGGGGCTTCCGTTCGCATCATGCTTCCGCCCCAATCGAGGCCTTTCCCGGTGAGCACTCCCACAGACTTGTTGACCAACGTTCGGTATTGTCCAAACAGGAAGCCGATCTCGCGGCCTCCGACGCCGATGTCACCGGCAGGCACGTCGGTGTCGGGACCAATGTGACGGAAGAGCTCGGTCATGAATCTCTGACAGAAGCGCATCACTTCGTTGTCCGTTCTCCCCTTCGTCTCGAAGTCGGCACCGCCACTGCCACCCCCCATCGCGAGACCGGTGAGGGCGCTCTTGAAGATCTGCTCGAAGCCGAGGAACTTGACGATGCCGAGGTTGACCGAACTGTGGAACCGGAGACCTCCCTTGTACGGGCCTATTGCGTTGTTGAATTCGCACCGGAATCCGCGGTTGACCTGGACGTTGCCCTCGTCATCCATCCACGGAACACCGAACTGGATCACTCGGTTGGGTTCGATCAAACGTTCGAGGATCCTCGCGTACCGATACTCCGGATGGCGATCCAGGACAGGGAGAACGGATTCTGCGACCTCGCTGACGGCTTGATGGAACTCGGGCTGTTCGGGATCTCGCTGTCTCGCCTCGCTCAGGATTGTGTCAAGCATTCTGTTGCTCCTCCCCCCGTCGTGAGCGGTGGCTGCGGCCCCTCTCCAGGGCCTCTGGTTCGGATTGTCTAGTGCTTCCGTCATCCACGATTGTCACGCGACGCATTTCCTGACGCATGCCTCAGGGTGGTACGCCAATGGCGTTCAGACGGCAAGAACAAAAGGGAGCCCACTGCCGAGGCCACGAGGACGTCCCGGAATCGCAACATCCCTCGCGCAATGCCGGCCTGCATCACGGGTGGCTGCGACCGGCAACATCGCTGAGACTCCGAGACCGATTGAGCCAAAGACTCCGTGGAATTCGCCACCGAGGTGGCGGCCCTTGCCCTGCTCCGGATCTTCCGCGGCATGGCCGTCTCCGTTCTCGTGCAGGCGAATCTGCCGCCGGCCCTGGCCCTCGGACTCCTGACCGCTGTGCCCGATCCCTCGATGTGCGATGGCGGGTACCATCCGCACTTCGCGTGAGCCCTAAGCGAGGTGCCCATTCTACGGCATTGTGTCTTGGCCGCGTGTGTTCGACTGTGAGAGAATCCGGCCCGCGCACGGTTGAAGGGGCGTCATGGACAGTCCGGAAAGAAACAGAGACGAATCGGAGGAAACACTGTGGAACGCCCGGGACTTCCGGCATCTGTCCCGCCAGATTCTCCTGTTCGCAGGCGAGAATCGCGGCAGCTATAAGTTCTTCCTCGACGTCTCCCGACTGCTGATCCTTCACTGTGCGTGCGATGCGCTCGAGTTGTGGGTCCGCGAGAGGGAGGCGTGCGTCCGCTGGGAGCTGACGGCACACCCCGAGCGGTTCTACCGCCTCAAGGACACACCCACGGCCGCACTCGATGCCCTTACGTCCGACGGGACATTCTCGGTGAATGATCTGCAGGTGGATAGCGGTGTCCCCGACGGACCGTGGCGAGGTGGTGTAAGCGACAGCGAGAGCGGTCACGGCTACAGATCTCTGGCCAGGTTCCCCCTGCAAGTCGGAGAGGAATCCTGTGGACTCCTCGTATTCAAGGACCGGGAACCGAATCGCATCTCCCCTCCTGAGATCGAGCTCTTCCGCAACATTGCACCGATGTTGGCGGTTTCCATGATCCACCAGCAAGTTCAACATGCTCAGACGGAGCGGGTCAAGGAGCTGACCTGTCTGTACCGCATAGCGCAGGTTGCCGCCCAAGGCGATTTCGGGCTGGAGAGCATTCTCGAGAAGATCACCGAGTACATCCCGCCCGGTTGGCAGTATCCGGAGATCACCGTTGCGCGGATCATCCTCGATGGAAAGGTGTACCAGTCGGGCGGGCTTGCCCACGTTCGGCACCACCAGCAGTCCGACATCGTCATCGAGGGTGATCCTCGGGGCATGGTCGAGGTCTGCTACGTAGACGAGCGACCGGATCTGGACGAGGGGCCCTTTCTCCGGGAGGAGAGGAGCCTGATCGACGCGGTGGCCCGCGAGGTGGCGAACATCGTTCAGAGAAGGCGGGCGGAGTCGGAGCGTCTCAGGCTGCAGGCACAGCTCCGACACGCCGACCGGCTCGCCACGATCGGACAGCTCGCGGCCGGCGTGGCCCATGAGTTGAATGAGCCGCTCGGGGGCATCCTGGGATTCACCCAGCTGGCTCAGAAGCACTCTGATCTGGATCCCCAGCTCAGCCGGGATCTGAGCAAGATCGAATCCGCGTCTCTGCACGCGAGAGAGATCGTGCGGAAGCTGATGCTCTTCGCAAGACAGACGCCTCCGGAACACGAGCGGATCGACGTGAACCACGTCGTGATGGAAGCGCTTTCCCTCCTCGAGTCCCGCAGTGAAAAGGCGGGGGTCGACGTCGTGTGCTCTCTGCTTCCCCAGCTCCCGAAGACGATCGCCGATCCCAACCAAATCCGCCAGGTCGTGGTCAACCTGGTCGTCAACGCCCTCCAGGCGATGCCCGAGGGGGGGACGGTGAGAGTGGAGACCCGGCGGGACGAGCAGGACGTCCTCCTGCTCGTCAGCGACACGGGCAGGGGGATGCCCGAGGACGTCCGCTCGAAAATCTTCGAGCCCTTCTTCACCACGAAGGACGTCGGAGAAGGTACGGGACTCGGATTGGCCGTGGTTCACGGAATCGTGACCTCCCACCGCGGGCGCATTCACGTGGAAAGCGAGGCCGATGGAGGAACGCGCTTCGAAGTACGTTTGCCCATCGGAGGGCCGGACCATGACAATCACGAACGCCACTAGCGAACACGCCGGGAAGAGTGTGCGCATCCTCGTCGTGGACGACGCCCCGGAGACTCTCGAGATCCTGCGCCGCAACCTCTCCGCCGAAGGGTACCGCGTCGTGACCGCGCCCAGTGTGGGCGAGGCCGTCGAAGTTCTGGAGTCGACCGCGATCGACGTGGTGGTCACGGACTACAAGATGCCGAAAGTGGGCGGCCTGACCCTCGTTCGGCATGTTCGTGAGAACCACCCCGATGTCGGGGTGATGATGATCACGGGTTACGCCACCGTGGGCGGTGCGGTGGAGGCGATGAAGACCGGAGCCGAGGAGTACCTGCCGAAGCCGTTCACCGACGAGGAGCTGCTCGCGGCCGTGCGCCGCACACTGGACGGACTTCAACTCCGGCGCATCGGTCGGCAGCCGGAGGGAGACCTTCCCATGGCTCGTTTCGGTCTTCTGGGTCGATCCAAGCCCATGCTCGAGCTCTTCCGGTCGATCACGAAGGCATCCAACGTGACGGCGACAGTGCTCGTACTGGGGGAAACGGGCACCGGGAAGGAGCTCGTGGCTCGTGCGATCCACTACGGAAGCAGCCGCTCCCAGGCTCCCTTCGTCGCGGTCAATTGCGGGGGCATCCCGGAAGGCCTCGTGGAACGAGAGTTGTTCGGCCACGTAAAGGGCGCGTTCACCGGCGCCATGGAATCACGTGACGGATTCTTTCAGGCCGCGGGCGGTGGAACGATCTTCCTCGACGAGGTCAGCGAAACGAGCGCCGCGATGCAGGTCCGCCTTCTTCGAGTCCTCCAGGAAAGGGAGGTCTGCAGGATCGGAGAGACCCGCCCCCGGCAGCTGGACGTCCGAGTCATGACGGCCTCGAACAAGGCTCTGCGCGGGCTCGTGGACAAGGGGGGATTCCGCGAGGATCTCTACTACCGCCTGAACGTGGTCGAGAACTCGGACCCTCCCCAGAGACAGCGGGGCGATGGGGATGTGATCGAGCTCGTCCGCTATTTCGCGGACCTGTTCGCCAGGGAGGTCGGGATACCGAACCTGCGGTTCACGGATCGCGCCTTGACGGCCCTGTGCAACCATGACTGGCCGGGAAACGTCCGTGAGCTGGAGAATACGATTCAGCGTCTCGCGGTCATGACCGGTGAAGATGTGATCGACGCCTCGGACCTGCCCGCTTCGATGCGATTCTCGGCGCCTCGATCCTCGGGAGCCGGACGATCACTCGCCGAGGTGGAGTTGCAGCACATCCAGGCTGTGCTAGCTCACGTGGGAGGGAACAAGTCCGAGGCTGCCCGGATCCTCGGCATCGACCGCAAGACCCTGCGGGAGAAGCTGCGGGCCGTTTCTCCCGAGACGACCTGAGCCGGCCTGGGGAGTCTCGCCCCACCGGTGCATTTCTCTCCGGTCGCGTGAGGTCTCGTTCCCTGAGTTCGTGACTCTCAAGCGTCCTAGAGCACCCTCCCGGGCATTCCGCGCTCCCTTCCCAAGACGGCACGCAGCTTGCACGAGGCGTGCATCCCTTGGGAAATACGAGGAGTCACCCCATGCAACTAGCCGCTACCGCCACAGGAAGCATGTCTAGCAAGCCCTTCGAACTCGGTCTGTGCTTCAACTGCCGTCACGTCGGAACCTGCATCGCAAGGAAGGAGCGGGGCGGTTACGTCATGTTCTGCAACGAGCACGACGACGGACTGTCCCGGGAGGAGGAAGAAGCCATGAAACTCGAGGCGAAGAGGCGCCGGGCCGCAAGCCCGCGATCCGGCGCCCCAGATCCGGACGGCGAGCCGGAGGCCAGACGCCGAGGCATCTGCGTGTCCTGCAAATGGCGCAAGACCTGCACCTTCCCGCCCGTCGAAGGCGGCGTCTGGCACTGCGAGGAGTTCGAGTAGCCCTGCGGCGGGACTGGGACATGATCCAATCACCGAGTGCTCTACGTCGGGGATCGGAATCCGCCCGCTTCGCATCGGGCGCTCCTACGCTCGACCGTCCGGACGACATGGTTACCACCCGCGGGGCCATCGGAATCCACGCTCGAGCAGGAGAACGTCCGGGCGCTGGACGTCACTGCGAGACGGCAACGAACGAACACTGTGGTCTCCTCCGGGACTCGGGTTACGTCTGGAGAGACTCGAATGCGGGCGGACATGATCAGGTGCCAAAAACACCTGCCCTGTTCTCACCCCGGACCCACCCTGACGACTTCGTCGAGCTCGTCGAGGACAGCCGGTGGCACGCAGCGGTGAGCAAGTCGTTGATTGCGTATTGCGTCAACGGCCTGCGCACTGGCTGTGGTTCGTACTTCGAACCCAGTCCCGGGGAGGCCACTCCCAAAGCGAAGACCGAGCCACTCATGATCGAAACGGCGGGCGCATCTGCATTCACTCATTCGAACACGTCAGCGGGAACGCCGCCACGGACTCGAATCGGCAGATGCTGCCAACGTGACAAGGGGATAGATCCGTGATCAATCTGACCATCAACGGTACGCACGTATCGGTGGAAAAGGGAACCACGGTGCTCGAGGCCGCTCGCTTCCTCGGCTTCCCCGTCCCGACTCTCTGCCACCAGGAAGGGCTGTCACCGGGCGGCGCCTGCCGGTTGTGTGTGGTCGAGATCGGCAAGGGAGAACGCGCGAAACTCGTCAGCTCCTGCACCTATCCCGCAGAGGAGGGGATGGCCGTTCGCACCTCCTCGTCTCGAGTGACGCGCGCCCGGCGCATGGTCTTGGAGCTGCTGGTCGCCTCGTGTCCCCAGTCGAAGGTCATCCAGGACCTGGCTTCGTCTCACGGGATCAACCAGCAGCGGTTCAGGCAGGAAGACGAAGACTGCATCCTCTGCGGTCTGTGCGTGCGGATGTGCGCGGAGCAGATGATGGGCAAAGCCATCGGCTTCTTCGGACGTGGCTCGAACCGGCATATCGGCACTCCGTTCGACGAGAAGTCCGAGAAGTGTCGATTGTGCGGCGGCTGCATGTACGTCTGCCCCGTCTGCCAGAATCGCTGCACGTTCCAAGAGGAACCCGGAATCTGCGGAGGCTGTCAGAACCTGCCGGCCCCGTGTGTGGAGAAACCCCAGTTCGACGACCTGATGTGCTACATGTCGCCCTGTGTCGCGTGCGAGCTCGACACGAAGGCGACTCCAGGAAGCAAGGAGTAAGGCGAATGCCCTTTTCAACGCCCAACGCAACGGCCGCAACCCTCACGAAGAACCGGACCGAGGGTGAATTCCACCCCCAGTCCGGCATGTGCGTCACATGCGTCGACGGTTGCGTCGGCATGTGTGAGATCGGAAAGTCCTCCTATCGAGGGCACGAGGTCATCTATCCTCAACCCTTCGGTGTGATCACGACGGCGGGGCACAAGCGCTACCCCGCGGACTACTCCGACCTGACGATCATCGGAGGCGTCGTCGGGGCCAAGGGAATCGAGGCCGACAGCGACAAGGCCATCTTCCCCGCGGTCGATCTCGAGGTGCGGTTCGGCCACGACGACGGAATCAAGTTCCGCCTTCCCTGGATCATCCCGGGGATCGGCTCCACCGCCGTCGCCACGAACAACTGGGAGGGGCTGGCCATCGGGTCCGCCCTCGCCGGCACGGGACTGACCATCGGCGAGAACGTCGTCGGGATGGACATGCAGTCCCGAATCGAGGGCGGAAAGGTCGTGGACACCGTGGATCTCAAGCGGCGGGTCAAGCTCTACCAGGACCACATGCGAGACGGCTACGGAGCGATCGTGGTCCAGGCCAACGTCGAGGACACGCGCCTGGGCGTGCAGGAGTACGCCATCAAGGAGCTCGGTGCCGAGGTGGTCGAGCTCAAGTGGGGGCAAGGCGCCAAGAACATCGGGGGCGAGGTCAAGATCAAGGACCTCGAGAA
>CAYRXS010000132.1:0-18591 GCA_964428225.1 uncultured Planctomycetaceae bacterium
CCCCCCCCCCCCCCCCCCCCCCCCCCCCCCCCCCCCCCCCCCCCCCCCCGCCGTTTTCCCCTACAGGTGGCAAGGGCTTTGCATCAATGGCCAACCATCCCCCAGGGGTTGATCGGGGGGCTCCCTCATCCCAGCATCTCCCCCGCAGAGGCTCCTTCCCGCCGTCACGCCGACCCGTACCGGGTGAAACTGCCTTGTTGACCTACCCGCTCCTCGACCGCACCCGCCGCCTGGGACCCACGCTCGTGCTCGCGAGCGCCCTCCTGGTCTGGTCTGCAGGCTGCGCCTCCTACACGTCACGCACGGCCGGGGCCCTGCATGACTTCCAGAGAGGACACCTCTACGAGGCGATGGACGCCTACGCCGACGCGGAGCTCACCGGGTCGGATTTCCTCTCCGGAGCGGAGGCGGGGACCGTCGCCCTGGCCGCCGGGGACTGGGAGAGCGCCCTGACCCACCTCCACCGCGCGCAGGAAGCCGCGGACGACATCGAGGGCCAGGCGCTGGTCGGGGCCGAGAGCCTCGGAGAGGTCATCGGCTCCTGGGCCCTCAACGACACGATGATCGAGTACAAGGGGGAGGGTTTCGAGCGGGTCTACGTGCACGCCGGGCTCGCCATGGCCTACCTCGCCAAGGGGCTGCTCGACGACGTCTACGTGGAGGCTCGTCTCTCGAATCAGCTCCTGGAGACCGAGGAGGAGCTCTACGAGAGGGAGTACCACGCCGGAGGGCTCGGGCACTTCGTCTCCGCCCTCGCCTACGAGCTGCTCGGGGAGTGGGACCAGGCGTACATCGACTACGCGCGCATGGAGGAGAAGGGGGTCGGCGTGGAGCTCGCGGGGCGGGCGCTCGTGCGGCTCGCGAAGATACTCAATCGGCCCGACGAGGTCGCGCGGTGGGAGGAACGCTACGGCGCGGATCTCGAGCGACCGGAGGGCGCCGCCAGCGTGGTGGTGCTGGCCGGGGTGGGACTCGCCCCCTTCAAGATCGAGGGCAGCCTGCTGATCCCCACGCCGGACGGGTTGATCCCCATGGCCATGCCCGCGTTCGAGCGTCGGTCCCAGATGGTGACGGGCCTGCGCCTGGTCGAGGAGAGCAGCGGGGTCAGCGTGCGCACCGACGTGCTCGAGAGCGTCTCGAGCATCGCGGTGGAGAACCTGAACGACCGGCTCCTGTGGACGGCGACGAAGTCGGTGGCGCGCGGCGTGCTGAAGCGCGAGCTGACGAAGAAGGCCGAGAAGGAATGGGGGCTGGGGGGACGCATCGCGGGAGACGTCTTCGCCGCGGTGACCGAGCGCGCCGACCTGCGCTCCTGGCAGACGCTGCCCGACACCTGGCAGGCCTGTCGCCTGTTCGTTCCCCCCGGCGCACACACGTACACCCTGGAGGCGATCGGCGGACAGTCGCAGCCTCTGGGGACTTATCAGCTCGAAGAAGGAGAGACCATGGTGGTCTTCGCGCGGACCGTGGGCCCGCACCTGTACGCCCACGTGATCGGCGGCCAACCGCTCGAGATCCCGACCGAAGCACCGGTCGGGGAGGGAGCCGCCTTCGAGACCGCGAATCGATGAACGAAGGACCGGATCCCACGCGGATCCAGGCCATGCGGAACGAAACCATGAAAACCAAGAAGAACACCTGGCGCGCGGCTCTCGGCCTCGCACTCCTGCTCCTCGCGGGCGCCTGCGTCTCCAAGGGGACGTCGCAGGACACCTACGTGGGAGGCGAGGGAGCCGAGACCGAGAAGATCGGCGGGACCTCCGGCATCTCCAATTCTCTGGAGATGGTGGGCATCCGTTCGGAGAGGCGGGACGGCCGTCTGTTCGTGCAGTTCGAGCTGCACAACAAGCGCGGCTCGAATCTCGCGTTCGAGTGGACCGTGGAGTGGTTCGACGACGCCGGTTTCCGGATCGACTGGCCCCAGCACTGGGCGCCGACGGCGCTCGGGGGCAAGGGGTACGAGATCATCTCCTTGACCGGTCCCACGCCGAACGCCTCGAGCTGGCGCCTCGCGGTGCGCAAACCCAACTCCATCGAGTAGTGAACCTCACGATCCGAACGTCGACGAACCCTGAAACGAAGCACGACCAGCAACGGAATCAAGCCATGAAGAAGATCCTGCCCATCCTCGTCCTCGCCGGCGCGCTCGGCGCCTGCAGCTCCACCGACTACGACGATCCCGGCCGCACCGAAACCCTGACCATTGGCTACGGCTCCACCGACCTACAGACTCTCGCTGCGGAGATGGTCGAATCCCTGGTGGCGGCGCCCGCGCTCAACTACCTGGAAAATCCCGGCAAGGGCGACGATAAGCGGATCTGGATGTACGTCGGCGACGTGGAGAATCGAACCTCCGAGCACATCGACACCCAGGGCATCACGGACAAGATTCAGAACCAGCTCCTGAAGAGCGCCAAGTTCCGCTTCGTCGCCGCCGACGCCGGCCAGGACGAGATCGGCGACCAGGTCCGGTTCCAGCAGGGCTCCGGCCGCGTCCGCGAGGACATGATGCGCGAGTTCGGAAAGCAGTACGGCGCTGACGTGATCCTCTACGGCACCCTCCGTTCGATCGACAAGAAGAAGGGCTCCTCGATCGAATCCGGGGGCACGCGCAAGCAGAACGTCTACTACCAGTTCGTCCTCAAGGCCGTGAACATCGACACTGCGGAGCTCCTCTGGATGGAGGAAGCCGAGCTGCGCAAGACCGAGAGGACCGGGATCTTCGGCCGCACCTAGACCGTCCCTGCCCGCGCCCGCAGCGGCCAGACACGAAAGAGGCTGCCCTCGCGATGCGAGGGCAGCCTCTCCTTACCTGCGTCGTCCGGCGAGCTAGACGGCGGCCGTAATCAGCTGATCCGGGGTCACGACGGCGCCGAACTTTTCCTTGAGGCCGAGGAGGCCGGCCTTCTGCTCGTCATAGACCTCGAAGAGCTTGCTCGGCAGGTTCTTCTCCTTGCCGTAGGCTTCGCGCTGCAGGTCGATGCGGGCGACGATGTTGTCGATGTAGAGCGAGAACTGCTTGTCGTACAGCTCGCGCGGGTACTCCTTGTCGATGACTTCCTTGAAGACCGACTTCATGTCGTCGTACTTCGGCACGTAGCCGACGGGCGTGAGGATGCCCTCGACGTCGCCGTGAGCGAAGCGGTCGAGCCAGCTCAGCCACGCCTTCACGTCGCGCTTCTCACCGAGGAGCTGCTTGCCCTCGCCGCCGCGCGCCTGGTGAGTCAGGAAGTAGTTGAGGCCGGCCATGATCGGGCGACCGGCGCCGGAGAACTTCGAGCTGTTGTAGAACTCGAACTGGGCGCTCATGTAGTCGGCCAGAGCGCCGGGGATGAACGGGGCGTTGGCCCAGGGGGCGCGCTTGACGCCAGTAGCTCCCACCTCGGTGGCCGTGGCCTGCGAGACGATCGAGGCGCCGATGACCACACCGTGGTCGTTGTTGGGGGCGACCCAGACGGGCGGCATGGTGTCCGCGTCGCGGCCACTGTAGGTGATCACCTTGACCGTGGCTCCCTCGGGAGACTCACCGACCGTGGGGTTGTAGTTCGCGATCGAGGTGCACCGCAGGGTGCAGCGCGCGTTGGGGTGGGAGATCGGGATCGGCTTGCCGTTGTCGTCGGTCTTGCCTTCGTGCCAGTCGCCCTGGAAGTTCCAGCCCTTGTCGGGGTGCGGCTCGCCGTTGCCGGTCCAGTGGGGGACCTTCTTGTCGTCGACCAGCACGTTCGACCAGATGACCTCGGCGCCCGGCTCGCGCAGGCACTTCATCAGGTAGGGGTCACCTTCGCGGTTCACGTCCGCCACGATGCCGAAGATCCCGGCCTCGGGGTTGATGGCCCGCAGGGTGCCGTCCTCGGCGATCCACATCTGGGCCAGGTCGTCGCCGATGAACTCGGTGCCGGCCATGGCGGTCGTGGTCTTGCCGCAGCCGCTGGGCGCCGCGCCGGCGAAGTAGGTCGTCCGGCCGCCGGGGCCCTGCATGCCCGTGATGAACATGTGCTCGGAGAGCTCCTCGCCCCGCTTGAAGTAGGTGGCGAGGTCGACGCAGAAGCGGTGGTTGCCCTTCTTGAGCAGCAGGGTGTTGCCCGCGTAGGTGCAGAACATCGAGAAGGTGGTCAGCCAGCTGCGGTCCATGAAGACCCGAGCGTTCGGCAGATCCTCGTCGCGGTTCGTCCCCTCGCTGTGCACGTTCGTGAGGAAGATGCCGGCGCGCTCGATCTCGGCGTCGAAGCTGTCGTACACGTTGCGGTACAGCATGTCACCGCTGTGCATGACGTAGGTCGAGGAGGAGATCTCCAGGGCCGGGATGGCGGCCTTGGCGCCCGCGGGGCCGCGGTTGAAGAACCCGACCATGCAGGTCTTGCCGCTCATGATCCCCACGAACTTGTCCTTGATGTACTGCAGGCCTTCGTCGCGGAGGATCTTCTTGGCGAGGACGCTGATGTCCTCTCCCTCGTTCGCGATGTAGAAGGTCCGGTCGACGATCCGCGCCTGCTCCTTGGCGAGGTCGTAGTGGATCGTGTGGCCGTCCATGGCCAGGGGCTTCTCTTCGCCCTTGTCCAGGCTCATCTGCCGGATCGTCTGGAGGTCCGCCTCGGAGCCCGTGTTCACGAAGACGTCCTTCGGCTTGCCGATGGAGATCGCGTTGGCGACCTTGATCAGCGCCTGTTCGTTCTTGATCTTCTCGATCTTGGCGAGGTTCTCCGGGTTCATCGTCTCCCGGAAGACGTTCCTGGCCTCATCGATGGACTTGACCCCGCCGACCTCGGAGAGGATGTCCACGCCCTTGTTCAGTTCCAGCACGGCTGAGCTCCTTGGTTCTTTCTCTGGATCCCGTTCGGAATCCTGTGATCGTGAGCGCCTTCCGAGCGCGATTGGTGTTTCTGGTTGCGGAGGCGACCGTTCAGGCGGCGAGATCGGGGTCACCGATCTTCTCGGCCCGCCGCGCGTCGGCTCGGGGGCTCGCGTCCGTCGCGAGCACGAGTGGCGTCATTCGTCGCCCCGTTGCGTTCCTCGAAAAAGAAGCGCAATACTCTAGATCTTGAAGCCCTCGGAGTCTTCCCATTTGTGGGTCCCGTGGGCCCGAATCCGCGCCCGGATCCGACCTCGCTCCTCACGAGAAAGTCGGAAAGAGTCCAGGACGCACCCCTCGAGCCGGCGGCGGATTCCCGGGGCGGGGTGGGGCTCGTCCGTCAGCGCCCGGGCGAGGGCGGCGATCTCGTCGTGGCGCCGCGGGGCCTGGTCGCGGCGCACGATGGGGAAGGGCAGGGTGCCCAGGTGGGCGACCTTGACTTGGGGGAAGGTGCGCTGGCGGGCATCCCGGAACCGCAGGCGGTGCCAGGTCGCGGCCACGGCCGAGTTCAGCACGGCGACCACGAAGGCGGGGTCGAGCTCGGGCGGGGGGAGGCAGGCCAGGAGCGAGTTGCGGAAGTAGGTCGGGGCGGTGTGCAGGGCGGCCAGGGGGCGGTCCGCGGTCTGGCGCAGCAGGATCGGCACGGCGCGGTAGCGCTCCAGGGGGGCGAACCGGAACCGGCGCTGCGGGGTGCGGGGGAGGTCCGTCCGCAGGCCCGCGGAGGGGGTGGCGAGGCGGAAGGGGGTGAGGTCCCGACCCTCCCGCAGGCCGGGCAGGCCGGGGGCCGAGCCGCGGACGACGAGCTCCGCCGCGCAGTTGCCGGTGTGGACCCCGGGATCGCCGAAGGAGCCGGGCGGGAGCGTGGGGAAGGCCGCGAGGTGGGCGAGCAGGGGCTCGTCCGCGGGATCCAGGGTGGACCAGGGAGCGGTGGAGCCCCGGGACCTCCGCCCGGCCGCGCGCAGGGAGAGGAGCACTGCGGGCTCCAGGATGCCCGGGAAGGCCCGCTCCCCCAGATCGACGGGGGGGGCGTCCAGGAAGCACCGGGAGGTGACCAGCTTCCGCCCCGCGGCGTAGCCCTCCGCCTCGCACACCGACGCCGGCAGGAGGAGCCGGGCCCGGGTTCCCTCCGCTGCGACGTGCCGGGCGATCCGCTCCAGGAAGGCGCCGTGGAGCGAGGGCCAGGACCGGATCGTTGGCCAGTCCCGGCGGTAGCGCTCCAGCCGGGCGCGGGGCAGGGAGCCGGCCTCTCGCCCGGAGAAGCTCACCCAGGGCGGATTCGCGAGGACGTGGGTGCCCGGCGGCCAGGGGAGGCCAGGATCGAGGGCATCGCCTCCTCGCACGTGCTCCGCGGCCCGCCGTCCTGCCTCCCCCCCGATGCCTTCCCGGAGGCGCTCGCGAGCCCGGGCGGCGAGGTCGGGATCGAGCTCGATCCCGTGGAGCCCCTCCCGGGCCAGGGCCCGATCGCGCCCGGAGGCCTCCCAGGCCGCCAGCAGCAGCTCCCCGTCTCCGCAGGCCGGATCCAGCACCGCGGGAGGGGGATCGCCCCCTCCGCGGAGCAGCCAGTCGGCACAGAGGCGCGCCGCCAGGGGCGGCGGGGTGAAGCGGACTCCCTTTTCGATCCGGACCACGCTCATACGACCATGTTCCTAAGCCCTTGCGTTATAGGCGTTTGAGGATCTCGATCCAGGCTTGTCGAATTCCGACGTTCGGAAATGCGTCGAGCGCGGCTGCGCTGGTGGAGCAGATGACAGGGCATCTGGGGATTTGATTCCTGGTAAGGCGCCACGACCTCCCGCGGAGGGCCGTGGCGCTTTCCTTTAATCTTTGGCTACGGGTGGGAGCCCCCCGGTACGAAGGTAGGTCTCGAGGCTGCCCCATGTCCCTCTTCCTGATCACCGGCGGCGCCGGCTTCATCGGTTCGCACATCGCGAGCGCTCTCGTGGCTCGCGGGGACCGCGTGCGGGTGCTCGACGACCTCTCGAGCGGTTGCCGGGACAACCTGGCGCCCCTGGGGCTCGGGGACCTCGGATCGGCGGCCCCGGTGGAGCTCGTGGTGGGGGACGTCGCCGATCCCTTCCTGGCCCGCGAAGCCTGCCGAGGCGCGGTCGGGGTCTTCCACGAGGCGGCCCAGGTCTCCGTGCCCGCCTCCCTGGAGGATCCTCGGGAGAGCTACCGGGTGAACGTCTCGGGGACCCTGAACATGCTCGAGGCGGCGCGCGCCGAGCGGGTGGGACGGTTCGTCTACGCCGCCTCCTCCGCGGCCTACGGGGACTCCGAGGAGCTCCCCAAGGTGGAGACCATGTCCCCCCTGCCCCTCTCCCCCTACGCCTCGGGCAAGCTGGCGGGAGAGCAGCTCCTGGCGGTCTGGGGCCGCGCCTTCGGCCTGCGGACCGTCTCCCTGCGGTACTTCAACGTCTTCGGTCCCCGCCAGGCGGACGACAGCCCCTACTCCGGGGTCATCGCCATCTTCGCCCGCCGGCTCCTCGAGGGAAAACCGGTCACGATCCACGGGGACGGGGGCCAGACCCGCGATTTCGTCTACGTGGAGGACGTGGCGAGGGCGAACCTGGCCGCGATGGACGGCGATCTGGAGCCCGGAGAGGTGCTGAACGTGGGGACGGGCGAGACGATCACCCTGGAGCGTCTCCACTCCCTGATGGCCGAGCTCGCCGGGTCGGAGAGCTCCGCGGAGCACGGGCCCCCACGGGAGGGGGACATCCGCCACAGCCGGGCGGACGTCGGCCGCATCCGGGAGCTTCTGGGCTGGGAATCGCGGGTGCCCTGGCGCGAGGGGCTACGACGCACCCTCGACTGGTATCGATCCCGCCTTCCCCGCGCCCGCTAGCCCTTCCCCGGGCGTCTCCTCCGGGTCCTCGATTCCGACCGCTCTCGTCTCTACTGCAGCGCCCGCTGCGACTCGTCCTCTTCGTCCTGCTGGTGGATCCGCTCCAGCTCCGCGGCCCGGTTTCGGGGCACCATCTGCATGTGGTCGCAGTACGGCTCGGGGCAGGTCAGCGCGATCACGCGGCGCCTGGTGCCGTCCACCGCGTGGACGGGGACCAGGGGATAGTCACAACGGGGGCAAACGTACTTCCTCTTCTCTTTCATGCTTCTCTTCTCTTCGGCTGATGCGCCCCCGGATCCGCGTCCGAACTTCGGTCTGTTGGCCGACTCTCCATCCTCTCTGGCTCGGCGGTGGGCTCCACTTCTCCTGTCTACAGCGGAGAATACGACGGACACGAACGTCCGGGTCCTCGAGCGGTGACGAAGAGGCCGTGAAAATCCCCCGAAGAGGAGGACTCCCCGGAATCGCTCCTCGCTCGAATCGGGCAGGAAACGGTCGGTTTCGGCCGAAATCGGTCCCAAGGGCGCTCGTCGGCCGATCATTCGAGCGAAGGGGCTTCGCCTGGTCCGGCTCTCCGCCGAAGATGGCGCCCCTCCGAGGAACCACGGCAGTCACGCAGAGGTAGACCGGTGAACGACGAGGCCCTGGCACACTTCAAGCAAGGCATGGCCCTCTACGGGGAGGGGCAGCACGAACAGGCGATCGAGGAGTACCGGAAGGCTCTGGAGATCGCACCCGACTGGTCCGATTGCCTGCAGGCTCTGGGGATGGCCCGCATGAACGCCGGCCTGCTCGACGAGGCCCTCGAAGACTTTCGCCGGGTGATCGAGCTGTCCCCCCAGGATCCCCTCGCCTACACGAGCCTCTCCATGGTTCTGATGCGCAGGGGCAGCTTCCCCGAGGCGGAGGAAGCCCAGGCGCGCGCGAAAGAGCTCTCCTGGGAGGAGGATCCCCACTCCCGGCACTGAGTCCAGTGGACGGTCAGCTCTCCTCGCCGCTCTGGGAATCGGTGGCCTTCGCGAGGATGGCCCGGCCCTCCGGCGAGATGAGAGCCACGGACCAGACGGGCTCCCACACCACTTCGACCTCCACCGATTCCACCCCCGGCATCTTGCTGACGACCCTCCCCACGACCTCGGGGATCGAGTCGGCCATCGGGCAGTCGCGAGAGGTCAGGGTCATCTCGATCCGGCAATCCCTCCCCTCCAGCTGCACGTCGTAGATCAGCCCCAGATCGACGATGTTCAGGGGGAGCTCCGGATCGATGACCTGCTTCAGCTCTTCCGTGATGTCCTGGATCGTGACCATGGCTTTGTGGGAGGATCGGGCGCTGCGCGCGCGCAGACGATCGAAGGGAATCCGGAACTCTCCGGCGCCGGCCGATTCTAACAGCGCGCCACCCAAGATGTGATTCGCTACGAAGGAAGCCTCTTTCGACCGCCCTCGGAGGCCCACAGCCTCATCCTCCAGGTCACACTGGGGTGCAGCTACAACAAGTGCACCTTCTGCGGGATGTACCTGGACAAGCCCTTTCGCGTGCGGCGTCGCAAGGACGTCCTCGCCGAGATCGAATGGGCGCGGCGGCAGCCGGGTGCGGAGAACATCCGCAAGGTGTTCCTGGCCGACGGCGACGCCCTGGTCGCGAAGGCTTCCCACCTGCTCGCCATCTGCCACGCCCTGAACGAGGCTTTCCCCAACCTGCGTCGGATCTCGTGCTACGCCTCGCCCCAGGCTCTGCAGGTGCGCTCGGTGGAGGAGATGCGCGAGCTGCACGAGGCGGGGTTGACGCTCTACTACCTCGGAATCGAGAGCGGCAGCGACGCGGTCCTCGAGAACACGAAGAAGGGCGTCGACTCCGCGGAGATGATCCGCGTCGCGAACAAGGCGAACGAGGCGGGGGCGGTCCTGTCGACGATGATCCTGCTCGGGCTCGGTAATCGTGCCCTCTCCGAGGACCACGCCCGCGGGTCCGCTCGGGTCGTGAACGCCATCCAGCCCAAGTTCCTGAGCACGCTGGTCGTCATTCCGGTGGAGGGCACGCCTCTGTGGGAGGACGCGCGAGGGGGCCGGGCGGATCGGCTCACGCCTCTCGAGACGGCCGTCGAGCTGCGCACGATGCTCGCCGACCTCGAGCTGGAGCGGACCATCTTCCGCTCGAACCACGCCAGCAACTACCTGAACCTCTCGGGGATCCTCTCCCGGGACCAGGAGCGGTTCCTCGCCATGCTCGACCAGGTGATCTCCGAGCCCGAGAACGCGCGCTTCGTGCCGGAGTGGCTGCGGGGGCTCTGACGGTCCACGGACCCCCGGGAACGATCCGCCGATCGTCCGGCTCGTGAGCGCCGATCGCGCCGATCCGACTACTCGTCCTTCTTGTCGCCGAAGAGACCGTCCAGCCCCTTCTCGAGCTCGCCTCCTAGCTTCTCCGTGGCGTCCTCGAGCCCGTCTCCGATCTTGTCCTCGATGTCCTTCTGGATCTCCTCGACCTTGCCCTGGGCGAGGCTCTCGATGCCTTCGAGCTTTCCGGAGAGATCCTGGAGGAGGTCCGCCGGGATCGTGCCGGCTCCGGCGTCGATGGTGGCCTGCAGGAGCGCGCTGATCAGCGTGGAGACGATCTCGGTGGCCGAGGCCCCGTCGTCCGCCGTGCCCACGTCGGTCAGCTCGATCTTCGGGATCGTGAGCGTCTGGCGAGTCACCTCTCCCCCGGCGGGCAGCAGGTTCACCGTGACGGAGATGTTCGTCAGCGAGATGCGGTCGATCCGGAACTTCTTCGACGTCCCGGCTTCCTCCTCTTCCTCGGCTTCGCCGGCGTCGGTGTCCGGTTCGTCCCCGGGCTCGTCGCCCGAGTCGAAGCGCGACAGGTTCTCGAGCAGGATCCCGTAGTTCGTGCCCTCCGAACCGCGCTCGATGTCGAGCGTGAGGTCGGAGAGCTCGACGAGGTCGACCTCGACGACGTCCGAGAAAACCGAGGCCACCGGAGCCACGCAAGCCATCGAGCCCATCTCGAGGAAGTGCTCCTTCTCGAAGCCGTCGGGATTGTCCACGGCCAGGCCGTCGAGGGCGACTCGACCCGAGAGGATTCCGAGGTCGGCCTCCTCCAGCGTGGTCTCCACGCCGAGCGCGTACGTGCCGCTCTCCTCCACCGCCGTCCGGACGAGGGAATCGATGAAGAGAACGACCACGACGCAGGCCGCGACCACGACCAGCGCCAGCACGACGAGAATCTTCAGTAGCAGCTTCATGGGTAGATGTTCTCGCACCTTTTTCGTGCTGGCAACAGTCTTGGGCGGCTAGTCTCGCGACCGATGGGCAAAGCCATCCTGATCTACCTCGGCGCCGTCAACCTGTTCGCCTTCCTCGCCTTCGCGGTGGACAAATGGAAGGCCGTACGAGCCCGCCGGCGGATCCCCGAGAAGACGCTGTTGCTTGCGGCCCTGCTCGCGGGAGCCCCCGGCGCGTGGCTCGGAGCCCGGGTCTTCCACCACAAGACGAGCAAACGCAGCTTTCTGTGGAAGCTCGCCGGGGTGACCGTCCTGAACGGGTTCTGGATCTGGTTGTACGTCGCCTTCGGACGGTAGGGACGGGGGCCTCGCCCACACCCACGAAGCTGGGAAAACGCCCCGAAATCGGCTATTCTGAGACCCTAGGGCGAGTTCCGACTTACGCGTCCCTCCCGGGATCGGTTGCGTCGCTCGCGATACCCAAGGAAGCGACCATGGAGACGAAATCGATGGAGCACTCGACGGTCAAGAAGGCCGATCTCGACTGGCCGAACCTCACCTTCGCGTACATGAAGACGGACTACAACGTCCGCAGCACATGGCGGGAGGGCAAGTGGAGCGAGCCCGAGCTCACCGACTCCTTCGACCTCACCATCTCCGCCGCCGCCACCTGCTTGCACTACGGTCAGGAGGCCTTCGAGGGACTGAAGGTCTTCGAGGACCGAGAGGGACGCCCCCAGATCTTCCGGATCGAGGAGAACGCGAAGCGGATGGTCCGCTCGGCCGAGAAGATCCTGATGGCCCCGGTGCCCGAGGAGATGTTCATCGATTGCGTCTTCCAGTGCGTGCGGGCCAACCTGCGGTTCGTTCCCCCGCACGGCTCGGGAGCCAGCATGTACGTGCGGCCCCTGCTGCTCGGTACGGGCCCCCAGGTCGGGGTGAGGCCCGCCGACGAATTCACCTTCGTCGTGCTCGTCATGCCGGTGGGCCCGTACTTCAAGACTGGCTTCAAGCCCGTCGAGCTGATCGTCGAGACCGAGATCGACCGGGCGGCTCCCCTCGGCGTCGGGGACGTGAAGGTAGGCGGCAACTACGCGGCGGGGATGCGAGCGTCGAAGAAGGCCAAGGACGCGGGTTTCACCGAGGTCCTCTACCTCGACGCCCGACAGAAGCGGTACCTCGACGAATCCGGCCCCGCCAACTTCTTCGGCATCACCAAGGACGACCACTACGTCACGCCGGACTCTCGCTCGATCCTGCCCTCCATCACGAACATGAGCCTGCGGACTCTCGCCGAGGATCTGGGCATGGTCGTGGAGAACCGACGGGTGGATGTCGAGGAGATCTTCGGCTTCGTCGAGGCCGGATGCTGCGGCACGGCCGCGGTGATCACCCCCGTGGGTCGGATCGTCTACGGCGACCGCGAGGTGGTCTACTCGAAGGACGGCCAGCCGGGACCGCGCAGCCTCGAGCTGTACACGATGCTCAAGGCCATCCAGGAAGGCGACCGCGAGGATCCGCACGGCTGGGTGCGCAAGGTCCCGCTCGACTGACGTTTCGAATCACGAGGACCCGCCGCGGCGCCGCGGCGGGAGAATGAGGCGCGAGCGGTCGGAGTCGTGCTATCGTGCCCGCTCGACCTCCGGTCAGCCCCTCGGATCCAACCGTGAAGCCCCGCGTGATCGTGCTCGACGCCCTCGAGGGTCGTCTCACCCCCTGGCCCGCCCGTGGCCCGCTCGCGGTGCACTTCTGCGCGCGCGGCTCGGGGATTCCGATCGGCGAGTACTCGAGGAACGCCCGACTCCTGGCGGAGAGCGTGCTCCACTACGCCGAAACGTTCGGCCCCGACGCGGTGTGGGTGTCCTCCGACACCTGGATCACCGCCGAGGCGATGGGTGCGTCGGTGGCGAGCCCCGGTCCGGACGAGCCGATCGGGGGCACGGGGGAGGCGCTCGTCCGCTCGGCGCGTGACCTCGACGGCATTCCCCCCGCGGATCCGTCGAGCCAGGGTCGCCAGCCGCTGATGCTCGAGGCTCTGTGGCGCATCGTCGAGGCCATCGGCGACGAGGTCTTCGTCGTGGCGTGCTTCGACCAGTCCCCGTTCTCGCTGGCCTGCGCGGTGGGGGGGATCTCCGAGGTCATGCTGCGGACGAAGACGGATCTCCCGTTCGTCGACGCCCTGCTCGAGCGGTGCGTCGAGTACGCGACGGCCTACGGCCGGGCGATGGGGGAGTGCGGCGCCCACATGCTGAGCACCGGCGATTCCCCGGCGGCCCTGGTGGGCCCGGAGCTCTACCGCGAGCTCTGCCTACCCGCCGAGCAGCGCGTGTTCCGGTCCCTGCGCGAGGACACGAACGCGAAGCTTTCCCTGCACGTTTGCGGCGACACGAGGGCGATCCTCGCCGACATGGTGCGCGCGGGGATCGACGTCCTGGAGATCGATCACCTCGTCGACATCGAGGAAGCGTGCCGCGTCGTGCCCGAGGACATTGCGCTCTGGGGCAACGTCGACCCGGTCGGCCTCCTGCTGCGCTCGGACGAAGCGGGCATCCGCGCCGCGGTGAACGACCTCCTCGACCGCGTCCACGCCGCGGGGCGCAAGCGCTTCGTCCTGAGCTCCGGCTGCGCCCTGGCGCCGGACACCCCGCCGGAGAACCTCGCCGCGTTCCTGCGGGCCGCGCGCGAGTGGCGATCCTCGCGCGGCGCGTGAGCGGAGCGAGCCCCCCGCCTCTACTCGACCTCGACCGTGAGCTTCGTGGTTCCCGAGAAGACGAGCTCCATGGAAACGTCCATGCCGCCTTCCGAGCCGCCGGCGGAGAAGGTGACCTCGAGATCGCCTTCGATGGACAGGGAATGCGCGCGCGCCGCCTCGACGTCCCACAGCAGGGTGCCCTCGCCCTCGAAGGCGTGTTCGACCGCCGCCTCGGCCATCCCCTCGAATGTGGTTTGATCGAGGTCGAGGTCCTCGGCGAGCTTCGCCATCGCCTCGACGATCGGGCGGCTCGAGGAGAGCTCCAGCTGCAAGGCGATCGCCGCGAGCTCGCCGTCGTCCGTCTCCTCGATCCCTTCGTACTCCAGCGCGACCTCTCCGTCGATGTCCTCCCCGCACTCCGCGAGACCGAAGAAGTAGCAGAGCACGATCGGTCGCAGGTCGTCCTCGTCCGCCTCCGAAGCGACCTCGAGGGCTAGGTCGCCGCCGGGACGCAACAGTGCGGCCAGCGCTCCGGCCTCGACCTCCCAGGTGTCACCCTCCGAGACCTCGTCCTCGGGGAGGAGGAAGCTCAGGTCCGCCTGCGCGACCAGGCCCTCGAGAAGATCGTCGTCGTACCCCGAGTTGTCCTCCTCGAAGGCGATCTCGTATTCCTCCTCCTCCTCGTCCCAGGTGAAGAGGACTCGAGCGTCGGCGAGCTGGCTGGTGCCCTCCGCCTCACCCTCGAGCTCGTTGTCTCCGTCCTCGATGGAGTGCACGAAGGACAGCGAGGAGGCTTCCTCGATGGTACGCACGAGCTTCTCGATCCGCTCGTCGCCGACCTCGAGGGGCTCGTCGACCAGCACGGTCGATCGGGCGTATCTCACGTCGACCTCGAGGTCCTCCTGATCGTGGCGTTCGCCTCCGAGCTCCAGGGTCGCGGAGTCGATCACGAGCTCGGTCTTCTCCGCGAAGGTCCGCGTCACCGAGGAGCCCGCCTCGGGGGCGAAGGAGAGCTCGTCCGCGGGCCGGCTGGCCAGGAGGGCGAGAGCGAGGAAGCCGAGGGGTAGGGCGGTGGTCATCTGCATGGTTCGATCCTCCGGAAGACACGATACTCCGATGCGACGGGGAGGTCTTCCCCGCCGCTCAATCCGCGCCCGCGTCGATGCGGAGTGGCCCGTCCGCGGGGAACGGAGCCTCCTACCGCTTCTCGCCCTCCTCGGCGGGCAACGCCGGGATCACCGGCAAGAGCACGTGGGAAGGGTGCTCCGCATCGTGGTAGACGATCTGGTTCGCGGTGACGAACTCCGTCTCCATCTCGTTGTGCCCGCCCGTGTTCAGGTTGCGGGAGAAGAAGGGGAAGGCGGCGGAGGCCACCTCCACGCGCAGGCGGTGGCCCGGGGGGAGGGTGATGCCCGTTTGCCAGCAGTCGATGTGGTATTCGGCGATCTCGCCCGGCTCGAGCAGCTCCGGTTTCGAGAACGAGTCGCGGTAGCGCGCGCGGATCTTTCCCTCCACGAGGAAGAGGATCTCGCCCTCGGCGTTCACCTCGGAGAGCCGCACGAACCAGTCCGTGTCCTTGGCCGACGTCGACGCGTACAGGACCGCCGATACCGGTCCCACGATCGTCACGGGCTTCTCCAGGGGAGCGGTCTGGTACACGAGGATGTCCTCGCGCTCCTCGTTGACGGAGACGTAGTAGTCATCCGCGCTCTCGTCGCGGGGCATGCGCGGCGACGGCGTGGGATCGCCCGGATCGTAGGCGTAGCGATCGGCGGGCTCGTCGAGAGCGGGCGGGGTCGTCGACAGTCCGCCATCGCCCTTCGACGTGTTGGCGCTTCCCTCGCTGTGCAGGTACCACCTCTGCGTCTCGGTTTCGGGCAGGGGGTAGGTGTCCCCCTCGTGCCACTCGTTCGAGCCCATGGCGAAGAGCTTCACGAGGGGCTCGCGATCGATCCCGTTGTCCACGCCCTTGAGCCAGTGGTCGAACCACCGCAGGTAGTCGGTCTGGAGGTCGATCACCGCCGCGGGGCCGAAGTCGTGTCCGGGAATCCCCCGGGAGGCGGTGTCGGTGTGACCCCAGGGACCCACGACCAGCTTCTGGTGCTCGTGGCCGTGCGAGGCCATCCGCAGGTAGTTCAACTTCGAGCCGATGCCGTCTCCGTCGAACCAGCCCGACTGGTGGAAGACGGGGATGTCCAGCCCCTCCAGGTGATCGAGGAAGCTGCCGCGACCCCACCAGTCGTCGTTGTCGGGGTGAGCGATCCAGTCCCGCCAGTAGGAGTTCTTCTGGCCGAGCACCTTCTCGTCGAGCTCGACCACCGGCAGGTGCATGAGGAGCTCGTGGTAGTCCTTGTCCGAGACGCGTCCCATGGCCTCGCCGGTCAGATCGGCGGTCGCCTCCTGCTCGAGCACGTCCGCCCACCAGATGGAACCGGTGAGGAAGAACGCCCCGTACTCGTAGGGGATGTTGAAGTAGGGATCCGGCGGCGCCACGTTGGGGATGATGGTCGTCAGGTGCGGGGGCTGCTCGCGCGCCGCCCACCACTGGACCCAGCCGAGATACGAGCCGCCGATCATGCCCACCTTGCCGCTCGAGAACGGCTGTTTCGCGAGCCACTCGATCGTGTCGTACCCGTCCTCGGGCTCGGCGAAGAACGGCACCCAGTCGCCCTCGGATCCGAAGCGTCCGCGACAGTCCTGGACGGCGAAAACGTAGCCCCGGCGCGCATAGAACTTCGCCTGGAGCTCGTTCATCTCCTTCTTGTAGGGCGTGCGAACGAGGACGATCGGCCAGGTGCCCTCCTGGTCGGGACGATAGACGTCGGTGGCGAGCCGCGTTCCGTCCCGCATCGGGATCATCACCTCGTCGTCGAGCGCCCAGTCGTGGTCGGGTGCGGAGAGGGTCGCGTCCTCCACCGGCTTGACGAGCAGGCTCTCGAATCCGCTGCGCACGTAGGTGGCGTGCTGGGCGGGAACGTCGATCAGGAGCACCCGGTCGTCCTGATCCGCGGAGATGAAGAGGTCCACCGCCGAGAAGTCGCAGCGGTAGCGGGTGATCTCGAGATGGCGGCCCGCCACGCCTCGCTCGGTCGTGTCGAGACGTTCGAGCGTGGCCTCGAACGGAACCCCCGGGATGATGAGCACGTCAATCGGCTGATCCCCACCCTTCTCCTGGTCGTAGGCCTCGACGGCCTGGCGCAGCAGCGCCGGCTGGTCGTCCCCGTAGAGCACCATTCCGGCTTTGAGCTCGATCTCCTGTGGCTCCTCCTCGTCCACCGCCACGGAGGCGCGCCCCCCCTCGCGGGTGAGCTCGAAGACCATGCCCGTGGCGGTGTAGTGGAGCCGCGTCCAGTACCCCTCGTCGTCCGTCTCGACGAGCAGCGAGGTCTCGACGGTCTGGCCTCCGAGGGACATCGTCGTCTCGCCGACGTACGTTCCGTCCTCCCGCCACTCGTGGCTCATCTGCATGATGGGCTCTTCGTTCAGGTAGAGCGTGAACTCGTCCTCGTCCGCGGCGCCGGAGAGTGGCGCGGGACGAACCTCGTCCGGGGTGGGCTCGGCTTCCTGGGGCGGCGCGGCGAACGTGGGAAGGGCGGCGAGGGGGAGGAGAGCGAGGGCGAGGGTCGCGAGCCGGGCTCGATCGCGGGCGGAGTGGTTCATCGCTTGTTCCGTGGTGTCGCCGAGGGCGGTGGTCGGGCGGGAGTGGTCCGAGCGGTCGGTATGCCCCATGAGGCCGCTCATTCGCCCGGAATGCTCCCCCATTACGAGAAGTCCCGGGCGGGCTTGCAAACGGACTCTCCCGCGTCGCAGGATGGAATCATGGAGATCAAGGATGTCGACGTGACGTGCCCGTGCTGCGGCACGCGCATCACGGTGGACGTGCGCACGCGCAAGACTCTGCGCACGCGTCCCCCGAAGGAGCTGGACGAGTCGGGCAAACCGGTCGTGAAGGCGAAGGACTGGGATCAGATCAGCTCGAAGGTCGAGGGGCGGCTGGGAGCCGCCAGCTCGAAGTTCGAGGATGGTCTCTCGAAGGAGAAGACCCGGGAGGGGGATCTCGACGACCTCTTCCGCAAGGCCAGCGAGAAGGTGAAGAAGAGGAAGGACGAGCTCGAGGACTGAGCCGCATTCCGTCTCGCGACGTCGACATGGCTCTCCGCAAGCTCCTTCCCCGCATCGGCCTCTCGCTCCTCGCCCTCGTCCTGGCCGACCAGCTCGCGCTGTACCTCCTCCTTCAGGACGACGAGCTCTTCGGACGCCCCGTCGCCCCCTTCGACCCTCCGCTGTTCTCGCCTTCCCAGCACGAGTCGTTCGCCCGCGTCCAGAGCCACCTCGCCACCGGGGATCCTCCCGCGAGGTCCTTCCGGTTCGATGCGGCGCTGGGCTGGTGCAATCCCCGCGACGGCGGCCACGGGGAGTTCCGTTACGACTGGGCGGGGTGTCGCATCGGGGAGCAGCCGCTGGCTCGCGAGAAGCCGCCGGGGGTGCGTCGGATCGTGGTCCTCGGCTGCTCGATGACCCACGGGGAGGAGGCGGCGGCCCGGGAGGCGTGGCCCGCGGTGCTCGCGGAGATGCGGGACGACGTCGAGGTGGCGAACCTCGGGGTGGCGGCCTACGGCCTGGACCAGGCCCTGCTGCGCTATCGCAGGGACGGCGGTTCGCTGGAGGCGGACGAGGTGTGGCTCGCCCTCCTGCCCGGAGCGGCCCTCCGGGTGACGACGCTCTACCGTCCCTTGTTGCGCCACTGGTCGCTGGACATCGGCTTCAAGCCACGGTTCTCGCTGGGGGAGGAGGACGAGCTGGTCCTCGTCGAGAATCCCGCGCGCAGCCTGGAGCACATCGCCGCGATGCTCACCTCCCAGGAGGAGTTCCTGGCGTCGGTGGGGCGGGGGGACTCCTGGGTGGAGAGGGCTCGCACGGCCTACGCTCCGCGGGGATCGCGGACTTCGCGGACGCCTGCTCGAGGGCGCGAAGGTGGACCCGA
>CAYRXS010000133.1:0-18060 GCA_964428225.1 uncultured Planctomycetaceae bacterium
ACCATCGAGCTCGGGTTCCGCTGGAGATACCTGCCCGGGGATACGTCTGGTTGATGATCAAGGACGTAGATACGTAGTCTTCGCGTCTTCCCGGATCACGTTCGGTGAGCGGGAACGACCAGCACGACGGGATCTTGCCGACCGGTATCAACGGCCCCGACCTTGCGCCTCTGCCCCCTCCGAGGTGGGCTCAGGCTTCGTCGAGGAGGATCGGGGAAACGAAACCTTCCGGCTTGACGGTCAACACGGAGGAGCTCACGCGCGCCAGAACGCCTTCGGCGGTGCTCCCGATGAGGAATCCGGAAAGCCCGATTCGACAAACCGTCCCCATGACGATCAGCCCGATATCGTGTCGGCTCGCAAACTCGGGGATCGCGCGAATGGCATCGCCCCTGACCGGGTGTACGCAACGCTCAGGAATGCTCACACCGGCATCCTGCAGAAGACGGTCCAGTGCGTGCTTGGCACGGTCCCGCGCCTCTCCCAGGTGGTGCTTGAGCTTCTCCTCGCCCAACCGATTGGCGAGCAACTCGGCGGCATAGAGCTGCCAGACGTGCAAGACATCCAGCGTCGCCCCGCGGCTCTCGGCCATGTATGTGGCCATCTGGAGGATGCCCCGATTGAGCGCGTCGTCCCTGGGATCGGGATCAATCGCCACCAGAATACGCCGCGCCGGGGGGCAGCCGGGCCTGACGATCCATACGGCACATGGACACTTGCGCAACAGCTGCATGTCCAACGAGCCGAAGAGGGGACCTTCGAGAACTCCCTCTGCCGACTTGAGGAGCAGATCGTGGCCTGACCGCATTACCTCGCGAACCATGGCCTGAATGGGCTTCTCTTCGAGCAAGCGAGTAGAAACCACGAAGCCCTCTTGCTGGAGAACACCCGCAAGCCGTTCCAAGCGCTCCTTCCATTCCTGCACGAGTACGGAATGGAACTCGTCTGCCCCCCGGTACAGGGCGCGGAGAAGCCGGCCGGGTGGCTCGAGAGCGTGGATCAAGGTCAAGGAGGCCCCGGTTTCCCGAGCGACTGTCTTGGCACGCGTGAGTGCCTCTGCTTCGCCGGCGTCCGCCCTCACCCAGACTAGAATGCTTCGGAATCTATGCATCGTCCTCTACCGCGTCGTGGAACCCGGAAGTCTAGCAGAATCGCGGGGTCAGGACTCTCAGCGGCCTCCCGCATGGCGTGAATCCTCTCGTCGGCATTGCAGGTCGTCCCGGACCATGCGAGCCCGGAGAGCACAACCGTCAGTGGCCCTGATCAGGGGAAGACCTCACCCGCGCGCGAGCTTGCCGATCGTGCCGGACTAGCCGAGGGCCGTGGCGACGATCGCACCGGCGCCAGCGCCGATGGCCGTCAGGACGACTTGCAGGAAGAGTGTCTTCAGGCAGCCCATCCCGCCCTTGAACTCTCCCCAGTGGCCACCGAGATACTTGAACTTGGGCGACGCTATCGCACCGGCAATGACGAAGCCGAGGATGCCTCCAACGATCGCGCCGATGATCTGCGCCTCAGTCATCGATCCCCTCCAGGTGGTTCAATCCGGCACGGAGCACGTGGTTTCCCATGCGAGGTGGATGATACAGAGGGCCACGGCTCCCGGAAAGGCGGCCACGGAATCGGTGTCATCCGGCAGGAAAGCCCGTGCCGACGCCCGATTCGATTCTGAGAAGGCCCGGCATGCTGGACCGGCTATCATGAGACGCGCCGTCCGCGGAAGCTCCACGACGTGCGTCGGCAACGTACTTTGATTCACTCACCGACCGGCAACCGGAGCCCGAGGGACGTTTGGGGGTTGATCGAGCCATGGACAGGTCGCCAAGCGAAGAGCAGAAGCACTTGCTGGGAGCGTTTGCCGATGGAGGAGCGAAGTCCTACGTGCACATCTGCCGGCATCTACGCGTTCCGCTGACACCACTGGCGCCGACCGAAACGAAGAAGCTCTGCAAGCCACTTCTCCAGGCCGGGCTCATCGAACGCGCGGGCTTGCTGAAAGACAAGTACCGCATCACGGCGCGAGGACAATCGGCGCTCGCCGGATCCTCCGCCGCCCCCACGGCAGAGCCGCCGCCGTTGCCCACCGACGAGGAAGCCCCCCCTCGGCCCTTCGTCGCACCGGGCAATCCAACCGCGACGTTCGCTCAGCCCGACACGAATCCCACCGGTGCTCCGCCGAGCGCCAGCCCTGCCGACCCGAGCGCATCGGCGCGCCCCGTCGCAGACGGGCTCGCGCCGCAGAACGAGAAAGCCCCGGCAAGGAGCGAACCGATCGAGGAAGCCACACCCGCCCCCGGCGCCAAGGTCCTGCCGATCGTCGCCCTTTGGGTGGTGGGATTGGTCCTTCTACCGATCCTCGAATACGCATGCGGATCTCTCAGCGAGTCCTTCCGGATCGACCCGCCTCTCGTCCTCACTCTGCTCGCATGGGGGCCGGTCGTGTTCACCGTGATCGTGGGCACCACGCGCGTCGCCCGCGGCCAGGCACTGGACCTGGGCAACGTGGCGCTACGCAGCTTCCTCACGATGCCCGCCGCGCTCGTCGGGATGGTGCTGATGGCGGGCCTGGGTCGTGGCTTCGCGAGCGACGGCGCCACCGACGGCATGCTGGCCCTGGGCCTGCTCTTCGGCATCGCCCTCGTGACGATCGTATTCTGCGCCCGCGTCGCCACCTCGGCACCGCGAGGATGGCTGGAGGAAGTCGGCGGACCGAGGTTGGGCGAGCCCGACGTACCGCGCGAGAAGAGCGTGGGCTTCGCCTACCTGCTCCTCGCGATGACCGGGATCTTCGGGGGACATCGCTACTACCTGGAACGCTACATCACCGGAGCTCTCTACACCTGCACGTTCGGTGTGCTCCTCGTCGGGCTCTTCGTGGACTTCTTCCTCACCCCCCGCCTGGTCCGCAAGACGAACCAACGGATCTGGATGCGGTGGTTCGAGCGTCCGGGAGCGGAATGGGTCAAAGTGGAGGGGACGGCCCGAGACGTATCGGGGGGACAATTCGAGTCACGTGAGGCCAAGAGCGGCCCCGTCAGGCGCATGTCTCTCAGCTTCCGCATCGAGGAGCTCGACGAGAGCGGCGACATCGTCAGGTACATCCCCGTGGAGGTCGTGGGGATCTCCTTCACGGGAAACGTCCGCGACGGCGACACCGTCCGACTCACCGGCAGACGTTCGGCGGAGAACATCGTGCGCACGCTCGCGGTCGACAACATCTCCACCGGCTCCAAGGTCATCGCGAGCTTCTTGTAGAGGGTGCCGGGCCCGTGTACGGACAGGGAACATCGAAATGGAGTACTCCACGAAGCACATCGCCTATCTGAGACGCACCGAGCTGGACGATATCGCTCCCCGGCTCGACGGTTGGCCATCACGGAGCGACGTCTTCATACCCGAGCCGTCCTCCCTGCAACTGCTGGCCGTCAACGCGATGGGTCGTTTCTGGGCGGAAGGCTCGGGTCCCACTTCCAGCGAGGGGTACGAGTACCGCACCTTCGACGCGATGGGAGCGTTCTGGAGCTCGAGGATTCCGATCGTGTCCGTCGTGCTGGGCAGCCCCACCGGCATTCGCCTGGTCATGGGTACCGTATCCACGCCGGGACTCGATCCTCCGAAGCCCGACGACGGCCCGGCCTCGAGCGTGATCCAGGGGTGCATGCTCAGCCAGTATCCAGGTTCGGACATCCAGGAGCTCGCCGATCCGGACGTGGCCTCGCTGGTGCAGACGCTGGAGGGATTCGGCTTCTGCGGGATGGTCACCGGCCTGCCCGCGAACAAACGGACCGAAGAGCTCGAAGACCCAACCCAGATCGACCGACTGATCCGCACGATGCAGGGCACGAACTGGGGCCTGATGGTCATCGCCCAGCCTCTATCACCCGAGGCCGCCATCACCCACTTCAATCAGGTGGTCCTGGACATGCGGCAGGTCCAGAATGCCGAGCCGCAGCCGTCCCCGATGGCCACCGAATACCTGCGGCTGCTCGATTCCTACAAGAACCTCTTCGCGACGGCATCGAGCGGCGGGCTGTGGTCCACCATGATCTACTGCTTCGCCCGGCAGGAGAGCAGCTTCCTCCGCCTCCGCACGGGGGTGAACCTCTGCTTCGGCGCGGGCGATTCCGTGACTGACCCGGTCCAGGTCACTCAGGCCCCAAGACTGCGCGAGGTCATTCCTCACTTCGGCCAGATCATCACTCCCGGCGTATCCTCCCCCCTGACGTTCGAGAGACCGCTCCTCTTCCAGACCTCGCTTCACTCCGCGCTTCTCGGCACCTATGTGCACTTGCCGCGTCAGGAGATGCCGGGATTCATCGTCAGGGATCAGGCGCGCTTCGATGTGGCACCGCACCACCTCCCCGAGGCGGATTCGGTGGAGCTGGGCGAGATCGTCGACCGCGGAAGCGTCATCGGCGATCACTACCGCGTGAGCCGCGACGCTCTCAACAAGCATGCCCTCGTCGTCGGGGTCACCGGCAGCGGCAAGACCAATACCACCTTCCATCTGCTCCGCGGCGCCTGGCGGCTGGGGATCCCGTTCCTCGTCCTGGAGCCGGCGAAGACCGAGTACCGCGCCCTGCTCGCGGATGACGCGCTCGGTCCACGGCTGCAGGTGTTCACCATCGGAGACGAGACCGTCTCGCCCTTCCGGATCAATCCCTTCGAGATCGAGCCGGGCGCGTCCGTCGCCACTCACATCGATCTCCTCAAGGCCACCTTCAATGCCAGCTTCGCCATGTGGGCGCCGTTGCCGCAGGTGCTCGAACGGTGCATCCACGCCATCTACGAGGACCGCGGGTGGGACATCCTCCGCAATCGCAACCGTCGACTGCGGGACGAGGACTGGGCTTCGGGCGCGGCGCACGCCGAGCTGGCCTTCCCCACCCTGACCGAGCTACACCACAAGATCGAAGAGGTCGTTTCGCGGCTGGGCTACGAGGAGCGCGTGACCAGCGACATCCGGGCGGCTCTGTCCACGCGGATCCACAGCCTGCGCATGGGCGGCAAGGGTGCGATGCTCGACACCCGACGATCGGTGCCCCTCGATTGCCTGCTCGATCGGCCGACGATCTTCGAGCTCGAACAGGTCGGTGACGACGAGGAGAAGGCCTTCATCATGGGGCTGCTCCTGATGCGGATCTACGAACGGCACCGCGCCCGGGGCGTGACCGAGGGGTGCGACCTGTCGCACCTCATCGTCATCGAGGAAGCCCACCGGCTGCTGGCCAAGGTGGGTGACTCTCAGCGGTCGGCCGAGTCGGCCAACCCGCGCGGCAAGGCCGTCGAGGCCTTCGTCAACATGCTGTCCGAGGTGCGAGCCTACGGTCAGGGTTTCATCGTCGCCGAGCAGATCCCCACCAAGCTCGCGATCGACGTGGTGAAGAACACCAACCTCAAGATCGTCCATCGCACGGTAGCGGGTGACGATCGCGCGCTGCTGGCCCAGACCATGAACATGCCGGAGAGCCAGGCCAACATGCTGGCGATCTTGCCCCCGGGCCATGCCGCCACCTTCGCCGAGAGGGACGACCGCCCGATTCTCGTCGAAGTGCCCTATGCCAAGATTCCCCCCTCCGAGGAGACCGCCTCCCGCCAGGGCAGCAATCGGCTCGTGACGGAACGGATGCGCGAGTTCCGCGCTCGAGGAACCGCGGCCCGCGTGTTCGTGCCGTTTCCCGAGTTCGCGGAATCGAGCGAGTGGCCGGGCGAGCTGGTCCAGTTCGCCCAGCAGTTGGTGGAGCAGACGTCCTTCCGAGAGCTCGTCATGTCGGTCGTACTGGCGGGCCTCGAGCATCCCCCCGCCCTGCCCACCGCCGTTCGCCGACTGCGCGAGCACATCCACGAGTACGCGCCGCGCCACGCCGGCGGAGATCAGGGGTTCGAATGCGTCTGTGCTCACGGAATCCAGTGGTATCTCACGCACTTCGGACGCCGGTTCGACTGGGATTACGAGAACGTGCCCGATCTGGGCCGGTGCCTGGCGGAGGTGATCACGTCGGTGGCTCGCGGGCTGTCGTCCGATTCGCCCGACGTGGACGACCGGACGGCAGCGTGCATCGCCGAGCTCCAGAACGGCTATCTGGCGGCGTCCGACCGGGCGACCGATTGGGTGCTGCCGGTGGAGGGCATCCGTCCCGAGCGGTCGTCGATCTATCGCTATCACACGGAGCCACTGCTGAGCGATCGAGCCCTCACCGAGCTGTTCGACATGGGCATGGCCGGAGCCCCTGACGAACAGGCGTGGACCGACTTGCGCGCCGTGGATCAGGCCGTGGCCCGACTCGGCGGATTTGATCTGGGCGCGCAATCGCAATTCGGTCTGGCGGTCGCCTATGGCCTGCAACAGGTGACCTACAAGCCCGGGCTGCTGCAGATCGCCCGGAACCTGGCCACGGAGCGGCTGCTCGATGCCTTGCGAGGTCGCTACGCGACATCCCCGCCGGAGTCCGGACCCGCGGAGACCTCCGTCGATCCGGAGCGCACCGGAGAGCTCGGACGATGATCAACGCCGGAGAGAGCGCGGGGTGGCTCACGGGGGATGCGGGGGGCGGACTCCTGGCCCCGCCTCCGGATGCGAGCGGCTTCGGTGGCGACCATGCCGTGTCGGGCCGAAGCGCCGGGGACTCATCCCGGGTCAACGATGACGCGATGGGAGCGACGTGCGGCGTGAGCGGCAGCGGGTCCGGGGGTTTGGCCGGGGGACAGGGAGGAGTACCGCTGGGGCAAATGGCACAAGTGGGCTCGGACCTGTCCGGCAAAGGAGCCGAGAACAGGGCGGGTGGCGAAGGTCGCGAGGAACAAGGCCGCCGGATGCCCGAGGTTCCGGACGTGAGCTCGAGGATGACGCCGTCCGCGAATTCCGGGCTCAACGAGGCCGCATCGGGGAACCTGATGTCGGGTCCGGACGGCGGGTCCGAGGCCTCGTCCGAATCGGAGAGCGGGGACGGCTCGCAATCCGATTCAGAATCGGTGCCCCAGCCGGGGCGGAGCACCGCTGGAGCCGAGGGAGCGGAGAAGGGCTCCGGTCCTCCAGCATCCACGGAGCGATCGGTGCCCTCGCCGAACGCAGGCGATCAGTCGGCCGGGGGTTCGGCCGCCGACGACTCGGGCGGAAAGGGCTCGGGAGCACGCTCGACCGACCAGCGCAGAACTTCGTCGGGGGATGATGCGACCCGGCGGGCTCACGCCGCGAAGGTGGCCGGCGATCAGCTTTTCTCGGGGGCGGAGGGCCACCGCTCGGATGGCGACCGGACCGGGGGATCCGATCCGCCCCCGAGAGCCGAGACCGGGCAGGAGAACACATCGAGCCGGGACTACGACCAGGAGACCGACTCGGGCGGCGGCTCGCGGGAGAGACCTTCGTTGTACGCGTCCATCGAACCGCAGGACGATTCCGGGGGCGACGTGGCTGACCAGGGTCGTGTTGCGCCGTCGACGAGCACCCATCAGGGAACCTCCGGGCACCAGGGACAGGGACACGGCTCGACGCACGTGCCCCCACCCCCGCTCAGCTCCCAGAGCAAGAGCAAGCCGGGACCGAGCCTGAAGGACAAGATCCCGCGCTGGCTCGAGGCTCTTCGCTCCAGCGTGGCTCCGAAGGGACGGTTCCTGCCCCGCGCCGGCGGACACCGACTGTCCGATGGCAAGGGCGATATGCGTCCTCTCGAGAAGTGGAACGAAGACTTCGAGCAGATGCGCACGAGAATGGCGTCCGATTGGAACCGTCAGGTGATCACGCGGTATCGCGCTCGCGCCGCGGAGCAGCACCGATTGGCGGGTGGCTAGCAGCTCGTTCGATGCGATGATCCCGATGGGACAACGTCGAGATGGGAGCGACCGATGAGTGGTGAGCAAACACCGAGAGACGATGCCGCCGCCGGCGATCGGCCGGACAAGACCGATCAGGGGACACCTCCGAAGGATCCGGTTCAGCGCTGGAACATCGAGAGCACGCCGACTCCGGCGGCCGCGGAATGCCCCGCTCCCGCGGCCGGCGAGATGGATCGAGATGCCGGGTCACGGTCCTCCGGGGATGCGACCACGGCCAAGGGGGACCAGGCCTGGGTGCGAAAGGAGTACGACAAGCTGTCCCCCGAGGCCAAGGCCATGATCACCACCATGGCGAACACCCTCTTCTACGGCAGCAACCCGGAGAAGCTCGGCACGCGGATCGATCCCGTCGATGCCGAGGACGTGAAGGCCTGGTGGAAGGGGACGGGCACTCTGCTGCGCGACGGCGGCAGCGGGCACTGGAACAAGGTCGCGGAAGACAGGATTCGCGAGGCGAGTCAGGCCACGGAACGCGCGACCTTCCAGCCGAGCTGGGCCTTTCCCAACGAGGACCGCGACAAGCGGGAGATCCTCCAGTCGAGCTCCGAGCTGATCGAGAAGATTGCGAAGACGAGGAGCGGCCAGGTCACGTTCAACGTCCGCACGGTCTCCCGGATGAGCGTGGAGCAACTGCGGCAGGTAGAGAGCAGCTTGCAGGGTCTGCGCACGGCCCAGAAGGTCGATCGATGCAAGCACCTCGGGTACTACGACCTGGCCCGGACGGACCTCGATCCCAAGATCCTGCAGTCCGTGGATACGGGCAAGATCCCCGGCTATCGATCCCTGGGAGACATCGAGAGCTCGCTGAAGGGGGTACTCGACAAGGCCACACTGGAGAAGCTGACGAACACGGCGTTCGATCCGTACCGCCAGTACGCGAAGAACTGGGCGGTCTTGACAACGGCCTACAAGACCGCGCTGAAGTCCGAGACGACGAGTGACGCGGATCTGCAGAAGGAAGCGGAATCCAAGGTCGCGCCCTTCCGCACCAAGATCCGATCCGAGGCTCTCCTGGGATTCGAGGATCCGAACATCTTCGTGTGGCGCGAGGCGACGAAGCTGGGGGACGACCTCCTGCAGAGCCTGCGATCGCCGGACCAGGACACCTATCGGGCCATGCACAAGGTCCTGGACGAGCTCGACGACAGCGATCATGCCGGCGTCGTGACGGCCGCCTTGCTACGCGATGAGGGCGGCGCCACCCATCAAGACCTCACGAAGATGTTGAGCAGTCCTCACGGGGGCAAGGAGCTGCTCGTTCGATTCCATGACGTCCTGACGGCCAAGAACCTGATGGCCACCGCCGAGGAGAGGAGTGCGGCCGCGAAGACGCTCATGGCCATGGCGTCGATATCGTTGTCTCCCGGTTCCGCGGCCAAGGTCATTCCGCTCGAGACCGGTTTCCTGGATGGTTCCTACGTATCGGCGGAGCGTGTGGATGGGGGGGACATCAGGCTCAAGATGTCCTCTCACGTGAGAGCCGGCCATCCGGATGCCAGGTTCCTTCCCGTGGAAGTCTTCACCACCGGGATCGTCCTGAAGCCCGAGACCGTCATCGGGGTCCGATACTACGACGAAGGCGCAAAGAGCGACGTGCACTACGTACCGGCCCTCTTCCTGCTCAATCTGCAGAAGCACTCCCGGGACGCCCTGTTCTCCAACTACTTCGAATCCGCCATGATCGCGGCCACGATTGCGACCGCCGGGGTGGGTGGCCTCGGGGTGGATGCCGCGGTCGCGACGCGGGGTGCTCGCGGTCTCACGACCGCGGCACGAGCATGGGAAACGACGAAGAGAGTAGGAAGCGTCGCGGCGGCGATTGGGGATGGTGCTGCCATGGGCATCATCGGCATTGGCCTCGTGAAGAAGGAAACGCGTGGCTGGTTGATCGACACTCTCGGGGACGACGGACGGACGCTGGTCAGAGCCGTTGAAGATGCAGAGGGCGCGGCCGGCAAGTACTTCATCGGAAGACTCGCTATTGGCGCGCTCAGCGCATCGGTGGCCAAGGCCAGGGACGTCTGGAAGAACTGCAACGAGAGTCCCGCTCTCCGGAACCTCTCTGCTTCCGACCGCGAGAGCTTCGCGCAAATCGGCAGACACCTGGACGACCTCGCCAAGGGAGAGGCGCCGAAGTCGACCGCGTATGCGGACACCGTTGTTCCAAAGCCACCCGAATTCCGGACGACCCTGACGCCCTCTCCACACGAGCCTCCCCCCGCCCGTGCACCGAGATCCCCGGAGACCCGCACGACGGGACCGGTCGTTCGCTTCCGGGACCCACGGCAAACGTTCGCGGAGTTTCACCCGACACGGTTCGAGGGGTCCTATCGAGGGTATCTCGGAGACTCCACGTTCCAGAGGGCCCAGAGTCTCGGAATGACGGCGGACGACCTCAGGTACTACATCGACCGTGGGCTCTATTGGCGCGAAATGGGATTGCACCACGAGCGCCCCGCGAGCGTGCGCTCCCATGTGCAGAGAGCCGCGCGGGACGACCTGGCGACGCTCGAATCCGTCGGAGCACGAGCCGAGATACGACAGTCGATACGATACGGAATGGGTCCTACGGAGCTCGTAGACACCATCGACAAGCTGAGGTCGAGGGGATTCTCGAACCGGCAGATCCGGCAAGACCTCCACAATCGAGCCAAGTTGATCGAGGACTTCATAAGAGAGTTCGACATTCGCAGCATGAGGGACGTGAGAGCGTCACTACGGGGCAATGAGGGCATCGAGCAGGCAATACGGGGGGAGCATTGGGCTCGGCAGCTCCTCCGGTGGGAGAGGGAGAGGGCACTGCATCGGGCTCTGAGACTCGAACATATCGACGATGCCCCGGGGCAGGCGAGGTTCGCGCGGTGGGACGAGGAGGCCCGCGAGTTCGCCCGGCAGAGGACGTCGGAGTTCATGGGCCATCCCGAGCCAGCCTCGGGGAGCGGGCCGGCGGGCCCCGCGCCGCGCCGCGATGTTGCGAGCGGGACAGGCGGAACCACGCCGTCGAGACACGGATCGATGGCCGACGACGCCGCGACGCGCCCCACCGTACCGCCGGACGACGCCGCGACACGTCCCCCGGTTCGGCCCGATGACCCGGCTCTCCGTCCCACGGTGCCGCCCGAGCGCGCGCCAGCTCGCGAATCTCCCCCCACCGGGGACACCAAGCCCACCATGGATCTCAGTGGGAAGTCGGATCGACTCGAGAACCGGTCTGAACCCGATCGCTTCTATCTCCAGGATCCGGCGCATCGTCGTCTGAAGGCCAACGCCCACCTCGAGGACGGAGAGCTGTGCATGACCTTCCGCACGAAGCTCGACGACGGGACAAGGGCGAAGTTCTTGCGGGGTAGCGAGGCTTTCAAGGAGGCCCTGAAGCACTTCGGTGACCGGGTGAAGGCGGTGCGGGGCTCGTGGACCTTCGGCTCCAATCTGGAGGCGTTCAACAGACAGGTCATGATGTGGTTGAGACCGGAGCGAGCGGCCTGGGGAACCTGGACGGGTCAGCAGGCCGCCGCGGCCGGGTTCACCAAGGTGACGATTCGTGACCTGCAGGGAGTCCCCGGCCAATACAAGAAGGCCGTTGTGGTCTTCAGCAAGCCATGACCAGAACCGAGGACAGGCGCGATGCTCTTGGAGAATGATCCCACGCATGTCGCGGAAGTGCGGCGAATGAAGGAAGAAGGGAAGCACGGTGCCGAGATGCTGCACTGGCTGACGTCCCGGGGTCTCGAAGACGTCGAGATGATGTCCGTCCTCCGCGAGGCGTTCGACCTGGGGTTCGACGACGTGTCGTGCATCGGGGGATGGTTCGAGGACGGATCCGGTGAGCTGTCCGACGAGCAGATCAATGCCCTGCTCGACGCCGCGGTGTATCCGGCGGAGTCCGATTGACCCCGGCCCTCTCGAAACGCAACACTGCGTGTCGGGTTCGATCCCAGCATCCACCATGCGCTCGTCGCTCAAGCTCTTCCTCCTCCTCGCCGCCTCGTTGCTCGCCTCCGCCTGCGCGCTTCCGGGTGGACCGGAAACCTCCACGCCGCCAGGAATCTCCAGCATGATCGACGGAGTGCGGTTCGAGACAGGTGACTGGGACCCGGATCTCGAGGCGGGCGACGCGGGAACGTCGCGGGGGAACCACCGGGCGGTCGTGAGGGTCGAGGAGGCCGCGCCCGCCGTGCTCGCGCACATTCCCTGGCGGCGGCCCGACGATCGACCGGACGAGAAGGACGTGCTCGTCGTCGATGCCGACTCGGGAGAGGAGATCCTCGACCGCGTGGTCGTCCACGTCGGGAACGAGGCCGGCGACGTCGTCTTCCGGCCGCGCGCGGGCTCGGACACCTACCACGTCTACTACTTCCCCTACGAGACGACCGGGAAGCAGTACCCGACGCTGACCTACCTGCCGCCGCGGGACACCGCGGATCCCGCCTGGCGGAGCTCGCTCGGGCCGCTCGACGACGCGGGGCTCTCGCGCTTGCCGCGGGCGGAGACCGTCGCCATCCAATCGATCGACGCCTTCCACTCCTTCTTCCCGATGGAGGTGATCGCGACCGCGGAGGAGGTGGAGGCACTTCTGGGGGACGACGAGAGCCCCCTCCACCTCTTCCCCGAGGACCGGACGCATCCGATTCGCATGCGCCGCCACCTGCCCCACTGCTGGGTGGAGCGTGGAATGCAATCCACCTTCGTCGGCGAGGCGCGGCGCGGCGAGAGCTACACCTTCCAGATCGGGGTGCTCGCCACGAGACGGCTCGAGGACCTGTACGTGTCCCTCGGGGACGACCTCGTCGCGGAGGGGGGGGGCCGGATTCGCTACGACGCCTTCACGTGCTTCAACACCGAGGGGGTGGATGAACACGGGGAGCAATTCAAGAAGCGCGTCACGGTCGAGGCGGGTACGGTGCAGCCGCTCTGGATCGGTGTACAGATACCCCCGGATGCGGCTCCCGGAACGTATCGCAGACGCATGCTCGTCCTCGCGGACCGGTGCGGGCAGTTTCTCGATCTCGAGCTACGGATCCTCGAGGAGGTGGCGCACGACGGCGGTGAGGATCGGCCGGAGGACATGACGCGCCTCTCGTGGCTGAACTCGACGGTGGGAGCGGATCCCGACGTCATCATCGCCCCCTTCCATCCGGTGCGCGTCGAGGGCCGCACGCTCTCCATCCTCGGCCGCGACGTGGTGCTCGACGACTCCGGTCTACCCGCGGCGATCCGGAGCTGGTTCACGCCCGAGCTGACCGGGCTCGCCGACGCGCCCGAGGAAGTGCTCGCGGCGCCGCTGGAGCTCGAGGTCATCACCGCGGACGGCCCCGAGAGATGGAAGCCCGCGCCGTTCGAGGTGGTGCCGAAGGCGCAGGGCCGCGTCACGTGGAGCACGATGAGTGTCTCGAAGCACTTCTACCTGATCGTGGAAGGTGCGCTCGAGTACGACGGGATGCTCGACTACCGCCTCAGGCTCCGGGCGCGTGAGAACGTGGCGGTGAGCGACGTTGCGCTACCCGTCGCGCTCGTGCCGGACGCGGCGCGGTACATGCTCGGCCTCGGCCGTCGCGGCGGCGCACGTCCCGATCGCGTCGACTGGAAGTGGAAGCTCGAGAACCACCAGGAAGGCGTGTGGCTCGGCAACGTGCACAAGGGCCTGCAGTGGGTGCTGCGCGACGAGAACTACGAGCGACCCCTGAACACGAACTTCTACCTGAACAAGCCGCTGAACCTGCCTCCGTCCTGGCACAACGAGGGCCGGGGCGGGATCACGATCGAGACGACCGGCGAGGCCGTGACGGCCCGCAACTACGGCGGCCCCCGGCGAATGGCGAAGGGCGAAGTCCTGCACTTCCACGTCCGCTTCCTGATCACGCCCTTCAAGCCGCTCGACACGCGGACGCACTTCACGACGCGGTTCGTGCACCGCTACGTACCGGTGGACACCGTCCGCGAGTGGGGCGGAACGGTGGTGAACATCCACCACGCGGCCGAGATCAACCCCTACATCAACTACCCCTTCTTCAACCTCGAGGCGCAGCGCGCCTACATCGACGAGGCGCATGCCAAGGGCGTCAAGGTCAAGCTCTACGACACGATCCGCGAGCTGACGTACAAGGCCCATGAGCTCTTCGCCCTGCGCAGCCTCGGCGACGAGATCCTGAACAACGGGGAGGGGGGAGGCCATTCCTGGCTGCAAGAGCACCTGCGCGACCGCTACCACTCCGCGTGGCACGCCTGGATGGTCGACGACGCCTCGATCCTGAACAAGGGCACCTCCCGCTGGACGAACTACTACGTCGAGGGCCTGCGGTGGCTCGCCGAGCACCAGGGGATCGACGGCCTGTACCTCGACGACATCGCCTTCGATCGCGAGACGGTGAAGCGGATGGTGAACGTGCTTCACCAGCACCGTCCAGAGGTCGTGATCGACCTGCACTCCGCCAACCAGTTCAACGAGCGGGATGGCTTCATCAACAGCGCGTTCCTCTACATGGAGCACTTCCCGTTCATCTCCCGCCTGTGGTTCGGCGAGTACTTCGAGTACGACCGCGATTCGGACTACTGGCTCACGGAGGTGTCGGGCCTGCCGTTCGGGCTGATGGGCGAGATGCTGCAGGACGGCGGCCATCCGTATCGCGGGCTGCTCTACGGCATGACGGCCCGCATCTACGGCGAGGTCGATCCACGGCCGGTCTGGAGGATGATGGACGACTTCGGCATCGAGGAGAGCCGGATGCTCGGTTACTGGCTCGATTCCGCTCCCGTCCGCACGGACAACGAGGACGTGTTCGCGACCGCCTACGTGCGTCCGGGAACGGCTTTGATCGTGCTCGCGTCGTGGGCGCCGGAGGATGCGCGCGTGAAGCTCGACATCGAGTGGGCCGCACTCGGCATCGACGACCCGGGCGCGGTCACTCTCGTCGCGCCGGAGGTCGAGGGCCTGCAAGCCGAGGCACCCCTCGACATCCACGCTCCCCTTCCCGTCCCGCGCGAGCAGGGGCTCTTCCTGCTGCTTTCCTCGGACCAGTAACCCCGGAACGAACGCTCCGATGCGGCAAGTACTCTCCACGTTCCTCGCGCTGTTCCTCATCGCCTTCCCCGACGGAGCCCAGGAGAGCCGAAGCCCTCTCCTCGATTCGTTCCCGCAGTACCTCCGCGCGAAGGAGGAGTCGACGTTCGGGCTCGAGTGGGTCTCCGTGGGGCCGGTCCTGAACTCGGCGCGCGTCGAGGCCGTTCAATGCGATCCCTCCTCCCCGGGAACGATGTACGTCGCGTTCGGCTCCGGAAACCTCTGGAAGACGGTCGACCACGGGCTCACCTGGAAGCCGATCTTCGAGGAGCAATCGGCGCTCGGCATCGGGGACATCGCGCTGGCGCCGTCGAATCCCGACGTCCTCTGGCTCGGCTCCGGGGAGAGCCTGAAGAAGGCTCGCAACTTCACCATGCCCGGGACCGGCGTCTTCCGCTCGGACGACGGCGGCGAGAGCTGGCGGAACGTGGGGCTGCACGACTCCTGGCACATCGGGGAGATCGCCGTCCATCCCGAGGATCCCGACACGGCCTTCGTCGCGGTGCTGGGGCGCTTCTGGTCGACGAACGCGAACCGCGGGCTCTACCGGACCACGGACGGAGGCGAGACCTGGGAGCACGTCCTCTTCGTCGACCAGAGGACGGGGGCCAACGACGTCGTGATCGCTCCGTCCAATCCGGACGTGATCTACGCCTCCACCTGGGAGAACCACCCCGGCGTCGCGGGAGCGCAGAGCGGCGTCCACCGCAGCTCGGACGGGGGGCGAACCTGGACGCGGCTGCGAGGCGGCCTGCCCGACGGCCCGCGCACCGGACGGATCGGGCTGGCGGTCTCCGCGCAGGACGCGAACAAGGTCTACACCCTGGTCGACAACCTGAACCGGGAGGAGAACCACGCCGAGGTCTACCGCTCCGTCGACGGGGGCGAGAGCTGGGAACGTACCCACGAGGACGATCTCCTCGTCTTCTCCCGCATCGGGTGGTACTTCGCCGACTGCTACGTGAATCCTCAGGACGACGACGAGGTCTACGCGCTCGGAGTCCGGATGGCCCACAGCCGCGACGGAGGCCGGACCTTCCGGATCGTCGGAGGTGAGATCACGCACCTCTCGCCGAGCCCCGCGGAGACTCTCCACCTCGATCATTGCGAGCTGTGGATCGATCCCCTTCATCCCGAGCACCTGGTCCTGGGGAACGACGGAGGTCTCTACGTCACCTACGACCGCGGCCGAACGTGGCTGCACCACAACAACATCCCCGCGGGCGAGTTCTACGACGTCGCCGTCGACGACCAGGATCCGTACCTGATCTACGGAGGAGTCCAGGACGACTCGTCGGTCTACGGACCGGCTCGGGAGTGGAATCCGTTCCGTCCCGACGAGTGGGAGTACCTCTGGCTCGATCCCTGGTCGGGGGGAGATGGCTGCTACACGTTCCCCGATCCCGAGGATCCGAACACGGTCTACTTCTCGAGCCAGCACGGGGGCGCGCGGCGCAAGGACCTGCGCACGAACCGCTCGGTGGGGATCCACCCCCGTCTGCCGAAGGGGCATGAGGGACGCTTGCAGCACAACTTCGTCGCTCCCTGGATCACCTCGCCGCACGACCACCGTGTCCTCTATCACGGCGGCAACTACGTGCTGAAGAGCCCGGACCGCGGGGATTCCTGGCAGCCGATCAGCCCCGACCTCTCGCAATCGTCCTCGCCCGAGCGACAGTCGACGGCGGCCGGGGCCATCGCGGAGTCTCCTCTGCAGGCGGGGCTCCTCTTCTGCGGAACGGACCGAGGTGCGTTCTGGGTCACGCGCAACGACGGACGGAAATGGACCGAGCGCTCGGACGGACTTCCGAACCTCTACATCCGCAGCATCTGCCCCTCTCGCTTCGATCGATCGCGGGTCTACGTCGCGGTGACGGGAATCAACCACGACGACCTCGGGGGCTATCTGTTCGTCTCGGACGACTTCGGAAGGAAGTGGCGGTCGATCATGGCCGACCTTCCCGACGAGGTCGCCTACGCGATCCTCGAGGATCCCGTGCACGAGGACGTCCTGTACGCGGGGATGTACCGAGGAGTCTACGTGTCGACCGATCGCGGCGAGAGCTGGTCGCTGCTCGGCCGGGGAATGCCCGCCGTCGCCGTCGCCGACCTGGTCGTCCAGGAGCGGGAGAAGGACCTGATCGCGGCCACGCACGGGCGAGGCATCTACCGATTGGGCCTCGAACCGCTCCATCGGGCCTTCGAGAGCGGGGGGCCGAGCGAGAGCACCCTGTTCGCGACCCCCACCGCGCGCCGGCCCGTGATCGACGACACGCGATCCGCTCCCCGATCGAGCAACGTGGAGGAGGTTCCCATCACCTTCTGGCTGGCCCGGGCGGCCACGGTGACCATGAGCGTCGTGGACGCGCAGGGGAGGACGGCGTGGACGCACGAGCTCCCGGCCCACGAGGGTTTCAACCAGTACCGGTGGGACCTCGTGATCGAGCGCAACGACAGCCCGAAGCCCTACTTCACGAGATACGAGTCGTTCCTCGATGCGGGCTCCTACGAGATCCGCATCTCCGGGGAAGGCGTCGCTCTCGTGGGAGGCCTCGAGGTCGTGGCGCGCTGACCGGCCGGGTCGAGGCCTCGTTCACGCGGAACGGGGTGCGAGGATCAGAGCTCGACCGTGGTCTTCTCGGAGCGGGTCTCGAAGGGACCCATCGCGTACTTGGTGACGAGGATGTATTCGGTTCCTTTTTCGGCGCCGCCCCATGCGGCGTTGCAACTGAAGCCTCAGCCATACTCGAAGCTGCCCTGCTCCACCAGCTCGCCGGAGGCCTTGACGATGGTGTACGTCGGCTCGACGGGCAGGCTCTGGTCGCTCTTCGACATCGCGCAGGCGCTCTTCATGCCCGAGACGCGAGCCAGGTCGTTCACCGACTCGTGGGCCGAGCCACGAATCGCGAAGGAGAGCTGCAGGGACGGTTGGCTTCCGATCCGCCACTGCTGCAGGCTCCAGGATGCAACGTCGGTCGTGACCGTGAAGGGCTCCCCGAACGGTAGCTCTGCCTCGCCCCCCGGCGCCACCGTGACGAAGGGGCTGTCCTTCGTCGCCGTCGCCCCGACACGCCAGACGTCTCCGTGCTCGCCCTCTCGGGTCATCGTGTAGGAGAGGAGACGGTACTCGCCCGCCGGCACTCGCACCTCGGACCCGGTGTCGACCAGCA
>CAYRXS010000134.1:0-17960 GCA_964428225.1 uncultured Planctomycetaceae bacterium
CCATCGAGGTCCGGAACGGCGCCGCGGGACCCGCGGGATTGATCGCCAAGCTCCTCGTGCCCGCCGGTGAGGGGAATACGGTCGAGCTCGTCACCGACGCCTCGTGGCGCACGTCGGCCGCACCGGCCGAGGGCTGGACCGAGTCGGGCTTCGACGACAGCGCCTGGGCCGCGGCCTTCGAGCTCGCCGACCACGGGGCGGAGCCCTGGGGAGCCGTGGAGGCGAACGGGTTGGTCCTACCTCCTCCGCGCTACCTGCGCGGGGAGTTCGCGGTGCGTCCGGGCCTGAAGCGCGCGATGCTGTGCGCCTCGGCGCTCGGCAACTACGAAGCCCGGATCAACGGTCACCGCATCGGCGACGACTGGTTCACGCCCGGCTGGACGGACTACGAGAAGCGCGTCTACTACAACACCTACGACGTCACCCGCTACGTGCAGGAGGGAGCCAACGCCCTCGGGGCGATCCTCGCCGACGGGTGGTACTCGGGATTCGTCGGCTACGGCAACCGGCGAGACCACTACGGTGAGAACCTCCGCTTCCGCGGCCAGCTCGTCCTCGACTACGAGGACGGCTCGCGGGAGGTGGTCGGGACCGACGGCGACTGGAAGGCCTCGCGGGGACCGCTGCTCGAAGCGGACTTCCTGATGGGCGAGGTCTACGACGCCCGCCGGGAGATCGACGGCTGGTCGCGGGCCGGCTTCGACGACTCGCGCTGGTCGGCCGTCGACGTCACGCCCGCGATCGAGGCCGCGATCCAGCCGTATCCCACCGATCCGGTAGGGGTGATCGGCACGTTCCCCCCCGTCTCGATCACGGAGCCCACGCCGGGGGCCTGGGTGCTCGACCTGGGCCAGAACTTCGCGGGGGTGGCCCGGCTGCGCGTGGAGGGGAAGCCGGGTCAGGAGATCACCCTTCGCTTCGCCGAGCGGCTGAATCCCGACGGCACGATCTACACGACGAACCTCCGGTCGGCACGCTGCACGGATCGGTACGTCTGTCGCGGAACGGGAGCGGAGGAGTGGACGCCGCGGTTCACCTTCCACGGCTTCCAGTACGTCGAGATCACGGGGCTCGACGAGGCGCCGGGCCCGGACACGGTGACCGGGATCGCCCTGGGCTCGCGCACGCCGGTGGTGGGCAGCTTCGAGTGCTCCGATCCGATGCTGAACCAGCTCGTGAGCAACATCTTTTGGACCCAGCGCGCGAACTTCATCGACATCCCCACCGACTGCCCCCAGCGCGACGAGCGCCTGGGCTGGACGGGAGACGCCCAGACCTACATCCGCACTGCGACGTACCTGTGCGACGTGCAGTCCTTCTTCACGAAGTGGCTCGTCGATCTCGCCGACGCCCAGCGCGAGGACGGACAGTTCCCGATGGTGGCGCCGCTGAAGGTGGCGGGAAGCGACGGCGGCCCCGCGTGGGCCGATGCGGGCACGATCTGCCCGTGGACCGCGTTCTGGGTCTACGGCGACCGGCAGCTCCTCGAGAAGCACTACCAGGGCATGAAGCGCTACGTCGAGTTCTGCGAGAACCGCAGCACGCCGGAGCTCCTCCCTCCCGAGGAGTTCCACTGCTTCGGCGACTGGCTGAACATCGAGGACGACACGCCCAAGGACGTGATCTTCACCGCGTACTTCGCGCACAGCACGGACCTGACCGCCCGCACCGCCGCCGCGCTCGGTCGTGAGGAGGAGGCGCAGGGTTACCGCCGTCTCTTCGAGCGTGTCTGCGAGGCCTTCAACGACGCCTACGTGGACGCGACCGGCCGGATCAAGGGCGACACGCAGACGGCCTACGTGATGGCCCTCGCCTTCGATCTCGTCGACGGGGAGCGGCGCGAGCAGGCCGCCGCCCACTTGATCCGCAGGATCGAGGAGTGCGACTGGCACCTCTCCACCGGCTTCGTGGGTACGAAGGACCTGATGCTGGTCCTGTCGAAGATCGGGCGCGACGACGTCGCCTATCGCCTGCTCCACAACGACACATTCCCCTCGTGGGGTTTCTCCATCAAGCACGGCGCGACGTCGATCTGGGAGCGCTGGAACGGCTGGACGCCCGAGGACGGGTTCAACAACCCGGGCATGAACTCCTTCGCGCACTACTCCTTCGGCGCAGTGGGCCAGTGGATGTTCGAGACGATCGGCGGCATCGACACCGCGGCTCCGGGCTTCCGGGAGATCGTGATCCGCCCGCGACCGGGAGGCGAGATCACCTGGGCCGAGACCAGCTACGAGTCGATCCGGGGCACGATCGCCACGCGCTGGGAGAAGGAGGGCGACGTCCTTCGGCTGGAGGTCACCGTGCCTCCGGGCACCAGGGCGACGATCCACGTCCCGTCGAGCTCGTCGGATGCCGTTCGGGAGAGCGGAGTTCTCGCGAAGGACGCGGGGGGACTGACGCTCGTGGGATGGAGCGACGGCGCGACGATCCTCGAAGCCGTTTCGGGTCGCTATTCGTTCATCGCGCGGTAGGGGGGGAGAAGAACAGGAACCCTCGCGTCTCTTCGCCATCGGAGGCTGGAGCCCCGTGCGGCCATGCCGTACGCTGAGAACCGCGCGGAGAGCCGCCCTCGAGGGTCGTTCGTGCCGCGGAACCCCTGGCTCGCGCAGTGAAGGACGAGGAACCCTGGATTCACCGGATGCGGACGGCGGCGGTCCTCGCCCCGTGGGCCTGTCTGGGCGTGGTGCTCGTCCTCGCCGCTCTCTTCGGCGTCGAGGCCCTGAACGAGGCGGCCCGTCGCGAGTTCGCGGCGCTCCTGGAGCAAGGGGGGAGGAGCTTCCCGGCGAAGGTCTTCCTGCCGCGCGTCGAGCCCTACTTCGTGACGGTGGTGGCGGCCCTGGGGGGGACGGGGATTCTCGTCCTCGTCCTGCATCGGCTCGTCGGACGGGACACGGACGTTACGCGCGAGGAAGGGAGGTTCCTCGCTCGCGACGGGGTCTCCGCGACGTCGCTGGTCGGAGTCCTGGTCGTAGGGGCGTTGCTGGTTCTCGGGCACCATCTGCTCGGGCGCTTCGGCGATCGGCCGCTTCCGACCTCGCGGTACTTCCCCATCGGGGTCTTCCTGCCGGAGATCCACTGGACCGGTCTTCCCTACGCGATCTCGTTCCTGGCGGTGGTCGCGTGGGCCTGGGGCCGCGAGCGAGGCGGAGCCCTGCTCGTCTGGATCCTGGGGCTGGCGCTGCTCTTCCTCGGCAACCTGATCCAGGGCGGGTGGTACGTGGGCTTCCGCTTCCCGTTCGAGGGGTCGGGGCTCCAGTACCTCCACGACGCGATCCGGATCGAGGACGCGTCCGTCTGGCTCGCGGGATTCAACGAGGCGCAGGACGGGCTCACCGTCCACTCCACGGCCCACCCTCCCTTCGCCGTCCTGGTCAACTACTGGCTGTGGAAGGCGGCGGGGGTGTCCGGTCTCTCGCTGGCGTTCGTGGTCTTCACCAGCGCGTCGATCCCCCTGTTCTTCGCGATCGTCCGTGAGCTGGGACTCTCCCGCGCCGCCGCTTTCCGGCTGAGCCTGCTCTTCGCCGCCCTCCCCGCCTTCAACGTCTACGGCGCGGTGTGCCTGGACGGCGTCGTCCTCACCTTGCTGACCCTGGGGCTCTGGGGGCTGGTCCGCATCGAGCGCAACCGGCTGACCGCGGTGAACCTCGTCCTTCTCGTCGCAGGCTTCGTCGGAGCCAATCTGCTGACCTTCGGCGCCCTGGTCTTCGTCGGAGTCGCTCTCGTGGTCGCGGCGAGGAGGTTTCGCGCCGATCGCTTCGACATGGCGTACGCCGTCGTCACCTGCGTGGGCACGTCGTTCCTCCTGGTCTGGGGCATGAAGCGGTTCTGGGGCTACGACCACGTGGCCGCGTTCCTGACCGCGACCCAAGTGGAGAACCCGGGTGGGTTCTGGCTCCTCCACGATCCCTTCGCGTACTTCGTGACCCGCGTCGAGGGCGTGGCCGAGATCCTGGTCTTCCTGTCCATCGGAGTGCTGGCCCTGATCGTCCGCCACCGACGTCTCCGGCTCGACCGGCCCCACCCGGGGGGCGGGCTCGCGCTGGTGGCGATCGTCCTGGTCATGCTCGCCTTCGCGACCGGAGCGTTTCGCACGGGGGAGACGGCGCGGTCGTGCCTCTTCGTCTACCCGTACCTGCTGCTATTGATCCGGAACGCGCCGCGCTCGGCCTGGAACGCCTGCCTCGTCCTCGCCGCCCTGCAGACCGTGCTCATGCAGATGAGCGGCACGTTCTTCTGGTAGCGCGCCGGGTCACCGGGGCGCGAGCTCGCGCGGGGCGAGAGCCCGGGCCACGAACCGCCGCGCCTGGGCGAGGTCGTCGAGCACGCCGTCGCCGATCGCCTGCAGGACGACGTTGCCGATCGCGGTGGCCTCGACCGGTCCGGCGCGGACCGGGAGCCCGGTGGCGTCGGCGGTGGCTTGGTTGAGGAACTCGTTCTGGCTGCCCCCGCCGACGATGTGCACGCCGTGGATCGTGCGACCCGTGATGCGCTCGAGACGGCGGAGGATGACCTCGTAGCGCGCGGCGAGGGACTCGAGGATCATCCTCGAGAGGGCGACCTGGTCGGTGGGCGCGGTCTCGCCGCGTTCCGCGAGGTGGGCGCGGATCTCCTCGATCATGTCCGCGGGATTGAGGAAGCGGGGATCGTCGGGCGAGAGGTGCACTTCGCTCGGGGGAGCCTTCGCGATGCGATCGAGGAGCTCGTCGTAGGGGAGCAGCTCGCCGCGCGCCCTCCAGATCTCCCGGCAGGACTCGAGGATCCACAAACCCATGCAGTTCACGAGGAAGCGCGTCGTGCCGAAGACGCCGCCCTCGTTCGTGAAGCCGGCCTCGAGGGCCTCGGCGGTCAGGATCGGCTCGGAGAGCTCGGCGCCGACCAGCGACCACGTGCCCGACGAGATGTACGCCCAGCCCTCCTCGAGGGGAGTGGCGGCGACCGCGCTCGCCGTGTCGTGTGTCGCCGGGCATACCACGGACGCGGGAGGGAGCCCGAGCGCCTCCTGCAGCGCAGGACGCAGCGGACCGAGGCGAGTCCCCGGCTCCACGAGCTCGGGCATCACCTCGGGGGGCACGCCGACGGTCTGCAGCAGCTCCGGAATCCACGTGCGCGTCCGGGGATCGAGCGCCTGCGTGGTGCTCGCGTTCGTGAGCTCGCCCGCCGCGCGGCCACAGAGGTGGTGGTGGACGAGGTCGGGCATCAGGAGCAGCGTGCGCGCCTCGGCCGGCCATTCTCCCTGGCGCACCTGGGCGAGCAGCTGCACCAGGGTGTTGAAGGGCTGGAACTGGGTGCCGGTGCGGGCATAGAGCTCCTCGCGCGGAACGAGGGCGGTCAGTTCGTCGATCATGCCCTCCGTGCGGGAGTCGCGGTAGCGGACGGGATCGGCGATGAGCTCGCCGCGCCCGTCGAGCAGCCCGAAGTCCACGCCCCAGGTGTCGACGCCGAGGCTGCGCAGCTCCGCCGGCTGCTCGCGGAGGCGATCCCCCGCGATCTCGAGCCCGCGCTCGATCTCCGTCAGCATCTCCCGCAGCACCCAGCGTTCGTGCCCGTCGGCGACCGTCCCGGGCTGGACGAAGCGGTGGGTGACCTCGAGCTCGAGCGAGTCGTCGCCGAAGCGCGCGAGGATCACCCGCCCGCTGCCCGCGCCGAGGTCGACGGCGATGTAGGCCTTGCTCTTCATCACACGATCCCCGATCCCGCCTCTCCCTTCGCCGGACGTTCCGCGTCCTTCTTCGCGCGGTAGCCGCTCGCCCGGTACACGGCCACCGGGTCGATCGCGCCGCCCGAGCGGGTGCGCGCCATGGCGAGGATCGGCTCGACGTCCGTGGTGAAGGCACGCTTGACGGTCTGCAGGGCGGCCACGGCGTCGTTCGCCTGCTGGTGGGCCTCGAGAGCGTCGCGGTCGACGAGCAGCGCCTGTACGTAAGCGCGCTGGACCTCCATCGCGCTGCCCATCAGCGATTCGATGGGATCCGTGACGTTGTGCGACTGGTCGAGCATGTAGGCGGGATCGAAACCCGGATCGACGCTTTGCGCGTCCACCAGCTCGTTGAAGACCAGGAAGAGCTGGAAGGGATCGATCGAGCCGCTGTCCAGGTCGTCGTCGCCGTACTTGCTGTCGTTGAAGTGGAACCCGCCGAGCTTTCCGAACTGGATCAGGCGCGCCACGATCATCTCGACGTTCGTGTTCGGCGCGTGGTGGCCGAGATCGACCAGGGAGAGCGCTTTCGGGCCGAGCTCGCGGACACACAGGTAGCTCGTGCCCCAGTCGTTGATCACCGTCGAGTAGAAGGCGGGCTCGTACAGCTTGTGCTCGACGAACATGCTCCAGTCGTCGGGCAGGCCCGCGTAGATCCGCTTCGTGCTCTCGAGGTACCGCTCGAGCGAGGCGCGGAAGCTTTGCTGGCCGGGGAAGTTCGTCCCGTCCGCGATCCAGACGGTGAGGGCCTTCGAGCCGAGGGATTCGCCGATCTCGACGCACTCGAGGTTGTGAGCGATCGCCTGCTCGCGCACCGCGGGGTCCGTGTGCGACAGGCTCCCGAACTTGTAGGAGTGCTCCTGTCCCGGCTGGTCCTGGAAGGTGTTCGAGTTCATCGCGTCGAACGCGAGGCCGCGGGCGGCCGCGTACTCGCGCAGAGCCGCGGGATCCTCCGGCCTGTCCCAGGGGATGTGCAGGGACACGCGGGGCGTAGCGCGGACGAGTTGGTGGATCGTCGCGCAGTCGTCGAGCTTCTCGAAGACGTCCCGCGGCTCGCCAGGGCCCGGGAAGCGCCCGAAGCGCGTTCCCCCCGTGCCGACGCCCCAGGACGGGACCGCGACCTCGAAGGCCGCGGCGCGGTCGGTGACGTCCTCGATCGGGATGCCGCGTCGGGCGAGCAGCTCGCCGAGGTGGATGTAGTCGCGCTGGAGCGTGGCGAGCTGGGGCTCGTTCCGACCGGCGACGAGATCGTCGGAGATGGTGAAGGGTTCGGTCACGACGAGGAGGAGGGCGAGGGCTCGGCCGGAGCCTTCAAACCGATCCAGAGGCTGCCGGCGACGAAGTAGAGGACGGAGATCCAGAGCAGGAGCTCCTGGGCGAGCTCCCGCCGATCGGCATACGCGTCCGCGTCCGCGAGGAACACCCACGCGGAGAGCAGGAGGCAGGTGACGAGGGAGGCGACGGCGACAACGGCGAAGACCTTCCTGGCCGGAGTGAGCGGAGGGGTGGGGGGAGGGGCCTCCGGATCGGGCACGGATGTCGGGCTCTGGGCGTCCTCGGTCCCGGCGTCGGCCCTCCCCTTTCTCGCCCCGGCGAAGGACGCCACCACGAGGTACAGCGCCCCGGCCACGAACCACGCGGGCACGCCCAGGAAGAACTCGTTCACCGCGCCCATCCACCACAGGACGAACGCCGCGCCGCTCGTGAGCGCCCACACGACGAGGGCCGGCCAGTTGATGCGTCGCGCGGACGCCCAGAACCGACGGAGGCCGAGACGCGGGAACAGGTAGTGCTCGGCCACCACGATTCCGCCGATCGGCGCGAGCACGATGCCGTAGATGGCGACGAAGCCCAGCAGCTTCCGGAACACGAAGGGGAAGCACGCGACGAGGGTGGTGAGGATTCCCGCGACCAGGGTGATCCTCCAGCGCGGCCAGTTCGGGGTGACCGCCTGGAGCGCGAGCCCCGCGCGATAGAGGGTTGGGTTCGAGGTGGTCCACCCCGCGATCACCACCGCGATCGCGCCGGCGACGCCCACCGCGTGGAGGGCGACCGCCCCCGAGTCGATGTTGCCGAGCGGCTGCTGCATGGCGTGCGCCGTGGCCGCGCCCATCACCCCCGCACACATCCACGCGAGGTAGTGCCCCAGGAGCATGCCCAGGGCGGAGTTGAGCCCGTACCTCGCCTTCCGGGCGTAGCGCAGGATCGCCATGTCCGAGAGCCCCAGGTGCATGGCGATGTTGCAGATCCAGGCGAGGGCCGCGATCTGCCAGAACCCGACCGCCTCGCCGCCGCCCTCCGCGCGGCCCGTCCAGATGAGCGTGTCCGCCACGGTGCGGAAGTCGCTCCAGCTCCCGATACCGGCGAGCCCCGCCTGGTGGGCGAGGTACGGCAAGGAGAGCAGCCCTCCGACCGCGAACATGACGATCAGCCACGGCGAGCAGAGGGTGGCGAACTGCGAGAGCTTGTCGAAGCCCCAGATGGCGAGCGCGGTCACCACGGCGCCCACGCCGAGCACCACGAAGACGAACCCGGCGTCCGTGGGGATCCACCCCGTCTGCGCTTCGATGCCGAAGGCGATGCGCACCGCCGACGCCGACACGGTGATCATCGCTCCTGCGAGGATGCAGTAGAGCACCGCGTTCAGGACGTTGTAGACCGTCGTCACCCCGGGGCCGGCGATCTTGCGCAGGTACCAGTACAGGGTGAGGCGCGTGCTCGTCGCGATCGGAGCGCAGATCAGGACCCACGACAGGACTGCGAGCAGGTTCCCGATCAGGAGCCCGAACAGGATGTCCGACGTGCGCGCCCCCCAGCTCACGAACAGAGCACCGATGACGAACTCGGTGGCTGCCACGTGCTCGCCCGCGTACATCCCCGCGAACCGCCACCCGCCTTGCAGGCCGGCCTTCGATACCGGCTCCCGCTCGAATTCGTACAGCTGGTCCAACCGGTCGGAGATCGTGCTCGACATGAGCGATGTGATACCGTACGGAGTCGGGACAACTCCACCACGAACCACTGTGAGCGTACGGAGCCGGGACGAAAACCCCCGCCGAAGACCCCGCCGCTCAGGGGAACCTTGCCCTTTGCGGCAGGTGGGGGCTCTCGTCCCGGCTCCGTACCGTACGCGCGGTTCAGAACCCGAGGGTGCCGCTGAACGCGCAGGTCAGCGTGATGGCCTCGCCGAAGCCGACCCCCTGGGTGTGGACGACGAATCCGGCGAATCCCGGGTCCGACGGGACGGGAATCATGATGATCGCCGGATCGCCGAAGGCCATGTTCATCGTCCCGAGCAGGTCCATGCTCGTGGGATCGACGAGGATCTCGCCCCAGGGGCTCGGGATCACCGCCTGGGCACTGTAGCCGACCAGGAACGCCGCGACGTTGTTACCGGTGGCCGTGACGGAACCCACGAAGGTGCCGCCGAGCACCCAGTCCTCGACGACCGTGAAGGTATCGGGATTGACTTCGGTGCCGCAGTACCACGTGCTGGTCGCGAGAGGTCCGTACGGGTACCACACGACCTCGTCCGCCCAGGCGGATGTCGACAGGGCATCGTTCGTCAGATCGCCGTTGAGGTCGGCCGCGAAGACCCCCCAGGGTCCATCGGCTTCCTCGGTGATGACGTGCTCCTGCTGAGGATCGAACCAGCCGTTGATGTTTTCGTACCAGGCGAGCTTGTCGTCGTTCGTGGATCCCGACAGCACGTCGAGGTCGCCGTCTCCATCCAGATCCGCCACGAAGATCGACCGGGGTCCGTCGACGAGGTCGGTGATCGTCTGGGGCGGACCGAAGAGACCCGGACCGGCGAGATACTCGCTCCAGGCGATCTCGTCGCCGGCGTTCGCGGCCCAAACTGCGTCGGAGTCACCGTCGCCGTCCAGGTCCGCGGCGAAGACCGCCATGGCGCCCTGGGCGCCGTTGGTGATGGTGTGCGCCGCTCCGAAGGTGCCGAGCCCGTCGAGGTTCTCGTGCCACGCGATCGTGTTGTCGTGGTACGACGCCGTGAACACGTCCATGTCCCCGTCGCCTTCCAGGTCCGCCGCGAAGACGTCCTTGGCGGAGTCCGCCCAGGTCCAGATGACCTCCCGCGGACCGAAGTTCCCCATGCCGTCGAGGTTCCTGTGCCACGCGATCGTGTCGTCGGCGTACGAGGCGGTCAGGACGTCCTGGTCGAGGTCGCCATCCAGGTCCGCGGCGAAAGCCGACCAAAGGCCGTGCGCCGGGGTCGCGATGCGCCGAATCGCCCCGAAGGTGCCCAGTCCATCGAGGTTCTCGCACCACCCGAGCTCGCTGTTCCCGAATCCGACCAGGAGCACGTCCTGGTCGAGATCGCCATCGAGGTCCGAGGCCACCACGTCGTGAGGTGTCCTGAATTGCGTCGTGATGATTTGCCGAGGCCCGAACATGCCCATGCCCAGGTTCTCGTACCAGGCGAATTCGTCGGCCACCCCCCCGTACAGTACGTCGTAGGCACCGTCCCCGTCGATGTCCGCCGCGTAGACGGACACGGGTGCATCGGCGTCGGTCGTGACGATCCGTTCTCTTCCGAATCCCTCCTGGGCCAGGGCCGCCTGGCCCATTCCCATGCCGAGGAGGATGGTCGACACCGCCGGAAATGCCGCTTGGCCCCATCGCTTCGCGAGCTTCCTGGTCCGTGTCGTCTCCTGCCGTTCCGTGATCTTCATGATTGTGTCTCCTGGAGAAAGTGGTTTGGCTTGCGCCCCTCTCACGGGCGCGGCTGTTCGGTGACCGGTATCGAGACTCACCCGAGCTGAGAAACGCACCGGATCGGCTCCACAGGTCCAGGCGTGACGTGGCGAGAATGTGCTAACGGAATTCGGGATTTCGGCACGGTGTCGTCCGGGTACAGTATCCGTGCCGCATCCGCCGCTTCGGTCGGCCGGGGGATCTCCGGTGCGGGCCACGGTGGCGGCGAACTCGATGCGATACGGCACGATGACCGGTATTCCCGAAGATACGGTCGCCCTGCTCGTCGCGATCTCCACGGGCGATCGCGCGGCGAAGAGCCAGCTCTTCACCCTGGTCTACGAGGAGCTCCACGCCATGGCCCACGCCGTCATGCGCGGAGAATCCGCCGAGCCCGTCCTGCAGACCACCGCGCTCGTGCACGAGGCCTACCTGCGTCTCCTGCCCGCGGAGGGGCTCTCGCCCCAGGACCGGGGCCACTTCCTCTGCCTCGCGGCCAAGGCCATGCGCCGCATCCTCGTGGACGAGGCCCGACGTCGGAGAACCGCCAAGCGAGGAGGCGGCAAGGCTCCGCTCGCTCTCGAGACGCAGAACGTGTCGGACGTTCGGCAGGAAGACGACCGGGGAGCCCTCGAGGACCTGGAGGCCCTGGACCGGGCCCTGGAGAAGCTGGAGACCAACGACGAGCTCGAACGCGTTTGCCGGGTCGTGGAGTTGCTCTTCTTCGCAGGCATGACGCAGGAGGAGACGGCGAAGATCCTCGGGGTTTCCAAGGGAACGGTGAGGAGGGACTGGGGCTTCGCCAAGGTATGGCTGCAGCAGGAGATCAGGGAAGGCGATGACCTGGAGACCTGACCAGATCGAGCGGATCCGGGCGCTGTACGAGGAAGCGCGGGACCGGGATCCCGAAGAGCGGCCGGGATTCCTCGAGGAGGCTTGCGCCGGGGATCCGGCATTGCGCGACAAGGTGGCTTCCCTCCTCTCCGCCGAGGCCGAAGCCTCGGAGATGTTCGACGAGCCCGTCTGGAAGAGGTTCGTCTCGTCCACGGCGAGCGCGGAGTCCGAGCCGTCCGAGCCACGCACCGACCCGGATCTGCCCTTCGAGCGTCTGGGCGCGTACCGACTCGTCCGACGCCTGGGCGAGGGCGGCATGGGCGTGGTGTACCTCGCCATGCAGGAGCCTCCCGGTCGTCCCGTGGCGCTGAAGATCCTGCGCCCGGAACGCGCGGGATCGTTCGAGGCGGAGAAGAGGTTCTGGCGCGAGATCGAGGCCGTCTCCAAGCTGCGGCACCCGAACATCGTCACCGTCCACGGCAGCGGCGAGGAGCAGAACGTCCGCTACTTCGCCATGGAGCTGGTGCCCGGCCGGGACCTGGACGAAGTGCTCGCGGAGGCGTCGGCGCAGGGGAGCCGGCTCCCGACCTCCCAGGCGCTGGTATGGGCCCGGGAGACCGCGAGAGCCCTCGCCTGCGCGCACCAGGCGGGGATCATCCACCGGGACGTGAAGCCCTCGAACATCCGGATCGATCCCGAGGGCCGGGTCAAGCTCATGGACTTCGGGGTGGCTCGGAACACGAATCTCTCGAAGATGACCCTCACCGGTGAGTTTCGCGGCACCCCGCATTACGCCGCGCCGGAGCAAGTCGACGCACACGCTCACGCCATCGACGCGCGCACCGACGTCCATGCCCTCGGCGTGACCCTGTATGAAGCCGTCACCGGTCGCGTACCCTTCGAAGGAGAGAGCACGGTGCAGGTGTTCCGGCAGATCCTGGGAAGGGATCCCACGCCGCCGCGACGTCTGAATCCCACCATCTCCCGAGACCTGGAGACGGTGATCCTGACCGCCCTGGAGAAGGAGCCGAGCCGGCGGTACCCGACCATGTCGGACTTCGCCGACGACATCGATCGGATGCTCCAGGGGGAGATGATCCACGCCAAGCCGGCGGGCGCGGTCACCCGGCTGTGGAAGCGGATCCGACGCTACCCCGTCCTGAGCGCCGCTCTCGGAGTCAGCTTCCTCGCCCTGAGCGCCCTGTTCCTGTCCATCCCCTGGTATGTGGTGCGGATCGAGCGGGAGAAGGACGATGCCGAGATCGAGGCGAAGAAGGCCAACACGGCCAATGAGTTCCTCGAGAGCATGTTCGCCTCGCCCGATCCCTGGGAAGACGGTCGCGAGGTGATGGTCGCGGACGTGCTAGACGATGCCGTCGCGCGGATCGGCACCGATTTCTCCGACGAGCCCGAGATCGCGGCCTTCCTGCGCCGGACGATCGGCCGCACCTACTACCGCCTCGGACTGTACGAGGACGCTCGAGGGCAGCTCGAGGAGGCCCTGGAGATCCGAACGAGCGTCTTGGGCGAGGAGCACCCCGACACGCTCAAGTCGATGAACGACCTCGGTCTGGTGTTGCGGAAGCAAGGTTCCTTCGCCGAGGCCGAGCGCCTCTACCGCAAGGCCCTGGAAGCTCAGCGGACGACCATTGGCGAGGAGCACCCCGACACCCTGATCACCATGAACAACCTCGCCAACGTGCTCCGTAGCCGAAGGAGGATCCCGGAGGCGGAGCCGATCTATCGCCGGGTTCTCGAGGTCCGACGCCGGGTGCTGGGGGAGAAGGACCCGGACACGCTCACTTCGGAGAACAACCTCGCCATGCTCCTGATCGCCCAGGGACGGCTTGCCGAGGCAGAGGAGCAGATGCGTCGGGTCCTCGAGACCCGCCGATGGATCCTGGGCGAGCGACATCCCGACACCCTGGCTTCGCTGAACAACCTGGGCTTCGTGCTGTGGAAGCAGGGCCGTCCCGCCGAGGCGGAGCCGTTCTACCGCGATGCCCTCACGATCCAGACGCGAGCGCTCGGGGAGGGACACCCCGAGACGATCCTGGTGATGGAGAACCTCGTGAGCCTGCTGAGGGACCGAGGGGAGCTCGAAGGAGCCGAGGAGCTCTGCCGCGACATGCTGGAGATCCAGCGGCGACATCGGGGAGAGATGCACGCGCGTACGCGATTGGCCACCACTCTGCTCGCCGACGTGCTGCATGAGCAAGGGGAGGCCTCCGATGCGGAGGATCTATGCGTCGAAGCCCTGGATGCCCGATTTCGGATTTTGGGACCGGACGATCCCGAAACGTGTCTGGCCATGGATGACCTGGCTCGGCTCTACCTGAAGATAGGCATGCTCACGGAGGCCGAGGAGCTCTGCCGGGACGTCCTGGAAATCCGCCGTCAGGAACAGGGGGAGGACGCCGCCGACACCCTGATGAGCATGCTCGGTCTTGGCCGGGTGCTCATGAGGAGCGGCAAGAAAGCAGAGGCCGAGGCCCTGCTCGTCGAAGCCCTCCAGATCGCCGAGGGGGCGCTGCCCCAGGGGAACTTGATCATCCTGTCCGCGCAGGGCCAATACGGCCGATGCCTGGCTCGCTCCGGTCAGCTCGAGCCGGCGAGGGTTCAATTGCAGGCAGCCTACGATGGATTGAAGTCCACCAAGGGTGAGGGAGATCCCGAGACGAGAGCCGTGTTCGAGATCCTGACGAGGACCCGAAAGGCGCTGGAGGAGAGGGAAGGCGAGTCGGAGTAGGTCGAGCCTCGGATTCTCCCCGGGCTACAATGCGCCCGGCAGTCTGCCCGAGCACCTCCACCATGAACCACCGCGAACGAATTTGGACCATCATCGACGGAGGAGCTCCCGATCGCTCCGGGTTCTGGCTCGGCAATCCGCACCCGGAGTCTTGGGAGATCTACCTGGAGGCCTTTGGGCAGGAGAGCGGCGAGGACGTGCGGCGGCTCCTGGGCGACGACTTCCGCTGGATCTGCCCCCAGTGGAGCTCCTATCGCCATCCCGAGGGGAAGCCGCTCTGGGACGTGAGGCCGAAGGCGGATACCCTGGGCTGCGGGGGAGTGTTCGCGGATTGCGAGGACGCGAGCGAGGTCGACGACTTCGAGTGGCCGGATCCCGACCACCTCGACTTCTCGGAGGTGCTCGCCGAGCTGCGCGCGGCGGGGGACGTGTACCGGGCGAGCGGCTTCTGGTGCCCCTTCTTCCACGACCTCGCGGACTTCATCGGGATGGAGAGCTACTTCGTCCGGATGCTCACCCACCCCGAGGTCGTCCACGCGATCACCCGACGCATCGTGGACTTCTACCTCGAGGCGAACCGTCGCTTCTTCACGCAGGCGGGGGATCTGGTCGACGGCTTCTTCCTGGGCAACGACTTCGGCTCCCAGCTCGATCTGCTCGTCGGGCCGCGCCAGTTCGACGAGTTCGTCGGTTCGTACTTCCGGGAGTTCGTGGCCCAGGGCAAGGAGCACGGCCACCAGGTCATCCTCCACTCCTGCGGCGCGATCCACCGCGTGATCCCAACCCTGATCGAGATGGGCGTCGACGCCCTGCACCCGCTCCAGGCCCGCGCGCGCGACATGGACGCGGAGACCCTCGCCTGCGACTTCAAGGGCCAAGTGGCCTTCGTGGGGGGGGTCGACACGCAGGACCTGCTCGTGAACGGCACCCCGGACGACGTGCGCGCGGACGTTCGGCGGGTGAAGGAGCTCCTCGGCCCCAACCTCGTGGTCAGCCCGAGCCACGAGGCGCTCTTGCCGAACGTGTCGCCGGAGAACGTCCGCGCGATGGCCGAGGCGGCGGTCGAGTAGGGAGAGGTACTGCTCCTTCGAGAGGGCCGGCACGATCTCCTGCTGCGAGAGGCGAATCAGGCGCTCGTCCGTTCTAGAGGTAGTCGACCCAGTCGCTCCAGCGGCCGTGGTGGTCCGCGGCGCGCACTCTGAAGGCGAGAGGATTCGGAATCGGGGTGATCGTGATGCCGACCTGGTAACCACCCGCCACCGGGGTTGGCATCCCGTTCGACCAGTGGAGGTAGGGGGGGCCGGGGGGTGCGACATCCACTTCCAGGGTCCAATCCATCGTGGGATCCACGTCATCCATGTCGACGTCCGTGACCGTGATCAGCGCCGTGACGCTCGGTGATCCCCCTCCGGGCCACGGAACTCCGTTGTACGCCAGCTCGGGGGCGATGGAGACGGTCGGAGCGCTGTTGAATCCCACCTCTCCATCCTGCACGTCCTCGCCGGCGAGGGCCTCGAGATAGGCCACGAGGTCGGGGATGTCCGTGGCGGGATCGAGGCCGAGCGGGCGGTTGATAGCCTCTGCCACCACGTCGTGCTCCTCGTCGGCGAGACCGAAGCCAAGCGTGTCCTGGCGCACCCCGCCGGCATTGTAGAACTCGACCACATCGGTCAAGGTCCCGGCATGCCCATCGTGGAAGTAGGGGCCGGTGCGGGTTAGCTCGCGCAGCGTCGCCGTCTTGAACGCACCCAGGAACCTGGCCCTGCCGGCGGTGCCGGGGGCCGACCAGGAATTGTACGCGCCATTGTCGTGACCGTCCGCCCGGAAGGTTCCCGTGGTCCACAAGCGTCCATCGGAGAAATTCGGTCCGTTGTGGCAGCCGATGCAACGCGCCCTCTGCATGAACAGCGTGCGCCCGCGCACTTTTTGCGCGCTCAAGGCATAGGGGTAGCCGGCCTCGTACTGGTCCGCGGGAGAGTCTCCCGCCACCATGGACCGCAAGTACGTCGCGAGCGCGTCACGCACATGGTCCGCCTCGATGAGGCCGACCCCCATGTGCGTTTGGAACAGGCCCGGGTAGTCCGGGTCGCTCCTCAGATAGTTCACCATGCTCCGCTCGTTGTTGCCCAGCTCCTTGTCGAGGTACACGGCTCCGAGGACCAGATCCTCCAGGTGTTCAAAGTGCCCGTCCCACGCCAGAGGAACCTGGAAGCGCTTGTTGTAGAGCGAGATGACGTTGCGCAGCATGGGATTCCCGAAGCGATCCGTGGCCGTCGTCTGCCCGTCCATGAAGGCCTCCTGAACGGGGTGGCAGGTGCTGCAGCTCATGGTATTGTCGATCGAGAGCTGCACGTCCTGGAACAGCTCGGCACCGATACGGGCCTTTCCCTCGGTGTAGGGGTTCCCGATGGTCACTTTGCCGTCGATGTCGTTGTCATAGGGAGCGGGAGGATTCGGCGGCAGGCCTGCGTTCTCGTACTGCTCCGGAACGACTGGCGCCATGGCGAGGGTCGCGACGTCGCGCTGGATCAGGGCGATGTTCTTGAGCGCGACCTCGTCGAGGAGCAAAACGGCGTCGCTCGGGCTGGACACGCAGTTGGCAAGGCACCCGATCAGAATGTCCTCGTCCGAACAATCCAGCAATTCGACGAACGGCAGGGAGAGCGGGCTGACTGCAGGCTCTTGTCCGTTCACGAAGAGGCGCATCTCGGACGACACCGGGTCGTGGTTTTCGTCCTTGATTACCTTCCAGGTCAGCGCGACATGCGTCCAGGTGTTGAGCGGAGCCGCCCCGGGATCCGAGCACACCGTTGATCCTTCCACGTCTCCCAGGACGCTGCCGTCGATATCTAGACGGATCTCGAAGTTGCCAGGGTGCTGCAGTAGGGGCGTGGGGGCATTCCGCGTCTGCAGCGGGTGCACCCAGAGCGAGGCCGTGAACGAATCGGAGGCGCCGGGCATTGAGGTTCCCGGATTGAGCTCGACGGCATCGGGCGAGTTGACGACCCGCACTTGCGTCGACTTCCGGAAGAACATGGCCTGTCCGACACGTCCCCAGCAGGTGTCGCTGTCCATGTCGTGGCTGTTGCCGCGGCCGTCGTAGGCCGGGGTCCACAGGTAGTTGGGAGCGGATCCGGTCCGAATGCCGTCCTTCCAATCCGCGATGGGAACCCAGTACCTATCGCGGATGTCCTTCACCGTATTCGTGTCATCCCAGCCAACTCCGATTTCGGCAGGGTCATCGACCCAGTGGTAGAGCCCTGGGACGCTGTCCGGATGGCCGTGGATCTTGGTCGGCAGACCAAAGTACTCGCAAGGTAGCGCGCCCCCTTCCACGAGACCGTAGTTGCCGTTGCCCGAGAGGTCCGGAGTGCGGGTGATGTCGACCTCGCGATGCTCGTCGTCGATCAGATCGAGCATGACCGTCATGGGGAGGTAGAACCCATAGTCGCGCTCCTGGTAGGGCGATAGATCGAGCTCGTAGTAGAGCAACCGCTGACTGTTCACGAGCTGCAGCTTCATGATCCCATCGTCGCGCAGCGGCAGCTCCTCTACTCCCCGCAGTTGATCCCAGATGCCGGGAGTGAAGCCAAAGGAGGCGTTGCGTTGATGCGTCGTCCGACTGTCCTGGTCCCACCCCGTGAACATGTGGCGCCCCGGATTCTCGGCGGCGTGGTCGATCTGCCACATCTGCCACCCGGTGACACTACCGACGATACTCACCTGGCCCCGATTCGAGCTCCCGCCCCCGTCCGCAGCCAGATGGGTTTGCGGGTGACCCTTGCCGACTCCCCCGCTGAAGACCGAGTAGACGACGTAGCGCCCGTCCGGGCTGAGCCAGGGGTATCCGCCCTCGAAGTGGGCGTAATCGGCCTCGGTGTCGGAAAGGTCGCCGTCGGGCAGACTTCCATCTAGGCCATCTCCGAGGACCGTGCCGTCGTAGTCCTTGAGGGGGCGGCGGGACAG
>CAYRXS010000135.1:0-17947 GCA_964428225.1 uncultured Planctomycetaceae bacterium
GTTCGGAAGCTCTGTCTGCTCTCTTGGAGACCTTGATGGCGACGGAGTCGTCGACTTGGCCGTGGGCGCGGGCGTCATGGAAATCGATCCGTACTACGGGAGTGGCTCGGTGTGGATCCTCTTCATGAACACCAACGGAACGGTCAAGGCCGAGCAGGAGATCACCGATGGGGTGGGCGGCTTCGGCGGCACTCTCGTCACCTGGGACCACTTTGGAGCTTCTGTCTCCGTGATGGGGGACATCGATTACGACGGTGTCGTAGATCTCGCCGTAGGGAGCCCTGGAGACGACGATGGATCCGTTGGCGACTTCGACTACGGGGCCACATGGCTCTTGTTTCTCAGTACCGACGGTACGGTGAAGCACGAGCAGAAGATCAGCGCAAGCGAGGGCAGCTTCGACGGAGTCCTCGATTACGGAGACGGGCTTGGGCATGGCATGGTCTCGATCGGCGATTTGGATGGTGACGGGAGGGGAGACTTGGCCGTCGGGGCTCCGTACGACGACGACGGTGGAGACGGGAACGGTGCCGTCTGGATCCTCTTCCTGGACGGCTGCCCCTACGCCGGTGCTCGCTCCCGGAATCCCGAAGTCGGCGGCTTCACGAATCCCGACGTCTACGCGGTGACCACCCTGCCGGTGCTCGGCGCCACGTTCACCGCGTCGATCACGACCACGGGCAAGACCGGCAGCTTCCTCGCCGGCTACACCACGCCGCTCACGGCCGCGGCCAACTGGGGGAACCTCCTCGTCAACATCGCGGATGCGGACGGCGAGCTCCTCGGACTGCCCTCCGGGGTGGGCGATCCGACGATCCTGTCGCTGCCCGTTCCGCCGGATCCGGCTCTCGCCGGATTCACGTTCTCCACCCAGGCCGCCCGCTTCGGTGGAGGTCTCGACCTGACGAATGCGCAGGATCTGGTCCTGGGCTATTGATGCGAGGACCGAGCTCGGATCTACGAGCCCGCGTCACGGGCCGCCTCGCACTCGGCGATCAGGCGGTCGATCTCGGCGCGGACGTGCTCGGGGAGCGGACCCGACTTCCCGCGCGCGTACTGCTGGAGGGCTAGCTCCCACTGGCCGCGGTCCTGGAGCAGGCGCGCGCGGCAGACGTGGAGGACGGTGCCCTCGGGGACGTGCTCGTCGAGGGGCTCGAGGGAGAGGACCTCGATCCAGGGCTCGCCGAGGAAGACCTCGCGGACGACCACGACCGCCTCGAAGCGATCGAGGGCCCGCGCGCGTTCCAGCCGCCTCGCCGCCTTGCTGCCTCGCCGGGCGAACAGCCGCGGCGCGGGGTCGTCCCAGATCTCCGGCACCCACAGGAGCCGCTCGTCCGCCCAGCCCTCGAAGCCGATCCAGTCGGGCGGGCCGAACCGGGTGTGATAGGGATTCCACGTCTCGACGGTTCCCCGGAAGTGGAGCGTGAGGCGCGTGTGGCGCCCGAGCCATCCCGCAGGCACGGCGCGGAGGTCGACGAGGCTCGCCGCCTCCACCTCGGGCTCCGGGCGCGTCGTCGCCTCGTCGTTCGCGCGGCTGTCGCGCCACGCCCCGCGCCCGCCGACGACGGCGAGGAGCAGAGCGATCACGGCTAGGGCCAAGAGCAGTCCGGACGTCCTTCGCATGGTGGTTCCCCTCCGGGGAGAGTATCGACGTCTTCGGGCGGGCACTGGAGGATCGAAAACGTCAGCCGCGGCCCGCCGAATCGTCCTCCCCCCGCTCTTGCAGGTACCAGAGGGCGTTCGTGCCGTAGATGCGCACCGTTCTCGCGATCCCGGGAGGGAGATCGCGCTCGGAGAGCTCGCGTCGCGGGGCGTGGAGGACGGCCACGCCGTCCGGGGCGAGGTGCTCGCGGGCGAGGAGATCGACGCGCGCGAGGAGCTCGGCCCGGCTCGTCACGTCTCGCAGGATCGGATACGGCGGATCGAGGAGAACGACGTCCCACTTCTCGTCCCGACTCCAGCCCGCGGGATCGAGGGCGTCGTGCTCCATCACGAGCGTGTGTTCCTCGAGGCCGAGCTCGCGCACGTTGCCGCGGAGCAGCTCGGCGACCCGCGCGTCCTTCTCCAGGAACCGCGCGTGCGCCGCCCCGCGGGAGAGGGCCTCGAGCCCGAGGCTCCCCGTCCCCGCGAACAGATCGAGCACGCGCGCCCCGTCGAGCCAGGGGTGGAGCGTCGAGAACACCGCCTCGCGCACCCGATCCAGCATGGGCCGCGTGCCCCGTCCCGGGGGCGCCTCGATCCGCCGCCCCCGCAGGCTCCCCCCGATGATTCGCATCGGGCCAGGGTACGCAAACCGCTCGCACGAGGCGCGCGGTTTCGCGGGAGCGCTACCGCCCGAGCACGAGATCCTGCGCGTTCGTCAGGTCGAATCCGCCTCCGAAGCGGATCGCCTGGGTCGAGCAGGTGAAGCCGCAGAGGATCGGATCGTCGGAAATACCCGTCCAAATCACGGTCGGATCCCCGGTGCCCGAGGGTGCTCCAAGCAGCTCGCCGTTCGGATCGGTGGCGTCGACGAGCAGGTTGCCCCAGCTCGTGGCGAGCGTGGTCGGTGTCGTGTAGCCGACGAGGAAGCTGCCGGTCTTGCCCGTGGTCGTGATCGAGGCACCGAGACCGACGCCGAGGATCGGGGGATCCGTCACGTCGTACACGGCGGGATTCGAGAAGCCACCGACGTCCGGATTGCGGAAGGTCGCGCCGGCCGGCGGACAACCTTGCAGAGTGAGAATCCACACCACGCCGCACCGGTGATGGGTTCCGTGGCCGAGATACGCCCCCACGGCCACGTCCCCGAAGCCGTCTCCGTCGAGGTCCCCGAGAGAGGCGACCGAAGAGCCGAAGTAATCGCCCTTCCTCACCAGACCCGTGAAGCCGCCCTCTACCAGGCTGATCTTCTGATGGGCCTTGACCGTTCCGTTCGAGCGGAGGAACAGCATCCACGCCGCACCGTAGCCGCGATACTCGTCGTACGCGCCCCCGTCGTCGTCACCGACGGCTCCGACGAGGAGATCCCCCGTTCCATCTCCGTCCTGATCCGTCAACCAGGTCACCGAGGCTCCGAATCGATCACCGATCTCGATCTCACCGGTGAAGCCGCCCTCGAGGTGGTTGATCTTCTGGTGGGACTTGACCGTGCCGTTCGATTCGAGGAACAGGATCCAGACCGCGCCCCGGAAACCGCCCCAATCGTAATCGTAGAACGCCCCCACGGCGAGATCACCGATACCATCACCATCGAAGTCTCCCATGGAGGCCAATGAGTTGCCGAAGAGATCGTAGTCATCGAGACCACCGGCGAAGTTCCCGGCCGTATGGCTGATCTTCTGGTGCGACCTCACGGTCCCGGAGCCACCCAGGAACAGGATCCACACCGCGCCGCGATCGGACCCGCCGTCGTCGTCGCGCGGCGCCCCCACGGCCAGATCGGCGAGGCCGTCGCCATCGAGATCCCCGAGCGAGGCCACCGAACCACCGAATGCGTCCCCGTCATACAGGGCGCCCCCGAAGTTGCCCTCACCGGAGCTGATCTTCTGGTGCGCCATGACGGTGCTGTCCGAATCGAGGAGTAGAATCCAGACCGCACCACAATTATTGCCCCCGTCATCGTCGCCATGAGCTCCCACGGCGAGGTCGTCTATTCCATCGCCGTTGAGATCTCCGAGAGAGGTCACCGAGGAGCCGAAGCCGTCGCCGTTGTCGAGGGTCCCTGTGAACACGCCCTCGGTGTTGCTGATCTTCTCGTGCGTCTTCACCGTCCCGTCGCCGTTCAGATACAGGATCCACACCGCGCCGCGTCCCGGGCCTCCGTCGTCGTCTCCGCTTGCCCCCACGGCCAACTCGGGGACTCCGTCCCCATCGAGATCTCCCAGTGGGGCCAGGGACTCGCCGAAGGTGTCGTGGAGCTCCAGCGTTCCGGTGAAGCCGCCGTTCGACTCGCTGATCTTCTGCTCGGAGAGCACCCAGCCAGCCTGTGCGCCAGCCATAACCGCGAGGACCTGTAGAGCGAGAATCGGGACAATCACGCGAGCCGGGTTCCAGGCATCCATTGCATTCCACCCTGTCTTGCGCCCCGGGCCGAGCTGGAAACGTACCCTGACGGACCATGGGAACAGAGGCTGTCCTCATCGACCCGGCACCTTCCACGCACACCCTGATTCTATCCTCACCGAGCTCCGTGGTTTTGACTCGATGGATCCGAAAAAACCGGCGCTCGCACAGTTCTTGCCAGGTCCGACTGCGGAATCCGGGAGGGTGATGCGGGGAACGAGCTCGATTCCGCACGGCGAACGGATGACTCGCGGCGGGAGTGCTCGCCAAAGGCGGAGGAAGGTGGCCCCGGTAGTGGAATCAGAATGCCTCGATCCGTCGCCTGACCGTCCCGAGGATCTCCTCCCGCTCTTCAGCCGAGACAACGGGGACTCCCCAGAAGGTCTCACATTCGACGTTGCGGACACACACGAAGTCGAGTGCCCAATACAGCATCGGCTGTGCGATGAGCTCCATGACGCCCTTCTGGTGAGTGGCCTTCCTCGTCGACCCCGTGGTTTGCAGAATCAGGACCTTCTCGAGCTGCAGCAGCCCGACGAGGCCCTCGTCCGTGAAGGTGTGCGAAAAGCCCCGGCTGAGAGGCCCTGCTCCACCCCGTGCTACGCCACGGCAAATCGGAAGAGGTTTCGTTGAGCAGCACACCCTTTTCCAGAGACCAAAATGGGCGATCCCCAGTATTGGTCATGGCTGCACCCCCGAGGTCGCCTGAGTAGAACCTTGCTGACCATAGCACACGATCCTGCCGTAGTTACGCGGGGGCTGGTTTCCCGACTCAGATGGGCCTGGAGGAGGCCGTACCCCCGCCCTTCTCGGCCCGGGCGAGGGAGCTGCTGGCTTGCCTGCCGCTCTATCTACCGAGCACGAGATCCTGCGCGTTCGTCAGGTCGAATCCGCCTCCGAAGCGGATCGCCTGGGTCGAGCAGGTGAAGCCGCAGAGGACCGGCTCGTCGGGAATGCTCGTCCAGATCACGGTCGGATCCCCGGAGTCCGAGGGTGATCCGAGCAGCTCGCCGTTCGGATCGGTGACGTCGACGAGCAGGTTGCCCCAGCTCGTGGACAGAGTGGTCGGCGTCGAGTAGCCGACGAGGAAGCTGCCCGTCTTGCCCGTGGTCGTGATCGAGACTCCGAGACCGACGCCGAGGATCGGGGGATCCGTCACGTCGTATGCGGCGGGATTCGTGAAGCCGCCGACGTCGGGATTTCGCGAGGTCGCGCTCGCGATGGGACAGCCTTGCAGGAGGAGGTTCCAGACGGCGCCGCGGCGCCCGATTCCACCGTCGAAGCACTTCTCCTCGCCGACCACCAGATCCTCGAAGCCGTCCCCGTCGTGATCGCCGAGGGACGCGAGGCCGGAACCGAAGCGACCGTCGCCCTGGAGGATCCCCTGGAGGCCGCCATCTTCCATGCTGATCTTCTGGAGGGCGCGAACCGTACGGTCCTCGGAGAGGAACAGGATCCACACGGCACCGCGGTCGGAGCCCGGGGGACTACCGTCATCATCGTCAGGCGCTCCGACCGCCAGATCCACCACCCCGTCACCGTCCTGGTCGGCCAGCCTGGCCACGGATTGTCCGAAGTGGTCTTCCACCTCGAAGACCTTCTCGTCGATGCCGCCGCGGTAGTTGCAGATCCGCTGGTAGGAGCAGACGATCCCCCCGGTGTCCAGGGACAGGATCCACACGGCTCCGGCATCGCTACCGCCATGGTCATTGCCGATGGCTCCGACGGCAATCTCGCTCGTGCCGTCGCTATCGATGTCGCCGAGATGGGCGACGGACGAACCGAAGCGATCGCCGTTCCTGATGTACCCTTCGAATCCGCCTTCGGTCTCGCTGATCTCCTGCTCCATGAAGACCGTCCCATCGGCATTCAGGAAGAGTGTCCACACGGCCCCCCGAAACGCCCCCGCCCAGGAGCTTGCACCGCGATCGCCCGGAGCACCGACGAACAACTCGGTCGTGCCGTTCGAGTCGAGATCTCCGGCACCGAGGGAGGTGCCGAAGCCGTCCCAATCCCGGAGAACACCTCCGAATCCCCCGGTGAAGTCCTGGATCTTCTGGAAGGTCTTGACCGTGCCGTCGCTCCGGAGAAACAGAATCCACACCGCGCCCCGCGACCAGCCGAAGAGGGAATCCCCGGGGGCTCCCACGGCCACGTCACAGACGCCATCGCCGTCGAGGTCGCCGAGCGAGGCCACCGACGAGCCGAAGCGGTGGGTGTTGTACAGCACGCCGCCGAATCCGCCCACGAGATCGTTGATCTTCTGCTGGCCCTTCACCGTGCCATCGGCCCGGAGGAACACCACCCAGAGTGCCCCACGAGCAAGCCCTCCTTGACTGTCACCGGGTGCACCAACGGCGACATCACCGACGCCATCCCCGTCGAGATCACCGAGTGAAGCCACGGAACGGCCGAGACTATCGCCGCTTCTCAGGCTCCCTCCGAACCCACCTTCCGTGGCGCTGATCTTCTGCTCGGAGAGCACCCAGCCGGCCTGCCCCTCCGCGGTTGCCGCCATCCCCGCGGCGGTGAGCAGCGCCAGGCCCATCCAGCGTGTCGAATCCAGGAACTGCATGTGCGCCCTCCGGATCGGCGACCATCGTAGCGTGAATCCTCCTCCCCGATACCGGGGGGGAGCCGTTGTCGTCTCGACTACCTGCCCAGGACCAGATCCTGCGCATTCGTCAGGTCGAATCCTCCTCCGAAGCGAATCGCCTGGGTCGAGCAGGTGAAGCCGCACAGGATCGGCTCGTCGGGAATGCTCGTCCAGATCACGGTCGGATCCCCGGTGCCCGAGGGTGATCCGAGCAGCTCGCCGTTCGGGTCGGTGACATCGACGAGCAGGTTCCCCCAGCTCGTCGAGAGCGTGGTCGGAGCGGAGTAGCCGACGAGGAAGCTGCCCGTCTTGCCCGTGGTCGTAATTGAGGCGTTGAAGTACCCACCGAGGATCGGCAGAGCGGTCACGTCGTACACGGCGGGATTCGTGAAGCCGCCGACATCCGGGTTGCGGAAGGTCGCGCTCGCGTCGGGGCCGCCCTGGAGGAAGAGGTTCCAGACGGCTCCACGACAGGTACCTGTGCCGCCGATGTCGTGATGGGCGCCGACCGCCAGATCGTCGAAACCGTCGCGGTCATGATCGCCGAGAGCCGCAACACCGCTACCGAACATGCTATCGGCTTCGAGACTTCCGCCGAAACCGCCTTCCCACGCACTGATCTTCTGCTTGGCTTTCACCGTGCCGTCCGTCTCAAGGCAGAGGATCCAGACGGCCCCCGTCACGATTCCGCCGCCGTCATCGTCTCCATACGCGCCGACCGCCAAGTCAACGCTTCCGTCTCCGTCCTGGTCTTCAAGGCGGGCAATGGAGGACCCGAAGAGATCCCCGCGGGCGAACGTGCGCCCGAGACCGCCGTGGAAGTTGCTGATGAGCTGATGGGAGTTGACCGCTCCCCCGCCATCCAGCGACAGGATCCACACGGCACCGCTGTCTTGCGCACCCGAACCGCCGTCATTGTCACTGCGAGCCCCGACGGCGACCTCCACCGAACCGTCCGCGTCAAGATCGCCCAGGAATGCCGCGGCGCATCCAAACTCGTCTCCAATCTCCAAGGTTCCCTGAAACCCGCCCTCGACGGCGCTGATCTTCTGCTCCGCCCAGACGGTTCCATCCGGATTCAGGAACAGGACCCACACCGCCCCGAGGTTCGAGTACGTCCAGATCCCGCCGTCGTCGTCGCCGTAGGCACCGACCATCAGTTCGACCACGCCCGTGCCACCGATGTCCCCTGCCCCGAGCGAGCAGCCGAAGCGGTCGCCGTCGTCGAGATGTCCCCCGAACCCGCCGGAGGCATCGTTGATCAACTGCTCGGACTTCACCGTCCCGTCGTTCCGCAGGAACAGGATCCACACGGCGCCCCGCCAAAAACCCAGGTCGGAATGCCCGGAGGCCCCCACAGCCAGATCGCAGACGCCATCGCCGTCGAGGTCCCCGAGCGAGGCCACGGAAGAACCGAAGAAGTCGCTATCGCTCAGCTGTCCGTTGAAGCCTCCCGCGGTATCACTGATCTTCTGGTACGCCTTCACCGTGCCGTCACCATGAAGGAACAACAACCACACCGCCCCGCGTTTATACCCTCCATCGTTATCGCCGGCGGCACCCACGGCGATGTTCCCGACGCCGTCACCATCGAAGTCACCCAGGTAGGCCACGGAACAACCGAAGTAGTCGTGGTCGCTTAGATCCCCGAAACCACCCTGCCAGTGGCTGATCTTCTGCTCGGAGAGCACCCAGCCCGCCTGCCCCGCCGCGGTGTCCCCCATCCCTGCGGCGGCGAAGAACGCCAGACCGCACCAACACGTCGCATCCAGGTACCGCATGTCCGCCTCCGGGACAGGCCCCTTTCAGAGCGGTCAAGAACCCTGTAGCACGGATTCTCCAGTTGGTCAACGAAGGAGCCCGCCACGCCGAGGCTCGGGATGGAGAACGCCCGTCGCGACCGTCTAGCGCCCCAGCACGAGATCCTGCGCGTTCGTCAGGTCGAATCCTCCTCCGAAGCGGATCGCCTGGGTCGAGCAGGTGAAGCCGCAGAGGATCGGCTCGTCGGGAATGCTCGTCCAGATCACGGTCGGATCGCCGGTGCCCGAGGGTGATCCGAGCAGCTCGCCGTTTGGATCGGTTACGTCGACGAGCAGGTTGCCCCAGCTCGTGGACAGCGTGGTCGGCGTCGAGTAGCCGACGAGAAAGCTGCCCGTCTTGCCTGTGGTCGTGATCGAGACTCCAAGACCGACGCCGAGGATCGGGGGATCCGTCACGTCGTACACCGCGGGATTCGTGAAGCCGCCTACGTTCGGATTGCGGGCGGTCGCGCTCGCGTCGGGGCAGCCCTGGAGGAACAGGTTCCAGACGGCGCCGCACCAGCGACCGGGCCCGTCGTTGCATCGCGGGTTGCCGACCGCGAGATCCTCGAAGCCATCACCGTCGAAATCGCCGAGGGAGGCGAGACCGAAGCCGAAGCGGCTGCGGCCGTGGAGGGGTCCCTGGAGGCCGCCCTCCGCCATGCTGACCTTCTGAAGGGCGCGGACCGTGCCGTCCTCCTGGAGGAACAGGATCCAAGTCGCGCCGCTGTCCCACCCGCCGTCATCGTCGCCGTACGCCCCGACCGCCAGGTCGACCACACCGTCACCGTCCTGATCCCCGAGCCGGGCCACGGATTGTCCGAAGTGGTCGAGCTCGTCGAAGGTCCACCGGACGATGCCGCCGTGGAAGTTGCTGATCAGCTGGTGGGACTGAACGATTCCTCCGGAATCCAGCGACAGGATCCACACGGCTCCGGAGTCGACGTAGTTGCCATCGTTGTCGCCGTTGGCTCCGACCGCGATCTCGATCGAACCGTCGCCGTCGATGTCGCCTAGCCAGGCCACGGAGGAGCCGAGGCGATCACCGTCCTCGAGAACCCCCTGGAAGTTGCCTTCGGTATCGCTGATCTCCTGCTCAATCGAGACCGTCCCGTCGGTGTTCAGGAAGAGAGTCCATACGGCCCCCCGAGAGGACCACATCGAGGTGCCCTCTCCTCGGTCCCCTGGCGCACCGACGAAGAGCTCGACGGTGCCGTCCAAGTCGAGGTCACCGGCACCGAGGGAGGTGCCGAAGTAGTCGACGTCCTCGAGAACGCCTCCGAATCCCCCGGTGAAGTCCTGGATCTTCTGGAACGACTTGACCGTGCCGTCGCTCCGGAGAAAGAGGATCCACACCGCGCCCCGTGACATGCCGAAGAGGGAGTCCCGGGGAGCGCCCACGGCCACGTCGCAGACGCCATCTCCATCGAGGTCGCCGAGCGAGGCCACGGACGAGCCGAAGAAGTCGCCGTTGAACAGCAGGCCACCGAATCCTCCCGTGAGGTCGTTGATCTTCTGCTGGCCCTTCACCGTGCCATCGCCGTTGAGGAACAGCACCCAGATGGCTCCACGGCCCGGCCCCCCCTGGCTGTCCTGAGCCGCACCGACGGCGAGATCGTCGACGCCATCCCCGTCGAGGTCATCGAGCAAGGCCACGGAGGACCCGAAGTGGTCGTCCATGCTCAGCCCGCCCAGGAATCCACCCTCCGTGTCGCTGATCTTCTGCTCGGAGAGCACCCACCCGGCCTGTCCCTCAGCGGTTCCCCCCATCGCCACGGCGACGGTCAGGATCTGGCCACACCAACGCGTCGCATCCGGGATCCTCATGCTCGCCTCCGGATAGGGCTCCGTCAGGAGCCGACGTCGATCTTAGCACGGATCCTCGATCAGGTCTCAGGCAGTCTTGCGCAGCCGCTTGATGCCCTTCTTCGGGCGAGTCAGGGCGAGATCGTGGAGGGCCTGGAGGTTCATCCAGAACTCCGGCGTCGTGCCGAGGGCATCGGCGAAGAGCCAAGCCGTCTTCGATGAAACCCCCCGCTTGCCGCGAACGATCTCGTTGACGCGCTGGATCGGGACGCCGATGTGCTCCGCGAGCTGCTTCTGGCTGACGCCGAGCGGCTTCAGGAACTCCTCGAGCAGGATCTCGCCGGGATGCGTCGGAACGCGGTTCTTGGGGAGCATGGTTCGGATCTAGTGATAGTCCGTGAGAGAGACTTCGGCGGGACCCGCTTCGGTCCACCGAAACACGATCCGCCACTGATCGTTGACACGGATCGAGTGGAGACCACGTCGATCACCCTTGAGGGCTTCGAGTCGGTTGCCCGGAGGGCTTCGAAGATCACCGAGTCGATGGGCGGCGTTGAGAACGTCCAGCTTCCGGAGCGCGCCCGGACGAACATCGGCGGGGAATCGCTTCGCTCTTCCGCCACGCTGCCCATGAAAGAGAGCTTCGGTGGCGGAATCGGCGAAGGATTGGATCACTGCATGATCCTAGCCGATACATGGATGCCGTGCAACCGTGTATTTGCCCGACGAGAGCCGAGCCCGGCGGATGGCCTCCGGCCCGGCTCTAGGCCTCGCGCGCGGCGCGGTCCTGGTAGCGGGCGATCGCGACTTGCGTGCGGTCCTTGCCCATGGCGTGGGGGGCGAGGCGGCCGCAGAGGCCGTGCCCCTCGATGGGCACGCAGAGGTTGCGGCACCAGCTCGCCTGGTGGCCCACGAGGGGGCACCGCAGGACCGTGAACGGAGGCAGGGTCCGACCTTCACGTGGCTTGAGCTGGAGCTGTCCCATGGAAGGGCGTTCGATCCCCGCGGCGCTTCGTGACCGCTCGAGGGCGGAAGATGGGCCCCGGAGTCGGGAATCCGGCTCATCCGGCCCCGGAATGCGGATGGACGGGCGGGAAAGGGCTAAAATCGACGTGTGATGGAGAAGCACCCTCGACTTCACGTGAACGTCGATCACGTGGCCACGATCCGCCAGGCCCGGCGGATCACGAGGCCGGATCCGGTCGCCTGGGCCCGGCTCGCGGAGCAGGCGGGGGCCCAGGGGATCACCTGCCACCTGCGCAAGGACCGCCGGCACATGCTGGACGACGACGTCCGGGCCCTGCGGGAGCGGATCACCACCCTGCTCAACCTCGAGGGCAGCCTGGACCCCGAGATGGTGGAATTCGGCCTCTCGAGCGGGGCGGACGAGATCTGCCTCGTGCCCGAGAACCGCCAGGAGGTCACCACGGAGGGCGGGCTCGACGCCGTCGGGGAGCGCGGCCGGCTGATGGAGACGGTGCCCCGCTACCAGGAGCGCGGGATCCTGGTCAGCCTCTTCGTCGATCCCGAGGAGGACCAGCTCGCCGCCGCCGCGGAGGTCGGGGCGGAGTTCGTCGAGCTGCACACGGGGGCCTACGCGAACGCGACGGGCGGGGAGCGCGAGCAGGAGCTCGAGCGGCTCGCGCGCGGGGCGGAAGTCGCCCACGGGCTCGGCCTGCGCGTCAACGCGGGCCACGGGCTCGACTACGACAACGTCGTCCCCGTCGCCCGGCTCCCCCACGTCGAGGAGCTGAACATCGGACACTCGATGGTGAGCCACGCGGTGTTCGTGGGCGTCGAGGCCGCCGTCCGCGAGATGCTCGCGTTGATCCGGGGAGAAGAAGCATGAGGGGTTCCTTCCACGGCAGCTACGTCGCCCTACCGACGCCCTTCCTCGAGGGGCACGTCGACTTCCCCGCGTTCCTGCGGCTGATCGAGCTCCAGATCGAGAACGGCACCGACGGCCTCGTGGTCGCCGGCACCACCGGCGAGGCCGCCACGCTGTCTCCCGACGAGCGCAAGGCGCTGATCGAATACGGAGTGCGCGTCGTGCGCGGCCGCATCCCCGTGCTGGCGGGAGTGGGAACGAACGACACGCGCACGACCTGCGAGCTGGCGCAAGCCGCCCAGGGCACGGGAGCCCAGGGCCTGCTCGTGGTGACCCCCTTCTACAACAAGCCCACGCAGCGGGGGCTGATCGAGCACTACACCATCATCGCACAGGCCGTGCCCCTGCCCATCGTGCTCTACAACGTCCCGTCGCGAACCGCCGTCGATCTCCTGCCGGAAACGGTGAGCGAGCTAACCGCTCGGTGCTCGAGCGTCGTCGCCATCAAGGAGGCGTCCGGCTCGCTCGAGCGCATCGCGGAGCTCATCGAGCGGGACGACGTGGACGTGCTCTGCGGCGAGGACGATCTCTGCGCGGACAGCATGTTGCTCGGGGCGAAGGGAGTCGTCGGGGTCGTGGGCAACCTCGTGCCCGCGCGGATGGCCGAGCTCGTGCGCACCTGCCGACCCGACGGCGACCGCGACGGCGCACCCGCTCTCCTCGAGACGCTGAAGCCGCTGATCGAAGCCCTCTTCCTCGAGACGAATCCCGCGCCCCTGAAAGCCGCCCTCGCGCGCCTCGATCGCTGCTCCGGCGAGCTGCGCCCCCCGCTCGTTCCGGTCGAGCCCGAGACGCGCGCTCGGTTGGAGGACGCGATGGTGACGGCGGGGCTGCTCCCGTAGGCACCGCGCGGTGTCGAGCCAGGCTCGGTATCGACGCTTCCGCTCACCCGCCGACGCGCTTCACCGCCCATCCGCGCTTCCGCAGCTCGGTGACGAGACGGTCGCGGTGGTCGCCCTGGATCTCGATGATGGCGCCCCTCACGGTGCCGCCGGTGCCGCACTTCTTCTTGAGCTCCTTGCCGAGCTTCGCGAGCTCGCCCGCGGGTAGGGGGACGCCGGTGACGAGAGTGACGCCCTTGCCCTTGCGGCCCCTGGTCTCGCGCGACACACGCACCACTCCGTCCCGGAGGACGCCCGCTTCCTCGTCGCGACACGTGCAGGCGGCCACGGGCGCTCCACACCGCGGGCAGAGCGGGCCGTGTTCGGTCGAGTAGACGAAGCCCTCGCCTTCGCCGCGGTTCCTGCCGTCCATTCCGAAAACCTCGCTCAGCGGTAGAAGAGCTGGGCCGTGAGTCGCCCCGCAGCGCTCGTGCGCAGGCGCACCCAGTGGGCGGAGAAGGCGGCGGGGAGCTCGTGGTGTATGTAATCGTCGGGGGCGAGCTCGAAGACGTCGTAGGTCCGCCAGCTTCCATCGCCGAGGAAGTCCACCTCGACGGTGATCGACGTCGGACCGCCGCTCTCGAGGCTCAGGTGCAGCACCTTGTGATCGAAGCCCGTCATGAGGAAGGGATCGCTCACCTCCCCCGCCTCGACGTCGGTGTGACGCCAGAGCGCCCCCCATCCCGTCGGCTTCCCCCAGCCCCACAGGTCGTCCACGTCTCCGAACCACAGGCCCGACTGCGGCTGGCCCACCGCGTTGTCCGTCTGGTCTCCCGCGAGCACGAACAGGCCGCGCCAGAAGACGAAGTCGGGCACGATGCGCAGGTGCGAGGCGATCGGACGGATGCCCCATACCTCGCCGCCATAGACGAGCGCGGGGAGCTCGTAGAAGATCCCGAACGCGTCCATCAGGTACCGCTCGGTCTGCACCTCGCGAATCCGCATCCACTCCGTGTTCCAGGTGTGGCTCCACGAGTGGCTGCCCCGCGGCAGGCGGTAGCGCTTCCACTCGCCGTTCGCGAGCACGCGGAAGATCACCGAACGCTCGTCCCACCCCACCGCGTAGAGCGGATTGCCGTAGGTGCGGCCCGCTTTCGGATTCTGCTTGCCGGTGACCTCGATGAAGGGATTCTCCTCGAGGATGCGCCACTCGCCCTCGCCGTCCCACTCGGCGAGCCGGCCCGCGTGGCGCCTGCCGAGGTACTCGTTCTCGTCGTAGGTGTTGTTCGCCACGACGAGCCTCCCTTGCGCGCTGAACGCGCCCTTGTAGTGGGGCTGCGCTCCCTTCGGCAGCTTCAGCTCGCGGTTCAGGTCGGCGAGCTCGTTCGCCTCGAGCGTCTCCACGTCCACATCGAAGAGCTTCCCCTCCATGGTGACGAAGTAGACCTTGCCCTCGGGATCCTCGAGGTGGCGGCAGGTCGAGGTGAGGCGGTGGCGCTTCAGGGCCTCGATCGTGCGCACCTCGCCGTCGGGATCGATCGCATGGGGCCCGATGAAGACCTGGTTCGACTCCCAGTGCACGAGCCGGTTCGCGAAGGTCCCCGTCACCGATTCGGGGTGCAGCCGCCACGAGAAGTCCTCTCGGATCTCGTAGAGCCCGATCCCCTCGCCGCGGATGTGCGCGACGTAACCCACCGCCCACAGCCGATCCGCCCAGGGGATCAGGGCCCCGATCCCCGTCTCGGAGGTGCTCCCCACCCCGGGCGCCATCACCGTCAAGTGCGGAAACACGTGCCCGACGCGCTCGCCAGGCGAACGCCAGGCGTAGCGGTCGACCTCGTCCACGGGCGCGGGAACGAGCCGGGATTCCTGGCTCGAAGCCGCGCCGGCCACGAGAAGCAAGCCGAGGAGGAGTCGCGGTAGTCGACGTCGCAGGACGGCGTTCATCGAGAGCCTCCGTACTTCGACTTCGGGCTCTTGCCCGCGTCGTCCTTTCCCGGGGCACCGGCGAGCACGGCGAAGGAGACGCACAGCCCCAGGAGCAGGATCCCGACGACCGTGATCCCCACGAATCCCCCGTGGAACGCCTGCATCAGCCAGACGCCGGCTCCGGTCAGGATGATTCCGGCGGGACCGAGGATCCAGGCCGTCATCCGGAGGCCGTGGCCAGGCGGAGACCGAAGGCTCTCGTGGAGACCGATGAGCATGCGCCGGCGCACGGCGTACTCGGGCTCGGTCACCACGCCTTCGCGCAGCAACGTCTGCAATTGATCCAGGCCCGCCCGCAGCCGGTCGGTCGCCTCGGGGCTGTGCGGGTGGTGGCACTCCTCGCACGAGCTCACCCCTCCGATGGGGCATTTGCGAGAGAGGTCCCAGAAGGGAAGGATCCCATCGACCTCGAGCATGAACGCGACTTCGCCCCATCCCCGGGGGCACTGGATCGGCCCGCTCTCGGAGGCGTCGCGGAGGACCTGAACGCTGTCCTTGAACCACTTCATGGGAGAGATGGTAGCCCGCCCCCTTCGCCGGACCCAGGTGCCGCGGGGGCAGTGGGAGCTGGGCTGCCACTTTGACCCGCCCTGCCCATTTGGCGCAGAACCGCCCTCGCCCGCGATCGAAAAACCACCCTCCCGGGGCTGAGAAGGCCGATTTCGCCCGGCATACCCCTTGCTCCTGGGGGGGTGGACTCAACCGGAGGTTGCGATGCAGGATCCCCTCACCCAGCGAACCGCCCTCGCGCTGCAGGGCGCCCAGGCGACGGCGAGCCAGGCCGGACACCCCGAGGTCACCGCGGTGCACCTCGCGGCGGCCCTGCTCGCGGAGCCGGAGGGCGTGAGCGCGGCGGTTTTCGGCCGACTCGACGCCGAGGCGAGCGCGCTCTCGGCGGAGCTCGCGCGCGAGCTCGAGAAGATGCCGCGAACGAGCGGCGCCCAGCCCACGGTCTCCCGCGAGCTCGCGGAGGTGCTCCAGAGCGCCGGGAACCACGCGAAGCGTCTCGGCGACTCCTACGTCTCCACCGAGCACCTGCTCCTCGCCCTCGCCGAGAAGGGCGGGCGTGTGGCCGAGCTGTTCGCCGCGCGCGGGCTCACGCCCGAGCGGATCGAGACGGCCCTCGACGAGGCGCGCGGAAGCCGCCGCGTCACCAGCGAGAATCCCGAGTCGTCCTTCGAGGCCCTCGAGAGGTACGCGCGCGACCTGACGGAGGATGCGCGTGACGGCAAGCTCGACCCGGTGATCGGCCGCGAGACCGAGATCCGTCGCGTGATGCAGGTGCTCTCGCGCCGGCGCAAGAACAACCCCGTCCTGATCGGCGATCCCGGCGTAGGCAAGACCGCGATCGCGGAGGGGCTCGCGAACCGCATCGTGGCCGGCGACGTGCCGGAGGGATTGAAGGACCGGCGCCTCATGGCCCTCGACCTGGGCGCGCTCCTCGCCGGCGCCAAGTATCGCGGGGAGTTCGAGGAGCGGCTGAAGGCCGTGCTCGAGGAGATCGCCGAGGGGCAGGGCGACGTGATCCTGTTCATCGACGAGCTGCACACCCTCGTCGGCGCGGGCGGCGCGGAGGGCGCGATCGACGCCGCCAACATGCTGAAGCCGGCGCTCGCCCGCGGCGATCTGCACTGCATCGGCGCCACCACGCTCGACGAGTACCGCAAGTACGTCGAGAAGGACAAGGCGCTCGAGCGACGCTTCATGCCGGTGATGATCGACGAGCCGACGGTGGAGGACACCGTGGCCATCCTGCGTGGGCTGAAGGAGCGGTACGAGACGCACTACGGAGTGCACATCCTCGACGAGGCGCTCGTCGCGGCGGGACGGCTCTCGGCCCGGCACATCACCGAGCGCTTCCTGCCCGACAAGGCGATCGACCTCGTGGACGAGGCGGCGGCCCAGCTCAAGATCTCGATCGATTCGATGCCCCCCGAGCTCGACGGGCTCGAGCGGCGGATCCGGCAGCTCGAGATCGAAGCGACGGCCCTGAACAAGGACGGCGGCTCGGACGCGGGAGCGCGCATCGCGAGCATCCAGGCCGAGCTGGCGGATCTGAACGAGGAGAAGAGCGCCTTGCAGTCCCGCTGGCGCAACGAGAAGGAGCTCATCACCCGCATCCGCGCCGGCAAGGCCCTGATCGAGAGCCTGCGCGCGGAGGCCGAGCGCAAGGAGCGCGAGGGCGAGCTCGAGCGGGTCGGGGAGATCCGCTATGGCGAGATCCCGGAGACGGAGCGCGACGTCGCCTCCGCCCAGGAGAGGCTGCACCAGGCGCAGGAGAGTGGCGCCCTGCTGCCCGAGGAGGTCGACGCGGAGATGATCGCCCAGGTCGTCAGCCGCTGGACCGGTATCCCCGCCTCGCGCCTGCTCGAGACCGAGCGCGAGAAGCTCGTCCACATGGAGGAGCGGATCGGCGAGCGGATCATCGGGCAGGGTCACGCCCTCGAGCTGATCTCCGAGGCGGTGCGTCGCGCGCGCGCCGGCCTGCAGGAGACCACGCGGCCGCTGGGCTCGTTCCTGCTGCTCGGCCCGACGGGCGTCGGCAAGACCGAGACCGCGCGCGCCCTCGCGGAGTTCCTGTTCGACGACGAGGCGGCGACGGTGCGGCTCGACATGAGCGAGTTCATGGAGAAGCACTCCGTCTCGCGGATGATCGGCGCGCCGCCGGGCTACGTCGGCTACGAGGAGGGCGGGGCGCTCACCGAGGCCGTGCGCCGCAAGCCGCACTGCGTCGTGCTGCTCGACGAGATCGAGAAGGCGCATCCCGACGTGTTCAACGTGCTCCTGCAGATCCTGGACGACGGTCGGCTGACCGACGGTCAGGGTCACGTCGTCGACTTCACGCAGACGCTCGTCCTGATGACGAGCAACCTGCGCGGGGAGGAGCAGGTGCGGACCCACTTCCGACCCGAGTTCGTCAACCGGCTCGACGAGGTGATCACCTACGACGCCCTCACCCGCGAGCAGCTCCGCTCGATCGTCGACGTCCAGCTCCGCCGCGTCG
>CAYRXS010000136.1:0-11337 GCA_964428225.1 uncultured Planctomycetaceae bacterium
CTTCGGCGACTACCGTCAGCTCGATGCGGCCCCCGAGCTCCACACCCATCACCTCGAGCAGCTGCTCCTCGCCCGGGTGGATCTCGACGCACTCCTCGACCACGAAGGGCAGGAGATAGCACGAGAGATCGGCCTCGCTCCCCGGCTCGATGCAGACCCGGTAGCGCCCGGGAGTTACGCGCTCGATGAGACCGGATTCGGGGACGGCGAGCCCTTCGACACCGTGCTCCGCGAAGCTGGAGTCCTCGGTGTACAAGGTCGCTCGCAAGCGGGGGATCGGACGGCCCGAGGAATCGCGAACGAGGAGACGAAGGGATCCGAACTCGGAGGCGGAAGAGAAGCCGAAGACGTGCTCCACGGCCCACTGCCCGGCCGCGATCTCGAGCCGCTCCTCGACCGCGGGAAGGTCCGGGAAGGTCGCGCGCAACCGCAGGCTGGAAAGAGGCGAGTCGCCGAGCAGATGATCCGGAGAGACATCCAAGCCCAGCCCCGAGGGAGCCGGCCCCCAGATCCGATGGCTCGTGGGATTCCCCGGTCTTTCGAGGCGGATCTCCGGACCCCTCGTATGCCCTCCCTCCCGTCCGGGCTCGCCCCTCCATCGGTACGAGCTGTCCACGCGGATCGGCCCGAGATCCTCCTCGCCGGGAGGACCGGCCGAGAGGATGGCCCAGAATCCATCCCCCACCAGTGCGACACCCGTGGCGCCCGCGGTCACCTCGGTGAATCGATCCGCGTACCAGCCTCCGCTTCCGCTCAGGCGATCGAGCCAGTCCTTCTCCTCTTCGCGCGTCCGGATCCCGATCCGGTCGTCCACTCCGATCCGGAACGTGCCCGGGGGGAATCCCTCGAGGCGGAATCGGCCTTCCTTGTCGGTCTGCGTGGTGCGGACGACCTTGCCGCCGAAGGAATCGGGACCTCCGCCTCCCACCAGCACCCCCGGCAGGCGCGTGCCATCGCCCGCCGTCACGCGCCCGGAGATGGAAAGCAGCGGCGCGAGGAAGAGGTCTCCGAAGTCGAAGTCCGTCTCGGCGGGAATACCGAGAGAGACGAGCTCCAGGTGGCCCTCCTCGGGCAGGTGGACGCGAAGGGTGTCGAGGGGGAGCTCCCGACTGTGGTGCGCGAAGCCTCCGCGCTCGTCCGCGACCATCTTCACCTCGACCGTCTCCTCGCCATCGACGAGCTCGAGCCGAATGTTCGCTCCCACGGCCGGCTCGCCGGTGGGAGTCAGAAGGCGCCCGGTCCACTCGCATCCCACCGAAAGGCTCATGCCGAAGGAGACGGTGGAGCCCAGCTCCTCCACCCGCGAGGGAAGGTGGCGAGCGATCTCGCCGTCCAGGAAGCCGGGCGCGCTCGCGTGAACGAGGAGCAGGGGGCGAAAGAGGTCGTCGTCGCTCCGGTCGTCGTCCTTGCCGAGGTACCGGTCGAAGAAAGCCAGTTTCTGCCACCCCGTGTCTCCCAGGAGGCGAGGTCGGTCTCGGGCCAGGGCTTCTCGTATCGCCTCGGGGCTCATCGACCCGTCGGCCCGAAGGCGAAAGCGCAGGAGCTCGCCATCGAGCTCGATCCGCCCGCGCTCGTCCGTCCGGCCCCTGCCGAGGAGCTCGTCCCCGCGAACCCCCGAGTAGACGACCATCACCTCCGCGCCGGGGATTCCCGCCCCGCGCGCCGCGCGGACGCGCCCCCGGACGCGAAGCGGCGGGGCGCCGGCCCCCTCTTCCGGTTGCACCACACCACGGGCCGTCGCTCCCTCGATGGGAAGACTCGGATCCGCGAGCGGGAGGCTGTCCCATTCCGGGGGAAGGACCGCCTCCTCGCCGGTTTCCGCGATCCGCGCCTGCTCCCCTCCCCTGCCCCGGCTCACGAGGAGCAGGATTCCCGTGCTCAGAGCGAGCACGGCGAGCAGGAGGGCGAGCCTTCGATGAGTCACGGAACCACCAGGGTAGCGCGGAGCGATACGGGCGGGAAACGCGTACGTTGGGCGGGGCTCACCTCCCGTCTTCGGGCTTCAGCACGACTTCGACGGGGACGATCTCGCCCGCGGTGACCTCGACCGGGAAGTTGGGGCCACCGTGGTGGAAGGTGCCGAGCTCCAGGTCGTACCGGCCGGGTGGTAGGACCTGGGAGACGTGGGGGGCTACGCCCACGGGGAGGGCAAACGTGCGGTGGAGACCTCGTGGCCTCTCGACGTGGAACCAGAGCAATCCCTCCGAGCGGTCGGGCCCCCAGAAGAAGCACGTCAGAATGTCGCGCTCCGCGACCTCGTCGATCTTCTGGATCACCCGGATCCGTCCTCCGAGCTCGGTGGCGGTCACCTCGAGTGACGCCTCCTCGCGAGGAAGGATCTCGACGATCTCCTCCGTCAGGAAGGGAGCGTGGAAGTTCGTGAGGTCGTCCTCGGGGCCCGGGGCGACGCGGACGCGATAGCGGCCGGGCGAGAGCTCCGCGACGCGCCCGGACTCGTCGACCGGGAGATCGTCGTGCTCGCTGCACGTAGGACGGATCCACTCGTGCAACAGGGTGACGCGCGAGCGAGGGAGCTCGTTCCCGTCCGGATCGCGCACGATCACCCGCATCGATCCGAGCTCGGAGGCGGATGGAAACTCGAAGATATGTCGGATCACTCGGTGCTCTTCCGGAATCGTCAGGTCGAGCCGACGATTCGGGACCCCACCCCAGGCTCGGGCCAGCAGCAGGGCGTCCACCGGGCCTCGCGGACACAGCCGCACGGACCGCGTTTCTCCGGGCTGGAAGCTGTCGTGGGCTCGATAGCCCCAAACGTCCGGGATCCCCTCCCATCGCGGATCGAAGCCGAGGGCGCTGACGCTGATCCCGAGACGCGTTTCCACCCCCTCGGGAAGACTCGCGCCGACCACGATCCAGATCCCCTCCATCACGAGGTTGACGTTCTCGCTTCCCTCGGCGACCACGAAGGTGGCGAGCGCGGGCTGGTCGAGGGGAGGCGGCCCCCAACCCGCCCACTCGTAGGGCGGCTCGTGGACGGTGACCGTGATCTCCCCCGGCGGCTGCGGGCCGAGGTGGAACCGCCCCTGCGCGGTCGCGATGGACCTGTTCTTGACGGCGTAGCCTCGCTCGTTGACCCCCTTCGATCGGACCTCGAGGCCGGGCAGGGGGGTACCGTCCTTGCCCACGACATATCCCGAGAGGGCCGGCGGATCCTCCGGCGGGACGCATTCGCCCGGCGGGCTCGCCGCGAGGCTCGGGCCGAGGAGGAGCAATACGAGCAGGAGGTGGGACATGGCTCGCCTTCGTGAGGATTGGGCCGAACCCGAGGATCCTACCGACCGTCCGAGGATCGGATACATTGGACTTCCGATCCCCGTCCCCCTCGATTCCCCTCGAGCCATGCGAATCCCCCTCCTCGGCCTCCTCGCCCTCTCCCTGGCCGCCTGTGACGGCGGGCGGGAGGCGACCGCGCCCGCGAATGACAATCCGCCCCCCACGGAGCACGTGATCGGCCCCGACGCCGAGGCCGATCAGAAGCGGCGGCGGGAGGCGTGGATCGAGCAGATTCACGAGGCGCCGCCCGACGTCGACTGGCAGGCGATCGAGAGAGGCAACGGCCTGGCCCAGATCGCCAAGCGCAACCGGCTCGCCTCGCTGCCCGAGACCTACGATCGCTGGGCGGAGCGCGGGAGCGACAACCAGGCGGGGCGGATGCACGTGGCGGCGATCTCCACGGACGGGACGACGCTCTACGCGGGCTCGTCGCTCGGAGGGCTGTGGAAGGGGAACCTGGACGGCACGGAGTGGACGCCGATCGGCGACAACCTGTACGGCGGCGTGCACTGGCTCGTGGCGGTGCCCGGGGCCGACGCCGGCTCTCCGGACAAGCTGATCGCGGCCACGGACGGCGGGATGATCCACATGACCCGCGACGAGGGACGGACGTGGGAGGTGCCGACGGGGCTGTCGGGGGTCTCCTCGGAGGTGCGTCGGCTCCTGACCACGAGCGACGGCAGCCACACCGTGTTCCTCCACGCCAAGGGGGGCGGTCTGTACCGCGTCTATCGCTCCACGAATCACGGGGAGACCTTCCAGTTGATCCACACCACGTACGGCCGGGGGGATCTCTGGGTGCCCCGCAACGGCGGAAACGACGTGTACCTCGCCGTGAACGGCAACCTCAAGAAGAGCACCGACCTGGGCAACACGTGGACCACTGTCGGCACGCTCCCAACGGGTCCGGTCCAGCTCACCGGCTCGGAGGCGGGCGCGCCGCGACTGTGGGCGATCGTGGAGAACGGCACCAGGGAAGTCCACCGCTCGGACAACGCCGGCGCGACCTGGACATGGGTCACCAACATCACCGACTACTGGGGCTCACTGTCCGCGTCGATCGTCGACGTGGACGCCTTCGCCTACGGGGGCGTCGAGGTGCACCGCACCTACGACGCGGGCTCCACCTGGAGCATCGTCAACTCCTGGGGCGCGTACTACAGCAACAAGAAGTATCGCCTGCACGCCGACATCCCCGGCATCGACGTCTTCGCCTTCGGACCGAACGGCGAGACCTGGTACATCGCGACGGACGGAGGGCTGTATCACTCCGAGGACACGCTCCAGACCGTGCTCAACCTCTCCCTGCACGGCCTGCGCGTCAGCCAGTACTACTCCACCCTGACCTCGGCCGCCGACCCGAACCACGTCGCCGCCGGCTCCCAGGACCAGGGTTACCAGTGGGCGAGCTCGCCCCCCGCCTCCGGCACCGCGCTCGACTTCACCCAGGTGATCAGCGGCGACTACGGCCACCTGACCTCGGGAGACGGCACGCACGCCTACGTGTTCTCCGTGTACCCCGGCTTCGTCCTCGTGCACCGCAACGAGGCCAACCCGATCCTGCACACGGTCAACTTCCCGGCCGGGGAGAGCTACTCGTGGATGCCGCCGGTGTTCGCAGATCCCGCGGACCCCGAAGACTTCTTCTTCTGCGCGAAGAAGCTGTACCGCTACGAGAAGCACTCCAGCAACTACTCGTGGACACCCTCGCCGTATTCGTCCCACGACTTCTCCGCGGTCTCCGGCGGCTACCTGAGCGCCTTCCGGATCTCGCCGGTCGATCCGAACCGCGCCTACGCCGCGACGGGCAACGGGCACCTGTTCTGGTCGAACGACGGGGGCCTGAGCTGGACCGAGTCGGCGAGCATCGGACCGAACGCGCACTACTTCTACGGCCTGGCCCTGCTGCCGAGCGCGACGGACGTGGACACGGTGTACGTCGGCGGAAACGGCTACGGCGTGCCCTCCGTCTACCGCAGCACGGACGGCGGCCAGACCTTCCACGCGTGGAGCGACGGGCTGCCCGACACGCTCGTGTATTGCCTGGGCGAGCAGCCCGACGGCACGGGCACGATCTACGCGGGAACCGAGACCTCCGCCTACCGGCGCGAACCGGGCGCGAGCGCGTGGGAGGACATCACGGGCAACGACGCGCCGATCACCATCTACTGGAGCGTCGAGGCCTTGCCCCACGAGAACACGATGCGGTTCGGGACCTACGGCCGCGGCATCTGGGACTACCGCCTCGAGCCGCCCGCGAGCTACGAGACGTTCGGCTGCGGGGTCAACCCCGCGGGCAGCCTCGTCGTCTTCTGGGGGGACCAGCCGGTGATCGGCACCACGATGCACCTCGGACTGTCCAACCCGCTCGGCGCGATGAACGCCGGGGCGTTCTCGTTCGGCTTCTTCTCGCTCGAGCCCGACCCGAGCTACCCGTGCGGCACCCTGCTGCCGGGCTTCGGCATGGCGGGCTCCGGCGCGGCGGGCGAGCTCCTGATCGGTGTCGTGCCTCCCGATCCCTCCGTCACCCTCGTCGGCGGCACGTGGGGAGGCCCGGGCCAGTACGCCCCGCTCGACCTGCCGATCCCGAACGACCCGGACCTCCTGGGGCTCGTGGTCTACGGACAGGGCCTCCTGCTCGATCCGACGATGCCCACGAACAAGCTCGGTCTCACCGAGGGCATCGAGCTCGTGCTCGGCCGGTAGGGGCACGCGCCCCGGAATCGGGACCGCCTTTCGTGTAGGGTGAGGAGGTCCGTCCGCCGTCCTCCCCATCGAACCCGATGCTCCGCTCCTCCACCATGCGCACCTTGCTCCTGATCCTGGGCGTGCTCGTCCTGCCGAGCTGCTTCATCTCTCGCACGACCGAGAACGAGCCCCTGGCCGAGAGCCGCCTCGAAGGCCTGCGGCCGGGGGTGACCACCGCGACCGAGGTGCTCGATGCCCTCGGCGCGCCGACGGAGGTCGTGCAGCTCGGCCACCGCACCGCGTACCGCTTCGACGCGAGCACGACCAAGCAAGCCGGCCTGTGGCTCGTGGTCGTCGCCCTGGTGAACGAGGACACGCGCTCGGACCGCGTGTGGGTGTTCTTCGACGAGGACGACGTGCTGACCCACGTCGGCGCGACCTTCGACTACAACGATCCGGTCTACGCCATGCCGTGGTCCGACCTCCACGAGGAGTGATGCGGATCCTGCTGATCGCCTTGCTGCCGCTCCTCGGCGGTTGCCTCAACATCACCTGGCAGCGCGAAAGCCGCTTCGCGCCGCCGCCGGAGGAGGCGGTCGCCCGGCTGCGACCGGACGAGAGCAGCCTCGGCCACTGCCTGGACGCCCTCGGTGCCCCGCTCTGGGTGTGGGAGTTCCGGGGCGACGGGGTGGGCCTGGCCTACGGCTGGCTCGAGACGGAGAGCTCGGGTTTCAACCTGAGCGCGCCGGTGACGGACTACGTCGCCGTCTCCTTCGACTTCGACGAGGTCGATTCCGAGATGCATGGCCTCGTCCTGCTCTTCGACGAGGACCTGATCCTGACCGAGCTGCGCCAGGGCCTGCTGCGCGATCTCACCACGAAGGCGCGGCGGGCGCGGCCGGGTACGGTGGAGTAGGCGTCGATCCCCAGGGATCCGGCGTCGTCCGATCAGAGCCCCACGACGACGTCGATCGCGTTGGTGAGCGCGGGGGATCCGCCGCCGAGGATCACGCTCTGCGTGTAGGCCTCCACTCCCAGGAGGAGGATGTCGTCGACGATCGGGCTCGCGTGCGAGGCGACGTCGCCCACGGGGATCCCGTAGCTCATGAACAGGAAGTTGCCGAGCGGAGGCGGGGCGATGAGGAGCTCCCCGAAGTTGGTGAACACCCCCTCCAGGGGGGCGTCGTAGGCCGCGATCACGGTCAGGGTCGCGCCCGGATGACCGGAGACGTCGATCTGCGCGTCCCAGACCTCCCCGATCGTGGGCGCGTTCAGGGCCGAGTAGACGACGGGGTTCGTGCCCGAACCGTTGCGCACGACCGCGCCCGCGCCGACGCCGAACAGGAAGTGGTCGACGTAGCCCCGTGAGGGCAGCTGGTCGTCGCCCCCGTTGCCGACCTGGACGGTCAGGGTGAACACGGTGGAGCTGGTCGAGTCCGGGAAGAGGTCCGCGAGGTCCACGCTGACCCGGGACACGTCGGTCATGGGCAAGCCGTATTTCGCCGACGTGTTCGGCGTCGCGGTGAAGGTGTCCGCGTAGAACAGGTTCCACGTCGTGTAGCCGTCCGTGACGTCCACGCTCATCCAGTCGTTGTATACGGGATCGTCCGCCGCGCCGTCGCGCAGGAACGCGGCGTCGAAGCGGATCGCGGTCTGCCCTCCGCCGTAGAGGAAGTCCTGGGTGACCCCGGCGCCGCCTATCGGAGGCAAAGTCTCCCCGCCGGGATTCGTGGGCGGGGTCGCGTTCACCGTTCCCTCCGCTCCGACCTCGAGCCAGTTCGCGCCCTCGGTCGGCATCGTGCCGTCGGTGGCGAACCCGTCGGGATTGATCACGTGGCCGCCGCCGAAGACGAGCAGCCACGGAGGCGCGGGCAGGGATCCCGGGGTCTGGCTCTCGAAGCTCGGATCCAGGAGGCCGGCCGGCTCCACGACCACGTAGTCCGTCCTCGTCAGGCTGTCGGTGCCGCCCAGTCCCTCCACGGTGAGCGACACGGTGAACGTGCCCGGGGTCGGATACGTGTACTCGGGGTGCTGATCGGTCGACGTCCCGCCGTCCCCGAAGTCCCAGTCCCAGCTCGAGACGTGCCCGCTGCCGAGGTCGGTGAACTCCACGCGATGCGGAGCCGAGCCGTAGATCGGCGTCCCCGAGAAGTCCGCCACCGGAGGAGGCGGGACCTCGGCCACGATGTAGTCGGGCTTGACCATCGTGTCCGAGCCGCCCAGGCCGGTCACCGTGAGCGAGACGGTGTACGTTCCCGGAAGTGCGAAGACGTAGGCCGGGCTCTGCTCCGCCGACGTGCCGCCGTCGCCGAAGTCCCAGCTCCACGTGTGCACGTGGCTCGTCGTGAGATCGGTGAAGACCACCGTGAGCGGCGCGTCCCCCATCGTCGGCACACCGCTGAACTCGGCCACGGGCGGAGGAGGAACGTCGGCCGTGACGTAGTCCTGCTTCGTCATCGTGTCCGGCCCGCCGAGCCCCGTCGCGGTCAGGGAGACGGTGTAGGTGCCCGGCGTCTCGTAGAGGTGGCTCGGGCTCTGCGCGGTCGACGTGCCGCCGTCGCCGAAGTCCCAGCTCCACGCCGACACCTGCCCCGTGGTCAGGTCCGTGAAGCACACCACCAGGGGAGCGTCTCCGCTCGTCGGCGTCCCCGTGAACTCCGCCGCGGGCGGGGGGGGCGTGTCGGCCACGATGAAGTCGACCTTGGTCTCCGTGTCCGGACCGCCCTCGCCGGTCGCGGTCAGCGACACGGTGTAGGTGCCGGGCGTCTCGTAGGTGTGGCTCGGATGCTGCGCGGAAGACGCGCCGCCGTCCCCGAAGTCCCAGCTCCAGCTCGAGACGTCGCCCGTGGTCAGGTCCGTGAAGACCACGTCGAGGGGCGCGTCGCCGGCGCGGGGCGTGGCGTCGAAGTCGGCGTCCGGCGGCGGAGGGGTCACCACCACGTAGTCGGTCTTCGTCTCGGAGTCCGACCCGCCGAGCCCCGTCGCGGTCAGGGACACCGTGTAGGTGCCGGGGGCGGGATACGTGTACTGCGGGTGCTGGTCGGTGGACGTGCCACCGTCGCCGAAGCTCCAGCTCCACTGGTCCGCATGGCTCGTCGTGAGGTCCGTGAACGTCACCTCGAGCGGCGCGGGCCCGCTCGTGGGCGCGCCGGAGAAGTCGGCCGTGGGCGGCGGGGGCAAGTCGGCCACGACGTAGTCCACCTTGGTCGTCGAGTCCGCCCCCCCGAGACCGGTCACGCTCAGGGAGACGGTGTACGTGCCGGGATTCGCGTAGACGTAGACCGGGTTCTGCTCGGCGGACGTACCGCCGTCGCCGAAGGTCCAGTCACACGTATCCGCGTGGCTCGTCGTCAGGTCCGTGAAGCTCACCTCGAGCGGCGCGTCCCCGCTCGTGGGCGTGCCCGAGAACTCGGCCACCGGCGGCGGAGGCACGTCGGCCACGACGTAGTCGATCTTCGTCTCGGTGTCCGAGCCCCCCAGACCGGTCACGGTCATCGAGACGGTGTAGGTGCCGGGCGTCGGGTAGGCGTACACCGGGTGGTGCTCGGTCGACGTGCCGCCGTCGCCGAAGCTCCAGTCCCACGACGAGGTGTGTCCGATGGAGAGGTCCGTGAACGTCACCTCGAGCGGCGCGTCCCCGCTCGTCGGCGTGCCGGAGAAGACCGCGGTCGGCGGCGGAGGAACGTCCGCCACGACGTAGTCGATCTTCGTCTCCGTGTCCGAGCCCCCCAGGCCGGTCACGCTGAGCGACACGGTGTAGGTGCCGGGGTTCTCGTAGAGGTGGTTGGGATTCGGACCGGTGGCGGCTCCTCCGTCCCCGAAGGTCCAGCTCCACTGGTCGTGGTGGCCGGAGGAGAGATCGGTGAAGTACACCTTGAGCGGGGCGTCGCCGGTGCTCGGCGCTCCCGAGAAGTCGGCGACGGGAGGCGGGGGCACGTCGGCCACGACGTAGTCGACCTTCGTCTCCACGTCCGTGCCGCCCAATCCGGTGGCCGTCAGGCCGACGGTGTACGTGCCGGGATTCGCGTAGGTGTACGCGGGGTGCTGGTCGGTCGACGTTCCGCCGTCGCCGAAGTCCCAGCTCCAGCTCGTCACGTGGCTCGCGGTGAGATCGGTGAACGCCACGTCGAGCGGCGCGTCCCCGCTCGTCGGCGCGGCGGAGAAGTCAGCGGTCGGCGGCGGGGGCACGTCGGCCACGACGTAGTCCACCTTCGTCTCGGTGTCGCTGCCCCCGAGCCCGGTGGCGGTCAGGGCGACGGTGTAGGTGCCCGGCGTCTCGTAGGTGTGGACCGGCTCCTCCTCCGCCGACGAGCCCCCGTCCCCGAAGTCCCAGCTCCACGTCTCCACGTGGCTCGTGGTGAGGTTGGCGAAGACCACCTCGAGGGGCGCGTCTCCGCTCGTCGGCGTCCCCGTGAAGTCGGCCTCCGGCGCGTCGGGCGTGTTCGCCACGACGTGGTCGAGCTTCGTCTCCACGTCGGTGCCCCCCAGGCCCGTGGCGGTCAGGGTGACCGTGTAGGTGCCGGGCAGCTCGTAGAGGTGGGACGAGTGCTGCGCGGCGGACGAGCCCCCGTCGCCGAAGTCCCAGCTCCACGTGTCCACGTGGCCGGTCGTGAGGTTCGTGAACGCCACGTCGAGCGGCGCGTCCCCGTCCGTCGGCGCGGCCGAGAACTCCGCGACCGGCGGAGGCGGCGTGTTCACGACCACGTAGCCGGTCTTGGTCTCGGTGTCCTCTCCGCCGGGGCCGGTCGCGGTCAGGGACACGGTGAAGGTTCCCGGCGTCCCGTAGACCCAGGTCGGGTGCTGCTCGGCGGACGAACCGCCGTCCCCGAAGTCCCAGCTCAACCCCGACACCCACCCCGTGGTCAGGTCGGTGAACGTCACGGGCAGGGGTCCGTCGCCGCTCGTCGGCGTGCCGCTGAAGTCCGCGACCGGGGGCAGGGCATCGACGAGGACGTAGTCCTGCTTCGTCTCGGTGGCCGAGCCGCCGGGGCCGGTCGCGGTCAGGGCGACGGTGTACGTGCCGGGAGTCGGATAGGTGTACGACGGATTCTGGTCCGTGGACGAGCCGCCGTCCCCGAAGTCCCACGACCAGGCGGAGGTCCCCGCGGAGGACGTATCGGTGAAGTCCACCGTCAGGGGAACCATGCCCTGGGTCGGGGAGCCAAGGAAGTTCGGATCCGGGGGCTGGGTGGTGGCACCGTTCAGGTTCAGGAGCCACACCGCGCCCTTGTTGCCTCCGGTGTCGTCGTCGTAGCGCGAGCCGACGGAGAGGTCCCCGATCCCGTCCCCGTCCCGGTCCCCGTCGAAGCCCACCCCGCATCCGAACACGTAGCCGCGGTCGAAGAACGGCATAGC
>CAYRXS010000136.1:11347-17690 GCA_964428225.1 uncultured Planctomycetaceae bacterium
GTCCCCGAGGTATCCGACGCTGCAGCCGAACCAGTCCCCCAGGTCGAGGTCGCCCGTGAAGCCGCCCTCGACGTCGTTGATCTTCTGCTGGGCCTTGACCGTGCCGTCCGCGTTCAGGAACAGGATCCAGACCGCGCCTCCGTTCAGGTTCAGCCCGTCGGTGAGGATCGCCCCCACGGCCATGTCCTCGATCCCGTCGCCGTCCAGGTCCCCGACGCCGGCCACCGCGGTTCCGAACTCGTTGCCGGGGTCGAGCCCGGTCAGGCCGCCCTCGGCCATGCTGATCTTCTGCTCGTCCTTCACCGTTCCGTCGGAGTTCAGGAAGAGCACCCAGACCGTTCCCGTTCGCGGCCCGCCGTCGTCGTCCTTGGGCGCGCCCGCCGCGAGGTCCACGACCCCGTCGTCGTCCAGGTCGCCGATGCTCGCCACGGAGAGGCCGAACATGTCCTCCTGCCCCACGCCGCCGCCGAAGCCCCCATCGGTCATGCTGATCTTCTGGTGGGCCTTGACCGTGCCGTCAGCGTTCAGGAAGAGGATCCAGACCGCCCCCTTCATGTTGCCGCCGTCGTCGGCGAGGGGAGCGCCCACCGCGATGTCGGTGATTCCGTCCCCGTCGAGGTCGCCGAGGGGCGCCACCGCGCGACCGAACTCGTCGAGGTCCGCGAGGGTTCCCGTGAACCCTCCCTCGGTGTCGCTGATCTTCTGGTGCGACCTCACCGTCCCGTCGCTCTCCAGGAAGAGCAGGTAGACCGCGCCGTGGTCCACGCCGCCGTCGTCGTCCCGGCTCGCGCCCACCGCGAGGTCCCCCACTCCGTCGCCGTCGAAGTCTCCGAGCCCGCAGAGCGCGCGACCGAACCCGTCGAGGTCGCCGAGGCCCCCGTTGAAGTTCCCCTCCGTGGCGCTGATCTTCTGGATCGCGTGGGCCGACGCGTCCTGGTTCAGGAACACGACCCAGACCGCTCCGACGTTGCTTCCGGAGCCCATCGTCCCGCCGTCGTCGTCGTTCTGCGCCCCGACCGCGATCTCCGTGATCCCGTCCCCGTCCAGGTCGCGAAGGGCGGAGACCGCGCGGCCGAACTGGTCGTTCGGGTCCAGGGTGAAGGTGACTCCCCCGAAGCGCTGGCTGATCTTCCCGTGGCTCTGCACCGTACCGGGCCCCTGGGGCGCGGCCTGCGCGAGGCCGCCCGCGAGGATCGCGAGGAGCGGCGCGGCGAGGTATCGGAAGATCCGTCTCCGACGTCTGGTCATGGTTGCGGGTCGCGGGTGGTCGAGCGACGGGAACGAGGTCTTGGCCTGGGGAGGAACGATTCGCGGTCGTCGACGTGACGCACGAACGGGCGCGCTCCCCCGCCGCGGAGGGCGGAGGAAGCCCCCGTTCCTCATCGGCCGGCCGGCATCGGCATCCGGAACGAGAGGCGGGGTTCGAGGAGGATTCTCGCGCGCGCCCCGGGACGGGCGAGGGCTCTCCGCTCGTCGGCGAACGCTCTCCCGTGAAACCCGTTCCGGAGACGGCCGAGGCCGGGGAAACGCTTTCGCGATCAGTCGTCGTCGTCGGGCAGGGTCGCGATCGCCCGGGCGAGGATCGCGGCCTCGGGGAAGCGGGCCTCGCGCAGGTACCTCAGCTGCTCCTCGGCCGGGGCGCGGTTCCCCAGAGCGACGTGGGCCAGGCCCAGGTTCAGGCGCGTCTGCGCGTGATCGGGATCGACGAGGAGGGCCTGGAGGTAGGCGTCCACGGCGCTCTCGACGCGACCGCCGCGGTGCAGGGCCACGCCCAGGTCGCACCACGCCTCGACGAAGAGGGGATCCTCCTCGAGCGCGGCCTGGAAGTAGGCGACGGCGTCCTCGAACCGCCCCTGCTCGCCCGCGCGCAGGCCGAAGCCGTGCAGCAGGCGGGCGCGCGTGTCCTCCTGGGGATCGGCGTTGCCGAGCCGGAGCTCGCGCGCCGTGTCCGTGAGCCCGCGTTCCGCGCAAACGAGCTCGAGCTCGCGCAGGCTCGCGGGCTTAGGGGGGTGGCCCCAGGTGCCCGGGAAGGGGCTCGCGGCGACGATACGTTCCGGGGGAGACAGCTCGGTCAGGGCGACGTCCGCGAGCAGCGTGTCCGGCGCGGCGAGGCCGAAGTACATGGCGACGAGTCGCCCTTCCCGGTCGACGAGGAAGCTCGCGGGCAGGGGGGGGCTCGTCTCGCGGCCCATCAGGAAGCCCTGCAGGACGTCCAGGAGCATGACGGTCTCGCGTGGCGCGAAGGCCGCGGGGAGCGGCCACCCGAGCTCCTCGAGGGTCGAGGTGGCGAGCGCCCGTTTCGCGCCGCGGTCCGCGCCCAGGGCGACCAGCGCGATGCCGCGCTGCTCGAAGTCGTCGGCCCGGACCGCCAGCTCCCCCAGGTGTTCGAGGCAGGGCGCGCTCTCGGTCGTCCAGAGGACGAGCAGCACCGGCCGGCCCGTCGGGGTCGGCTCGCGACCCGGTTGAATGCCGTAGGTGTCGGTGGTCTCGCCGCCCGGGCTCTCGATGGCGAGGCGAGGCATGGGCAGGGGAACGGGCAGGACGACCCGAGCGCGGTCGGAGAGGGGAGGCGGTACGCCGGGGGACGGCTCGAGACGGCTCTCCTGGCGCGGAGGATCCCAGCGCTCGGCCCGCGCGGTCCCCTGGCGCAGGACGTAGCGGCGGCCGATCTCGATCCCCGCGAAGGTCTCGCTGGCGTCGCCGGGCCAGTGCACGAGGACGCGATCGATCGCCTCCTCGGTGCCGAGGCCGAAGTGCACCCAGGAGCTCGACTGCGAGAAGCGATACTCGCCGGCCCACAGGGTGCAATCGATCGACTTCCCGTTCTCGAAGAGCACGACAATCTCCGCACCGATGGCGTCGCGATTGCTGGTCACCCCCTCGAGCCGGAAGGCGACGAATCGGCCCAGAGAGGGCTGCTCGTTGCGCAAGAGCCGAACCCGGGGGCCGCTGCGGGTCGTCACCAGGAGGTCGAGGTCCCCGTCGAGATCCCAGTCGATCCGGGCCGCCGCGAGTACGTCCGCGGGGAGGTGCTCGCCCGGGACGAGTGCGTCCCGCTCCCCGTCGAGATCCAAATCGGCGAGGAGCGACGCTCCTGTTCGCTCGAGGAGGTGGCTCGCGAGGAGAGCCGTGATCTCGGCGTCCTCCTCGCTCGCCCCCGTCCAGTCGCCACGGTTCTCGAGGAGCATTCGGTGGTTCTCGATTCCAACGACGAGGAGGTCCAGGTCTCCATCCAAGCCATAGTCCGTGGCGTACAGCATCCCCGCTTCGGGCGCGGAGTAGAGCGCCTTCCAGCCGAACCGGCCCGTTCCGTCGTTGGCGAACAGCACGACCTCCTCGCCGATCAGGGCGACGAGGTCCCGGTCGCCGTCCCCGTCCCAGTCGATCAGGAGCGCGGTCCGGGTCGAGTCCAGCACGCCGGCGTCGCTCGGCTCCGGTCCGGGTCGCACCGTGCCGTCCCCGGCGTTGAGGTAGAGGCGGTTGGGCAGGCCCCCCGGCTGGCACAGGAAGAAGTCCTCGAGCCCGTCGCCGTTCACGTCCCCGACCGCGATCCCCGAGGCGCTCTCCGGCCGCGGTCCCCGCACGCTCGCCGCGAGCCCTCGGCACCAGTGCTCGAGCGCCGGGAGGAGCTGTCGCGCGAAGGAGGGATCGTTCGCGAAGAGCGAGCCCGTGCAGTCGACCAGTTGCGGGGTGATTTCCGGATCCTCCGCCGAGTCCTGGCCCCCCGGGGACGAGCCCTCGTCCAGCCGGCCCTCCTGCGGGAGGGGTGCCCAGAGCGCCCCCACGGCGAGGAGCACCGACAGCCTGCTTCGACCCAAGTCTCGCATCGCGGCGACACTATACGCAGGCCCTCCGGGGGTCACAGGTCCCTCCGCGATCTTGCCCGGACGTGACGACGGGGATAGGATCCTCCGCCCGCCGCGCGGAGAGGTGGCAGAGCGGCTGAATGCGCTAGATTGCTAATCTGGTGACTCCGATTCGGGGTCCGCGGGTTCGAATCCCGCCCTCTCCGCCATTCTCCCCCGGCCCCGGGAGAAAGCCCCTCCTCGTCCCTGGGAGGCCACGCCGCGCGGGACTACGATGCGCGCGTGGGACGCGCCATCTCGATCCTCGCCCTCGCCCTCGCCCTCGCCGTCGCGACGGGCTGCCGGGCCCAGCGGGTGCTGCAGGTGACCTCCGATCCGCCCGGGGCCTCGGTGCGGCTGGACGGCGAGGCCCTCGGCGTGACGCCCCTGCGCCACGAGTTCCAGTACTACGGCATCCGGCGCATCACCCTCCGCCTCGAGGGATACTGCACGCATTCCGAGCGGATCGAGCTGCGCGGACCGTGGTACGCCCGCTTCCCCCTCGACATCGTGACCGAGGTCCTGGTGCCGATGGGATGGAAGGACCGCCGCCACTTCCACGTGGACCTCATGCCGGGCGACGAGGTCGTGGCCCCGCCCGAGCTGCGGTCCGTGTTCGAGCGCGTCGAGATCCTGCGCCGGGCGGGTCCGGAGGGACCGATCGACCTTCCCCCGACGCGCTCCCGAGAGCTGCCCCCCCTCCCGGGGGAGCCGGAGGAGACGAAGGACCCTCCGGGATCGGACGGCTCCGGAGGCGGAGACCGCCGCCCGTGAGCGGCCCCGCGGCCCACCGGGACCTCGCGGGCCGGCGCGCGGTCGTCATGGGGCTGGGCAGCTTCGGCGGGGGGCTCGGGGCGACCCGGTACCTCGTCTCGCGCGGCGCGCGGGTGTGCGTGACCGATCTGCGGAGCGCGGAGCAGCTCGCCCCGGCCCTCGGCGATCTCGCGGGCCTCGAGGTGGAGACCGTGCTCGGACGCCACCGCCGCGAGGACTTCGAGGCCGCGGACCTCGTCGTCGCCAACCCCGCGGTGGGGCCGGACAACGACTACCTCGCGGCGGGGCGCGCGGCGGGAGCGCGGATCACCTCCGAGATCGAGCTCTTCCTCGAGGCGGCGCGCGGTCGACTCGCCTGCGTGACCGGGACCCAGGGCAAGAGCTCCACCTGCCACCTGCTCGCCGCGCTGCTCTCCCACGCGGGGATGCGCGCGCGACCGGGAGGCAACATCGGCGGCTCGCTGCTCGAGGCGGTCGACGCGATCGACGAGGAGGAGATCGTCGTGCTGGAGCTGTCCTCCTACCAGCTCGCGGCCCTCGACGACCCGAGCGCGCTGGGCGACCGCGTGGAGGTCGTCGCGGTGACGAACGTGCTCGCCGACCACCTCGAGCGCCACGGGAGCATCGCCGCCTACGCGCGGGCCAAGGCCCGCATCCTCGGCCTCGTGGAGGAGACCGGGATCGCGGTCCTCCCCGCGGGCGACGACCGCTTCACGGCCCCCCCGGGACGCGCCCTCTTCCACGGCCCCGCCGCCACGGCTCCGCCCCGCGTGGCGGTGTCCGCGGACTGCTTCCTCCTCGAGCGGGAGGGCGGCGTGGAGGTCCTGGGGCGCGTCGAGGACCTGCGCCTGCCCGGCGCGTTCCAGCGCGAGAACGCCGCAGTGGCCCTCGGTGCCGCCCGGCTCCTCGGCGCGGACCCCGAAGCGCTCGCCGCCGGCCTGGGCCGGGTCGAGGGGCTCGAGCACCGCCTCGAGGACCTCGGCCTCGTCGCGGGGCGACGGATCCGCGACAACGGGGTCTCGACGACCCCGGATTCGACCCTCTCCGCCCTGGCCGCGACCTCCGGGGCCCCCACCCTGCTCGTGGGGGGCCGGAAGAAGGACCTGCCCCTCGAAGAGCTCGCCCGGGAGGTCGCCGCCCGCGCGGTGCCGGTGGTCGCCTTCGGGGAGGCGGGCCCCGAGCTCGCCCGGGCCCTCCGGGACGCGGGAGCGGCCGTGACCGAGGCGCGAGGGGTCGAGGAGGCGGTCGAGGAGGCGTTCCGGTGCACCGAGCCGGGGGGCGAGATCCTCTTCTCCCCCGCCTGCTCGAGCTTCGACGCCTACCCCAACTTCAAGGCCCGCGCGGGGGCCTTCCGGGCCGCCCTCGCCGCCCGGGGCTGGGTCCCGGGGAGGGACTAGCCGGGCCGCTCCGGAGCCCGGGAGCTCCCCCGTCGCCCCGCAGGGGCGGAGAGTGTCTCGACGCGGGGCCCCCGCTGGGCTATAGGTGGAGGACCAGATGCGGGGTCTCCCCCTCCCCCGACCCCCCCCCGGGAACCCCACCCCCCCGCCCCGTCCCGCCCATGAAGTGCCAGATCTGCGAACAGAACCAGGCCACGGTCCACATCACGGAGATCCCCCCGGGCCCCATCGGGCCCTCCCCCGCTCCCGCGACGGACGGCCTTCCGCGCCTCGAGCAGAAGCACGTCAGCGAGGTCAGCGCGCAGAACCTGAAGCTGCCCCAGATGC
>CAYRXS010000137.1:0-17567 GCA_964428225.1 uncultured Planctomycetaceae bacterium
CTCATCGCCCCCAAGATCCCCGCCCTCACCCCGCGGCGTCAAGTCGCAAGGCCCTTGCGCTCCCTTGACAAGCGGAACGCCCCTCCCGATCCTCTTCCGGCTCGCGTCGCGGGAAGGGGGCCGTCCCCCCGATCGGTGAGTGTAGCTCAGTCGGTTAGAGCGCCGGATTGTGGTTCCGGAGGTCGGGGGTTCGAATCCCCTCACTCACCCCACCCCCCGCTTGTCTTCCCTCCACGTCCGGCGCATCCTGGCCGGAGCATGGACGAGGCGCCCGAGTTCGAGGAGCTCTGCGCGCTCGAGCCCGCCCTGCGGGAGCTCGAGGCGGAGGTGCGATCCGTCCGCGATGACGGGACGGGTGCCTTCTTCTGCTCGAACTTCCTCTGGCTCCCCCTCGACGGGAAGCTGAAGAGCCTGATCGGCACGGACCGCCGCCGGTTCCACTCCATGCACGGGGAGCCGCCTCTCCTGCACCACAGCCGGGCCTACGAGGTGGCCTACCTCCACCTGTCGAGACTCATGCCGAGGTGCCGGGACTGCGGGTGCGTCGGCTTCAAGCCCTTCCAGAACGAGCAGGTCGAGCAGTCGCGCCGGCAGGCCGACGCACGGTCCTCCGGGGAGCCCTAGACGGCCCGAGCGCGACTCCCTTTCCCCGGGGCGAAGCTCCGCCGGTATGCTGGAGCTCGCCGCATCGGCCCGTGCGATCGCGGCTCTCGCCCGGTCCCCCCCCGGCCTCCTCGTTCCGGACGCCCCCCGTCATGAAGCACAACTCCTCCACCGGCGTGATCCGCGGCAGCCTCGCCGCGCTCGCCGCGGTCCTCCTCCTGTCCTCGACGCCGAGCCACGCGACGGATCCCCCCGTCGTGCCTCGCGCCGAGCTTCCCTTCCCGTGGATGGCCACCGGATCCTGGAGTGACGCCTCGCTGCACTTGATCCCCGATGCGGAGGTGCTCGCCGCGCTCGAGGACGAGTGGTTCGTGCGGTTCGTCGGCGTGCCGGTGCCCACCCCGCGCGGCGTCGAGGTCGTGAACCTCGAGCTGCGCCGCATCCGCGTGACGACGCCCACCTCGCGCCTCGTCGTGAACGGCCGGGTGGTCGGCGGCCGCGAGGAGATAGAGGCGGGCTTCACCGCCTGGGGAGGCGCGGTGGCCGGAGAGGACGACTCCGACGTCTTCCTCGCCTTCTCCCGCAGCGGCGCGCGAGGGTGGATCGCGCGGACCGACGGGATCGCGTACCTGAACGCGCTCGCTCCGGAGGCCGTGGAGACGGGAGGGCCCGAGGCCGTGCTCATCCACGAGAGCGATCCGCTGCTCGCCGGCTTCGAGGCCGACTGGACCTGCTTCGTGGACGACGTGCACGTTCTCCCCGAGGGCGGCGTCGTCCCCGAGCCCGCGGGCGATCGCCACTTCGTCTCGGGGCGAAGGCACTGCGAGATCGCGGTGGAGACCGACTACCAGTACTTCACGATCTGGAACGACCTGCAGTACGCGCAGGACTACGCGATGTCCATGTGGAGCGCGATCAGCCTGCGGTACGAGGACCAGGTGAACACGCTGATCACTCTGCCGTACCTCGGGCTGTACGACGACCCGAACGATCCGTGGACCGCGCAGGGCGGCGGGTCGGGGGCGATGCTCGATCAGTTCCGCAGCGCCTGGTCGGGAAACATCCCCGCCGGCGCCGACCTCGCGCACTTCATGAGCGGCGCGGGGCTCGGCGGGGGGGTCGCCTACGTCGACGTGCTCTGCAGCGGGAGCTACGGTTTCGCGGTCAGCGGCAACATCAACGGCACGGTGAGCTTCCCCGTGCCCACCTCCGCCTGGTTCACCTGGGACTTCTTCGTGTGCGCCCACGAGACGGGGCACAACTTCGGGTCCTGGCACACGCACGACTACTGCCCGCCGTTCGACGAATGCGCGGCCGGTCCGTGCACGGGGGGCGGGATCTGCACGCCGGGCACGATCATGAGCTACTGCCACGGGTGTCCGGGGGGAATGAGCAACATCCTCACGTACTTCCACGACGGCACGGCGGCGATCATGACCGGCCGGGCGGCGAGCGCGTCGTGTCTGGATCGCGCTCCCTGCGCCATGTGCGATTGCCTCGAGCCCTACGTCGCGCTGGTCTGGCCGGGGACGGTCAGCTCCTACGATCCGGAGGAGCAGTGGGTGGACCTGCTCGGCTGCAACTTCTACGAAATCCGGGAGGTGGCGATCGACGGGCTGACCCTCGGCCCCGAGGACTTCTCGATCCTCTACGACCACCAGATGAGCTTCCGCGTTCCCCTCCTGTCCCGGCTCGGCGACGTGGACTTCACGGTGACGAGCGGCTTTGGCACGGGAGAGCCCGCGACGGTCACCGTGGAGCCGCCCCCGACGCCACGTCTCGGCGTGGACTACGAGTCGGAGCCGTGGGTCAGCCGACAGGCGGGCCTGCCCCTCACCGTGGGAGCGTCTCCCGGCGACCTCGTCCTGCTCTGCTACTCGCCGGATCCGCTTCCGTCGAGCCTGCCCGGCATCGTGGACCTCGAGATCGGGAACGGCTTCACGAGCCTCGACCTGTTCTGGACCTTCGTGCTGGGCGACAAGGCGTGGGAGGCGCAGACCTTCCCCCTGACCGGCGTCGGGCTGTTCACGACGTGGTACCTCCAGGGCGGCGTGCTCCTGTCGTCCACGGGCACCTTCCCCCTGGAGACCACGGACATGCGCGAGATCCGCGTGGGGCTCTGACCGCGGCGAGAGTCCGCTCGATCAGAGACCCCGGCGGCCGAAGCCGCCCTCCCAGCGCTTCGCCCGTGCGCGTCCGGCGGGCCGGATACGGGCGCCGCTCTTCCCGCGAGTCTGCTCCTTGCGAGCGGGAGGAACCCGTCGCCCGGTATCCCACACCGGGTTCATCAGGCGTCCCTTCTTCCAGACCGTTCCGTCCCGGGACCAAACGGCGCGCCGGGTGCGTCGGCGCTGGGCGCGGGAGAGGATGCTCCGCATCGAACGCGAGGACCCGGTCTCGTCGGGGGATTCGTCGGCGGCGATCGCGGCGGTCCACAGGTCGACGACCACCGCGTGGAGGATGGGGATCCACCAGGGAGCGGCGACGAGCAGGATGATGGCTTGCAGGAGGAAGGTGTCCACGCCGGACGCCCCGAGGCGAGCGGGGCCGCCCTTCCTTCTCGACCGGGGTGGAACCGGGCCTGAAGACGTTCCCCGGCCGCTCAGCGGACGCGGCGCCGGGCTCCCGCTCCGGTGCGGGCGGGGCTACGTCCGGGAGCCTTGGCGCGAGAGGCGGGGGTCAGGTTGCCGCGGCGCGGGCTTCGCGGGATGCTGACCCAGGGATCCTCCCCGGGAGGGCGGGGGATGGACTGGGCGGAATCGGAGTCGCGGTGCTGGATCTGGAAGGCGTGGCGGGTCTCCTGCCACATCGCCTTGAGCACGGCGCCCCAGAGCGGGTAGGAGAGGATCACGATGAGCAACTTGATGTAGCTCTCGGGATTCCAAAAGCTCCTCACGAAGTCTTCGGGCATGGCTCCAGTCTCGCCCCCCCGCGCCGTTTTGGGAAGGGGTGGCGCGCATCGCGTCGGGGAGGATGCGAGCGGAGCCCGAGAAGACCTTTCCGGATCGCCGGGCTTCGGGCTCGCGCGGCGCCCGGAGAGACGCTCTCCCTCCCGGGAGGACGGGGGCGCTACTCCGTGGCCGTTCCCGGTCCCGGCCGGTCGTCGTCGTGCTGTCGACGGTCGGAGGGCCGGCGCGTGCCGCAGCGGCGGCAGACGTCGAAGTGGCGCACGGGCTCCTCGACGGCAACCGGCTCGAGGATGTGTCCGAGCTTCGTCGTGGTCCACCGCACGTCCGGCGCCTGGGTTTCCGGTAGCCAGGTGTGCCCGAGGATGGTGCAGAAGATGTTCATGGCGCTCGTCGGCCGGGGATTCGATGGCGGACGATAGGAGCGACCCCACGCGGCCGCAAGGTTATTTGGCGATGGGGGCGGGCTCGATCGAGACCAGGATCAGCTTGCCTGAATAGCCGCAGGCGACGAGCTCCTCACCCGGACTGTCGGACCGGAGCTCCCCGCTCGCGACGTGGTGGAAGCGGTCCGTGTCCTCGAAGACCGTCCAGGGCTCCCAGGTCTCGCCGCGGCGGGTGAGCACCGTCAGCCGCTTCTCGTATCCGGCGGTGGCCGCCTCGAGGCCGGGGGAGTAGGGATCCAGCTCCGCGAGGACCGCCCCACGGAGCTTGGCGCCCTCGCGGTAGATCTCCGTGCGCTCGCCGCCCTCGAGAAGGGCGAGCACGCCGTCGTCCCGGGCGGCGATCAGCCGGTCTCCGGCGACGCCGAGGCGTGACTGACCGGCGGGGGCCTCGTCGAGCAGGGTGCTCGTCCATCGCCCCTCCTCGAGGCGCAGGTGAAGGAGCTGGCCGTCCGCGCAGCCGATGGCCGCTCCGCCGTCGAAGCCGACCGCGTTCTTCGCCGGGGCCTCGAGCCGAAGGGCTAGCTCGCTCTCCCACCCGTTCTCGATCGCATGCAGCACAAAGACCTGCAGGCCGAAGCCGGCGAGGACGATCTCGGGTCCGTGGTAGCGCGGATCCACCTCCGCAATGCAGCCGGCGTGGATGAGGGCCTCGTCCGCGAGCAAGAGCTCGGGGACCCAACCGTCGTCCGAGAGCAGGAGGAGGTAGGCGGCTCCGGCTCCCCCGTCGTCCTCCGTGCCCTCCATCATCCCGAAGACGAGTAGCTCGTTGCCGCCGATCTCGGGGAACACGTCGCCCGCCACGCACTGGATCAGCTCGCCGGGTAGCTTGGCGATCACCTCGTGGCTCCAGGCGTCACCGTCACGACGGACGAGGAAGACCTCGCCGGTGATGCTCACCGCCGCGATCTCGTTGCCGGGGCTCGCGGGGTCGAGGTCTCCGACGGTGCAGCCTCCGAGCTTGGCGGGGGCGGTGAAGGCGACGGTGGTGAGGCAGACCATGGGCGTCGGCTCCGTCGCGCAGGAGGTCAGGAGGACGGGGGAGAGGGCGAGTGCGACGAGGAGCAGCTTCATCCGTGGTTTCTCCGAAAACGGGCCGGGGCGGGCATGATCGCCGCCGCCGCGGGCCCTGTCCACGGTTGCGGAGCTCCCGCCTCTGTCCTCCGCGGAGGACACCTCGACCTCAGCGAGGGTGCCAGGTGAGCCCGAGCAGGACGTAGGAGGCTTCCCCGATCGTCTCCGAGGGGATTCCCCACTCGAGATAGCCGCCGCCCACCTCGAGGCCGAGGTGGTTTCCCAGGCGCAGCCCGAGGGTCCCCCGGAACTCGAAGGCGGTACCCCGTGAATCCTCGAGGATCCCGTCGAACTCCACGCCCCCAAAGCCGAGGCCCCCCGCGAGGGTGACCGTACCCTCGAAGGGGCCGAGCCCGGTCTCTGCGTGGAAGCGCGCCTCGGCGAAGGCGGCATTCAGGCGAGCGGACTCTCTCGTCTGGCGCTCGAGGTGCTCGCTCGTGAGCACGTAGAGCCCGAATCCCGCGTACCCCTCGCGGATGCCTGCCTCGAGGGCGATCCCGTCCCCGGTGCGCAGGTCTCCGTCGAGCTCGATGCCGCCCATGTACTCGTTTGGATCCTCGTCGGGCCGCACCGAGATGTGCGGAATGCGGTGGACCCCGAGAACGAGCCCGTCGCGGTCCTCCGAGGGCGTATCCAGCGGCCGGAAGTGGAAGAGCGAGTCGAAGAACGACCCGAAGAATCCGTCGAAGAACCCGACGCCACCCCCGCCGCCGCCTCCACCGCCTCCTCCGCCGCCCCCGTCGGCGCGGTAGGGCTCGATCGAGTCCACCCCGTCGTCCACGGGCCCCCCGGAGGAGGGCCGGGGATCGGGTGAGGTGGGCTGGGGATCGGGAGGGGAGGGCCGGGGCTCGGCGGGAGTGGGCCGCGGCGGCTTGGAGGTGCGCGAGCCCCGTTGCGCGTCCTGGACGAGGATCGCCGCCGTGTGCCGGGCCCCGCCCGCGGCGCAGCCGCCGACCAGGAGCGCGAGCAGGCCGATCCCCGCGAGACGGCGGGCGAGAGCGGGGAGGGAGGGAGCGGGAGAGGACGCCGGGGTGTCGCTTCGTCGCATGATCGGGGCGGGAAGGGGATCGGGGCCCCTTCCCGCGTGCAAGGTACGTGCCGGGCGGCGGCTTTCGACGGGCCTTGCCCGGGCCCGGGGGCTATCCTCTCCTCGTCGATGGAATACGAAGCTTGGCTGATCTTCCTGGGGGCCCTGCTCGGGACGGCCGTCGTGCTGCGGGGGGCGAAGTGGCTCCTGGATCGCCACGTGGGAGCCGCCTCCGGCCGCCGCTTCGGCGCCCAGATGACGATGCTCGCCCTCTCGTTCGCGGGTGTGCTCGTGATCCTGCTCCTCCTCCCCCTGAAGGAAGAGGGCACGCGCGGCGATCTGCTCACGGTCCTCGGCATCCTCCTGAGCGCGGCCATCGCCCTGTCCGCGACGACCTTCCTCGGGAACCTGCTCGCAGGGTTGATGATGCGCTCCGTGCGCAACTTCCGGATCGGCGACTTCCTGCGGTGCGGCGAGCACTTCGGGCGCGTCACCGAGCGGGGGATGTTCCACACGGAGATCCAGACGGAAGACCGCGACCTGACCACGCTGCCGAACCTCCACCTCGCCACGCACCCGATGACGGTGATCCGCACCTCGGGGACGATCGTCTCCGCGACCGTCTCCCTGGGTTACGACGTGCCGCGTCGGCGGGTGCGCGAGCTCCTCGAGCAGGCGGCGGGGGACGCGGGGCTCGCCGAGCCCTTCGCCGAGGTTCGCGAGCTGGGGGACTTCTCGGTCACCTACCGCGTCGCGGGTCTGCTCACCGAGGTGAAGACCCTGATCTCCACCCGGTCGAAGCTGCGTGGGGCGATGATGGACCGGCTGCACGGGGCGGGCGTCGAGATCGTCTCCCCGAGGTTCATGAACCAGCGGGCCCAGGCTCCCGGAACGCGCGCCGTGCCCCGGCGGGAGGACGCGTCGGCCGACCCCGAGGTGGATTCGCGGATCGAGGAGGTGGCCTTCGACAAGGCGGACCTCGCGGAGAGCCTCGACGAGCTGGAGCGGCGGCGCGAGGCTCTCAAAGCGGAGCGGGCCGAGGCGGAGGCGAGCGTGAAGTCGGCCGACGAGCCGGAGCGCGCGCGTCTGGCCGCGAAGGTGGATTCCATCGCCCGCCGCATCGAGGCCGTGGAGGAGGTGATCCGGGGTCGGTCGGAGACCCTGGAGAGCGAGGACGAGCCCGAGGCCTTCGACGGGCTCCCGGAGCGCCGGCGTCTCGTCACCGTTTCTTGCGCTTCCCGGCCTTCTTCCCCTTCTTCTTCGAGGAGCGGCTGGTGGGCGGCGTCGCGGGCTCGCGATCCTCGAGCGCCCGGCGGAACAGGGAGCCCAGGTTCGTGCCGATGGGGCCGGACGCGCGGCCTTCGTCGAGCACCGCGTCGATCTCGCCGGCCGCCGCGGCGTCCTCGGAGCCGAGGATCGCCCCCCGCGGATCGAGGCGCGACAGGGAGAGCCGGCGGGCGGGGGCGTCGATGCTGAGGACGCGTACCGCGATCTCCTGGCCCTCGCTGAGGTGATTGCGGACGCGCTGCACGCGACCCGAGTCGAGCTCGGACACGTGGACGAGCCCCTCGACGCCCGGCGCGACCTCGACGAAGGCGCCGAACTCGACGATGCGACGCACCGTGCCGTTGATCACCGCGTCCTCGTGCAGGCGGTACGCGATGTCGTCCCACGGATCGGGCTGCAGCTGCTTCATCCCCAGGCCGATGCGCTTGCCCCCCTCGGTGATCTCGAGCACCATCACCTCGACGTCGTCTCCGATCTTGAGGGCCTCCTCGGGATGCTCGATGCGTTGGTGGGAGATGTTGGAGACGTGGAGCAAGCCCTCGAGGCCGCCCATGATCTGGACGAAGGCCCCGAAGGGCTCGATGCGACTCACCTTGCCTCGGAGCACGCCGCCCGGGGTCAGCTCCTCGACCGCGTCCCGGCGCTGCTGGTCGCGCTCCTCCTCGAGGACCGCGCGTCGGGACACGACGACCCGCCTCTGGTCGCGATCGATCTCGAGCACCTCGCACACCATCGACTCCCCGCCGAAGGTCGCGAGATCCTCGACGTGGGTGAGAGCGACCTGCGACGCGGGCATGAAGGCGTGGATGCTGCCGATCTTCAGCTCGAGCCCGCCCTTGTTCAGGCCGGTCACCTGGCCCTTCACGAGCGAGCCGATCTCCATGTCGCTCCAGGCGGCCAGGGACCGGGCCTCGCGCATCGAGAAGAGCCAGAGGTCGTCCTCCCGACCGCGCACCGCGACGCGCAGGCTCGCGCCCCGACGGGGAGGCTCCTCGAACTCCTCGAGGGGGACCAGGCCCTGGACGCGGGGGCCGAGCTCGAGGATGACGTCGGTACCGCTGACGCCGGCGACGAGCGCGGAGTAGAGGCGGTCGCCGTCCTCGACGAGGTCGGGCGTGCCCTGGCCCACGAGGGTGGCGTCGAGCTCGGCGGCGAGCTCGTCTCTCTTCGACTGGGAATTGGGGGTCATGGTGTGCTGGAGATTCGGAGGGACCGCGCGCGGGGCGGGGCGGGAGCCGCTCCGCGGAAAGGGCCGAACATCATAGCGACGCGCGCCGGCGTTCGCTCATCGAAGCTCGACGTCGAGCTCGGTCACACCCTCCGGCTCGAAGACGAGGGGCCGGCGCACGACCTCGCGGCCTCCGTCCCGCCACGGCTCGGCGAGGACCCGCAGCTCGACCGCGTCCTCGCTCACCGAGTGGATCGGCGTGCGGCCTCCGTCGAGGGGGATCGCGTCCCGTGACGACCACCCGCTGGCCTCGAACACGAAGAGGGGGAGGGGCTGGCCGGATGCGTCGAGCATCTGGACGAAGGCGTTCTCGGGGTGATCGCCGCTCGCGGTCACCCGGAAGTGGCGGCGCACGGCGACCTCGACGACGAGGGCCTCGGGGTGGTCCTCGGGGCCGATCTCGTAGCTGACGGGCACGATGTCGTCGCTCGCCACGGCGAGGTACGCGGACTCGACGGGGACGTCGGCGATCTCGAAGGCGCCCGCCTCGTCGGTCGTCGTCGAGGCCCCGCCCTTCGAGGAGGAGCTGCCCTCGCGGCGATGCATGTAGATGTGCAGGGTCACGCGCACGTCGGGGACGGGCGAGCCGTTCCTCGAGACGACCGTGCCGCGGACCCGCTCGTGCATCGCCCCCGCGGGGATCTCGAGCACCACGTCCTCGGTGCCCGCGGGGATGGGGGAGCTGTGGAAGTTCTCGAACGTGTCGTAGTGATGGGCCCACAGGACGTAGTCGCGATCGAGCAGACCCGGGATGCGGAAGGCGCCGTCCGGATCGGTGGCGAACAGGCCGCCGGCGCCGCCGAGGGATTCCACGGTGTCGGGAGGGAAGGTGAACCCGCCGAACTCCGTGCCGCCGCGGAGCCGGACGACCCAGCCGCTCTGCGGCTCTCCGTCCTCGTTCACGACCGTCCCCGCGATCGCGAGAGGCGTGGCCCCTAGCACGAGCGTCTGGGCGGGAGGAGGGTAGGGCGCGAAGGCCCCCACGAGCTCGCCGAAGCGGGGGACGATCACGGTGCCGTAGCCCTGCTTGGCGGCCGCGAGTGGCGTCTCCTCGGCGACGTCCTCGTCGCAGGGCAGCGAGAAGCGACCGTCCGGGCCCGTCGTGGCCTCGTGGTTCGTGTAGCGCACCCGGGCCTCCGGGGCGGGGCTCCGGTCGGGGAGCAGCACGATGCCCTCGATGCTCGCGCGGTCCGTGTCGGTGGGGCGCAGCTCGAATACGAGGTCGTCGCGGGTATCGAGGGGAAGGGGAAGCAGGAGGTGCTCGAAGCCACGCCGGTCGACGGAGAGCAGGGCGCCCTCCACCGCCGGGACGCGCGCGAGAGCGAAGTGTCCGCTCTCGTCCGTCTCGACGGACTGGTAGGTGCGCCGGGCCCGGTCGAGGGCCACGGGGAAATCGCGCAGGAGCTCGTCGCGGAGCTCGACGGTGACGCGCGCCTCCGCGAGGCCCGTCCCGGCGGCCTCGACGACGGTGCCCGCCAGGTCGATGGCGGGGGCCGCGACGAGGACGGCGTCGCGCGCGGGGGAGCGGGGATCGACGTCGCAGTTGCGCAGGGCGGCGAACGTTCCGGCGAAGACGACGAGCGTGATCCGGATTCCCCGCGTCTCGAGCTCGAGCTCGAACCGGCCCGCGCCGTCGCTCTCGGCGAGCGCGCGTCGGGGTGAGGTTCGGGTGGCGATGGGGACTCCGGCGAGAGGATCTCCCGCGACGTCGAGGACGAGGCCGCGGACGTGCAGGATTTTCGGCTCGTCGCGGCGTTCCTCGGGCTCGGTTCCCGCCGTCCCGTCGCTCGGCGGGGGGGCGTCCAGCTCGCCCCGCGAATCCGGGCGATCACCGGCGGGGAGGTCGGGCTCGACGCCGCCGGAAGCCGCGGAAGACTCGGCGTCGCCGGGATCGGGGAGGACTCCCTCGTCCGTGTCGTTCGCGAGCAGCGAGTAGAGTCCGATGGCCACGAGGAGCGCGGCCGCGAGTACGAGGAGAGCGAGGAGCCGGTGCTTCATGGCGGGATCCTACGCCTCTCGCGTCTCGAGATTCTAGATCGAATGCCGGCTTCGTAGCGCCAGCCAGCCGGTCTGCAGCAGCCCGCCGACGGAGAAGGAGCACAGGGCCCAGTGGATCCCGGGGAAGCGGCCCCAGGCCACCCCGGTCGCGAGGCCGACGCCGGCGACGACGATGTAGATGGCGACCGCCTCCGTGATGGGGCGCGTGCGGTGCACGTGGACGAGGGCGCCCTGGTACCAGCTCTGCAGGGCCTGGTATCCGGGCATGAGGACCGCGAAGAAGAGCGCCGTGGCTCCGAGGGTGGCGAGCTCGGGCTCGAGGTCGGTCCCCCGCGCGAACCACAGGTGGGCCAGGGGAGTCGCCGCGAGCAGCACGAGCGCTCCCATCGTGATCAGGGCGAGCCGGTGCGTGAACCGGCGCAGCAGGGGAACCGCCCCCGGAACGGAGAGCAACGTCACCACGACCTCGTTCAATGCGAAGCCCGTGCTGCGGGTGAGGAAGACGAGACCGAACACCGCGGGCCACGCCGCGAGCGAGTCGAGGGCGAGCGGCATCCGGCCCATCGCCGCCGCGCCCATCGGCTGGATCAGCAGGATGAGCAGCGGCGTGAGCGCGAGCGGAACGTAGAAGCGCAGGAACGAGCTTCGCGTCAGAGGAGCCGCGTCGGGAGGAGCGGGCTTCATGTCGTGGCGCAGGACGGGCCGCACGCACCAGCCCGCGAACACGGCCTCGGCGACGACGGCGCTCGCCACCGCGCACGTGCCCACGACGATCCCGGGCAGCGTGCCGACGAGGTAGCCGGTGCTCAATACCGCCACCAGGGTCGTCAGCCGGACGATCGTTCCGAAGACCACGGCGCGCGTCTGTTCGAAGCGGATCAGCACTCCCTGCTGGAAGCGGCGATAGGCGATCGCCCACGTCCACGGCGTCATGATCCGCAGGCCGATGCGCGCGGGCTCGACGACCTCGTCCGGAGCACCGAGGAGCGTACGCGCCACGACGTCGAACAACGGAGTGAAGGCCACCGCCACGTGCAGCGCGGTCAGGACCGCGCTCGTCACGTGCGTGAAGCGCAGCAGCTTTTTGTAGTTCGACCAGTTCGAGGACAGGGCGGTGGACGCCGCGAGCAGCATGATGATCGGCGCCTCGATCACGAGCGAGACCGGGAACACGACCGAGCTGTAGGCGGCGAGGTGGATCTTCTCCTCGGCCATGCGCGCCACGAAGACGGCGAACAGCGGCAGCTCTCCCCCCATGAGCAGCCAGCTCGCGGCCAGCGGCCACCACAGGCGCAGGACACGCCGGGTGGTGAGCGAGGACGGGGAGGAGGCGGGGGGATTCACGGTTCGGTCTCCGGCGGGGCCGGCGCTGGTCGGCGGACGCGGCGGCGGCTACAGTCGAAGGTCGCCGGCGGTCGTCGTTCGCGATCGCCGACGGATTTCCCGCCCTCCGGGGCCGCATCCTACGCCCACGTCCCGCTCGTGTCGCCGGCGAGCGGAGGGGGCGAGCGCATGAATACACTGGTCGTACCGCCGCTGAGCCTCTTCGTGCTGGCGGCCGTCGGGCTGCTCCTCGCCCGCTGGCGGCGGCGCACCGGGATCGCGGTGACGGTGATCTCCGCGGCACTGCTCGTTCTCCTCAGCACGCCGCTGGTCTCCGGCATCCTCCGCCGCTCCCTCGAGGACGCCGCGCCCCTGGGCGCCGCGGACCTCGCGCGACCGGCCCAGGCCATCGTCGTGCTCGGCGGCGACCTGGAGACGCGCGCGCCGGAGTACGGCGGAGTCACGGTCGGAGCTCTGACCCTGGAGCGCGTGCGCTACGCCGCGTGGCTGCATCGCCGGACCGGCGAGCCGTTGCTGACCACGGGGGGCTCGTTGCGCGAGGGAACGCCCGCGCTCGCCGCGCTCATGGCCGACGTGCTGCGCGAGGAGATGGGGGCGTCGGTGCGCTGGGTCGAGGCGTCGGCGCGAAACACCTGGGAGAACGCGGAGCGCTCCGCGGCGATGCTCGCCGCCGACGGGATCACGCGCGTGCGGCTGGTCACCCACGCCTGGCACATGCCGCGGGCGAGGCGGTGCTTCGAAGAGTTCGGCTTGGAGGTCGTGCCCGCGCCCACCGGCTTTCGAGCCGGACCGCGCGTCGATCTCGGCGAGATCCTCCCCTCGTCCCGGGCGCTGCGCGAGAGCGCGCTCGCCCTGCACGAGTGGATCGGGCTCGCCTGGTACGGCCTGCGTCACTTCTGAGCCGGGCCTCGTCGCGCGGGGGACGCGGGCCTCGGGCCGGCTCACGTAAGGGCGCTGCAACAACCGGCCACCGACCGGCTCTCCGCGGGAAAAGCGCCGCCGATCTCCTTCCGTGGATCGCGGCAGCAGACCAGAATCGGGCCGAGGCGCAGAGCCGTCATGAAGCGTACCCACCGCCCCCTCATCGCCTTCGCGCTGCTGCTCGCGGTCGGCCTGGCCCTCGTGGTCCATGCGGTGCGCGGCGGCCCGGAGGGGACGACGGTCGCGGGAGGGGGCGCGGAGCACTTCGCGGCGACGCCGGGGAGCGAGGCCCTGCCCGGCGTGGACGATCCGTTCCAGGGCGAGGAGCTCCCCCCGCTTCCGGAGGGAATCGCCGCCGGGGCGGACGAGTACCGCGCGCTCGTGACTTCCGGCGACACGCTCGACGCCGCCGAGGCTCGCTTCCTCGACCGGATCGAGTGGGCGGGGCGCGTGCTCGATCGGGAATCGCAGGAGCCGATCGGGGGAGTGGAGGTCGTGCTCCGAGGAGGCGCCTACGTGGGGCGAGCGGAGACCGACGAGGCCGGGGAGTTCACCGTGCCGTGGAGCCAGGCGCTCGCCGCGAGCCTCGCCCTCACCCACGACTCCTACGTGGACCTGTTCGCCCCGCAGGTCTCCCTCGAGGAGCCGGGCGAGTTTCTCCTACGTCGGTCTGCACGCATCGAGGGACGCATCCGTCCCATCGTGTCCTTCGAGGAGGCCCGCGTGCACGCCTGGCGCGAGACGGCGAGCAGTCGCCGGTACTGGGAATCGCTCGAGGCCGAGGTGCGCGACGACGGCACCTTCACGCTCACCGATCTCACCGAGGGGGACTACGCGGTGACCGCCGTGGTCCCGGGCATGTTCGTCGGGCTCGAGATGGGGATCCACGTGGAGAGCGGCGAGATCGCGGAGGTGCAGCTCGTGGCCGCGTCGGGGTCGGTCGTCTTCGGACGGCTCACGCGGAGGGACACGCACGGGGGCATCGGAGCCGCCGAGGTCGGGATCGAGCCGCGGACGGACGGGCTGCCGTGGACGATCCGCACCGCGCGATCGGCGCAGACGACGAGCTGGGCGGACGGCTCCTACGAGCTGGCCGGCCTCGCCCCCGGCATCCACCGGCTCGAGGTGACGACGCCCTGGGGCGCCGAGCGCCGGGAGGAGGTGCACATCCCCGAGAGCGGGAGCCGGGTCGAGCTCGACCTGAGCTTCGAGGGCCCCGTGACGGTCTCGGGCTACGTGCTCGACGCCGACGGCAAGGGGGTCCGGGGCTCGCTCGTCCTCGGCGTGTCCAGCTTCGACCGACGGCGGATCCTGTCCACGCTCGAGCGCGAGCTGCAGGAGAACGCCTCGGTCGGCTCGTCCGGCTCCGGGGGCTTCTTCGTGCTGGAGGACCTGCCCGCCGGCGAGACGATCCTCGTGGTGGCCTTCCCTCCGGGGACGGCGCCCCCGGGGATGGAGAGCGAGGAGCGCCCGCGGGGGCTGCCCGGCTACGCGACGGTGCGTCCCGTCGAGGCGGGAGACACGCGGACGGACGTCGTGGTCGAGCTCCCGCCGCGGTTCGGGGTCGAGGGACGGGTGCTCGCGGCCGACGGCTCGCCGCTCGAGTCCGCGCTCGTGCAGGCGGAGTACCCCTCTCGCCGAGGATCGGTGCGCGCGGTGCGGACGTACTCGGACGAGGCGGGGGAGTTCGTGCTCGGCCCGCTCCGTCGGGGCGAGGTGGTGATCCGGGCCTACCGGGAGGACTACCTCTCGCAGGGAATCCCGGTGAAGCTCGGGGCCGAGGAGACCACGCGGATCGAGTTCGCGCTCGAGCCCTGCTTCTCGATCTCGGGCGTGGCCCTCGACGAGCACGGCTACGGCGTCCCCAACATCCCGATCGGCGTTCGGCTGGACAAGGACTACTACGCACCTTCCAAGGAGCAGGGCCGGCGGCGCCTGGATCGCAACACCGCCACGGATTCCTACGGCCGCTTCGAGATCGATGGCCTGTTCGACGCGCCGTGGATCGTTCGGGGCGGCTCCTACGAGTGGGAGATGACCGGGGCGGATCCCGCGGTCCTCGTCCCTTCGCGGGAATCGTTCACCACGGTCACCTTCGCTCCGCGCGAGCGCATGGAGCGGTTCGCCATCGCGGGCCGCGTGACCCTCGTGGACGGGGGCGTTCCGACGGGGGTGCGGATCACCGGGCTGCACGGCGGCGTGCTCGAGGTGGACGGCGGTCGCTTCCTCGCCTCGGGGCTCACCCCGACCCGCCACCGGCTGCGGATCTACGCGGACGGTCACGTGCCGCGGACGGTGGGGCCGATCGAGCCGGTGCCGGGGGACACCGTGAACGTCGGCGCCGTGGACCTGCTCCCCGCCACCCGCCTGACGGTGCGGGTGCAGGACCGCCGGGGCAAGGCGGTGGAGAAGGCTCGCGTTCGCCTGATTCCCCTGCCCGTCGCCGAGGGTGGGATGGCCGAGGAGGGATGGCGCATCGACCTCGAGGACGCGGGCCGGGGGCGCTACCGCCACCAGTTCGTTCCGCGCTACGCCTGGCGGCTCGTGGCCGAGCACGGGAAGGCCGGCCGGCACTCGCAGACGATCCGGATCGGGGCCGGACCCTCCCAGTCGGTGAGGGTGACGCTGAAGTGAGCGCGCGCGGTCAGCGCCGCGGGTAGGTCTCCAGGACCCACTCCTTCCAGGCGTCCTGCAGCTCCGGGAGCTTCAGGCCGTAGACCTCCTTCACCGCGTCGCGGAGCGGCGTCGTGCCCCGGAGGCGCTTCAGGAGGAGGTTGAGCTTCTTCCGATCGCGATCCATGAGGTAGTCGATCAGGCTGAAGCCGTAGGCGTGCTGCTCCCCGGTCATGGCCCGGTTGCGGACGAACGAGAGCACGGTGAGGTCCGGCACGCCTTCGGACGCGACGAGCTTGCGCACACCCGCCCGCCACTTCTTCGACTTGATCCCGGACGGAGGGGTCGCCTCGGGGAAGCAGTAGCCGTCGACGATTCCGAAGTACTTTTCCTCGAACCAGTGAGCCAGCCCCGAGTCCGCCCAGCCGCCGGGCATGTCGCCGAGCCACGCGGAGGGCCGCTGCAGGTTCATGAGGCCGTGGACCACGTGGTGGAGGAGGTAGCGGTAGATGGTGGCGTCGTCCTTCAGGAACTTGTTCGGGGCGTGGATGGAGCAGATGCCCTTCGCCCCTCTCTGATACACCGCGATGTCCTCCCAGAAGTAGCTGCAGAGCTCGGTGGACACCTTCTTGTGCTCCTCGTAGTCCGACCACAGGAGGATCTCGGACTTGGCCTCGAAGTCGGTCTTCTTGATGCCGAAGATCGTGCAGTAGTCGTCGAACAGGGCCTCGAGGCGATCGAGGTAGATGTGCAGCAGCTGGTGCTCGTCGGCCTTGGAGCGGCCGACCTTCATGGGCTTCAGCTCGCACACGAGGACGAAGTGTTCGCTCTCGGCGACCCGCAGCGTGCGCTCCGCGATCTTCGAATAGCGGGAGTGCTTCTTGCGACGCTCCGGCACTTCCGCGAGCCGCGTCGCGCACCACTCCTCGGCCGTCGGGTTCGCGCAGGCCTCGCAATCGGTCCACCCCACACCGCGACAGTCCGCGCATCCGTCGACGACGCTGCAGTACAGGACGTGGCGCTCGAGCTCGGCCCGCTTCCCCTTGCCCGGGTGCTCGCGGCAGGGGAGGAGCCCGACGTCGTCGCACTCCTTGCAGGGGATCACCTCGGGCTCCTCGTCCTGGGCGAGGGCGGGAATCGGGAACATCAGGGCCAGGAGCGCGGCGATCGTCGGCATGGTCTTCATGGGCGATTCCAGCGTGTTCTCGGGGTCTATCCCCCGCGGGTCGGGCGCGGGAGCGGGGCACGCTCGACAAGGAGGATACAGCAGAACCGGTTCGAGGTTACCAGACCCCCGCGTGGCGCTACCATGGAGGTAGGCCTCCTCCGGTCCGCCGGAGGATCCCGCCCCGACCCAAAGGCCGCGGCTCCTTTGTCAACGTGCCAATCCGCCTCGAGGACTCGGGGCCCCCAGCAGCGCCTACGCGGCTCCGACGGGGCGGATCAACCAAAGGAGGATCCCGTGAGGAACTCGATCTTTGCCCTGCTCGCTCTCGCCTTCCTGTTCCTGCCCGGGGGGGCCGAGCCCGCCCCGCCCCACGGAACCGACTACAACCCGCCCCCGCCCATGCCGCCTCCCCCGGGTACCAAGCCCGGGTGGCGCGGCCCCGGGGACAAGGCGGGTCGGCCGCGCACCGGCGGAGGCCCCGGCGCCGGTCCGAGGAATCCCGGCCCGGGCACGGGAGGACCGGGGAGACGCCTGCCGGGCGGCCCCATGAGCCCGGGCGGCCCGCCGTGGGGTCCCCTGGGTCCCCCCGAGCCGACCACCGGAGCGCCGGACGCGATCCCCGATCCGTCGCGGTGGCAGCTGTGGTGGAGCTTCAACCACGACCCCTATCTCGACCTGCGCCACCGCCTCGACGCGCTCGGCACCGTCTCCGGGTCCGCGTCGCGCGAGAGGGCGCGCCAGGAGATGCGCGTGGCCCTCTGGCCGCACATCGAAGCCATCCTGCGCGAGGGGGGCAAGACGGACGTCCTGCGCCAGGCCCTGCTCGCCGCGGGGCGGATGGGGGACGACCCCGGACTGAAGGGAGTCGTCCGCCTGCTCGGCATGGCCCAGGCGCACATGAACCCGCCATATTCATGAGGGCCTGCTGATATCGTCACCTGCATGCTCGACGGCC
>CAYRXS010000138.1:0-17534 GCA_964428225.1 uncultured Planctomycetaceae bacterium
CCTCCGCCGCGGTCGCTGAGGGATCCCGCACCCTCCCGTCACGGCCCACAGCCCCTCCCGTATTCCGGGGACGCCCCGAAGAGGCCGTTCGCCGCCCCGGGCCGCTAAAGCCCGAGGCGGAGGTGCGACGACACTTGGGGAGCGATTCCCGCGACCGTATGGTAGTCGGGCCACCTCTCTCCGAACTCCACTCGAAACATGTCCGAAGCCCCTTTCGACAGCCCCATGTCCAAGGCCGTCTTCGCCGCGTACCGCGCGGGCGAGGACGACGAGCAGATGGAACCCCTGACCCTGGTCGACGAGGCCGGGGAGCCGATCGGGCGGTTCCAGGACGGGGATTACGTGATCTTCTACAACATCCGCGGCGAGCGGGAGGTCCAGCTCAGCCAGGCGCTCGTGGAGAAGGACTTCCCCCACTTCGAGCGCCCGCCCGTCGGGCTGAAGATGGCCACGATGATCGAGTACGACCCGACGCTCCCCGTCGAGGTCGCCTTCCCGCCCCTCGGCGCGACGAAGGACGGGCTGATCGAGGTGCTCACCAAGGCGGGCAAGCGGGTGGCCAAGGTCTGCGAGTCGGAGAAGGCGATCCACATGTCCTTCTTCCTGAACGGCAAGCGCCAGGAGGCCTTCCCCGGCGAGGAGCGCTTCATCGCGGAGTCCCCGACGGTCAAGGACTACTCCACGGTGCCGGAGCTCGCCTGCAAGGAGGTGGGTGACCTCACCGTCGACAAGCTCACGAAGGGCGAGCACCAGTTCATCGCCCTGAACTTCGCGAACACCGACGTCATCGGTCACGTCGAGAGCCGCGAGGCCGTCATCCGCGCCGTCGAGTGCGTGGACGAGCAGGTCGGCCGCGTGGTGAAGGTCGCGCAGGAGAACGGCTACACCGTCCTCATCACCGCGGACCACGGCTCGGCCGAGCGGTGGTACTACGACGACGGCGAGATCGACACCGGTCACACCGACAACCCGGTGCCGGTGATCGTGATCGGCGCGGGCAAGGGCTTCTCGATGCGCGACGGCGGTTCGCTCGTCGACGTCGCCCCCACCCTGCTCCATCTCTTCGGCATGCCCAAGCCGGACGCCATGACCGGCGAGAGCCTGATCGTCGGCGAGCCGGCGACGAGCGACGATCCGAAGGTCCTCCTCCTGATCGCGGACGGCTGGGGCTGGAATCCGGATCCCGAGGGCAACCTGATCCACGAGGCGACGACCCCGAGCATGGACGCGATCATGGCCGAGTGGCCGATGACGGATGTCCTCGCCGCGGGCGAGGCGGTGGGCATGCCCGCCGGCTCGGTCGGCAACAGCGAGACGGGCCACGGCCATATCGGCGCGGGCCGTCTCGTCCCCGCCGACCGCGTGCGGATCAACAACTCGATCGACGACGGGTCCTACGACGAGAATCCCGCCTGGCTCGAGATGATTCGCGGGGCGAAGCGCGACGGCACCCGCCTTCACCTGCTCGGCATCGTGTCCTTCTACAGCTCGCACGGCTCGGTGGACCACCTGAAGGCCCTGATGCGTCTCGCGAAGAAGGAGGGCGTGCCCGAGGTCTACGTCCACTCCATGCTCGGCCGCCGTGGCGAGCGCCCCGAGAGCGGCTCGATCTACATCGGCGACGTCGAGGCGGAGGCGAAGAAGCTCGGCCTCGGCAGGCTGACCAGCGTGATCGGCCGCTTCTGGTCCCTCGACCGCGAGCACAACTGGGACCGCATCGAGAAGACCTACCGCTGGCTGACCTCCGACGCGGGCCGCCCGGTGCCCGACACCGAGGACCGGACGGCGTCGGTCAGACCCTGCTCGTGAACGCGGCCGATCCCGACGGCGAGCTGATCGGCCAAGCCTCCTCGCCCGGTCCCCTCGCGACCTTCGATCTCCCGATCCCGACCGACCTGGCCCTCTTCGGAGCCCCCGTCGCCTCCCAGGCCCTGTACGTCGGCAGCGTGCGGCCCTTTGCGCTCTCGAAGGCCCAGGATCTCGTGATCGGGCTCCAGCCGCACACTGCAGGGCGAGACTACGTTCGCGTAGCGGCTGGGATGGGTGGTATCGTGGCCACACCGCCGAGCTGCCACCGGAGTAGGCCCCATGAGCTGGTTCCTTGCCTTCTTGTTCCTCGCCGGGTGCCGTCCCGCCGACGAGGTTCTCCTCACGGACATCGACTCGAACCCCGTGCGTCTCGCGACGAAGGCGTTCGAGGACGAGGTCACGGAGACGGTGGCGGAGCTTCGTTCCGTGTTCGATCCGGCGCAGGCGGAATGGCGACGGCTCGACGAGAGGCTCGAGGCCGTGGGGGAATCGGCGCGGGCCGAGCTCGCCGAGGGATTGGCGGAGGCTCTCGCGGGGGTGGCTCGGCGGGGAGACGTCGACGATAGTCTCCTCATCGAAAGCGCACGCCGGATCGTGGATTCCGGAGAGGCCATCTCTCTCCCCCGTCCGAAGGAGCGACCGGCCCGCGGAAGCGTGAAGCGCGGAGGTCATCACTACCTGCTCGTCGAGGAGCGGGTGTCCTGGCACGTGGCGCGGGCCCGGTGCGCGGAGCTCGGAGGGCAGCTCGCCTGCGCCGAGACTCCGGAGGAGCTCGATATCCTCCGGGAGCTCGTGGCGGACGGGCCGTGGTGCTGGGTGGGCGCCACCGACGCCGCGCAGGAGGGCAAGTGGACGTGGCTCTCGGGCGCGGAGGTGGGAGAGATCTGGCCGCCGAAGCAGCCGGACAACTGGGACCGCCTGGAGCACGCGGCCGCCCTGGGGAACGGCGGCGAGCTCCACGACCGCCACGCAGGCACGCGCTCGGCCTTCCTCTGCGAGTGGGGAGCCGCGCCGATCCCTCCCTGGACGTTCGAGTCGCGCACCGCGCGTCGGGCCAAGGAGGGCTACGACGAGGCCGTGCTCGCCGCGCGTGAGGAGCGGGACATCGCGCGAGGAAAGCTCGAGGACCGGCTCGAACGGCCTGGGGCCGCCTGCTCGAAGCGGCTGGTCAAAGCCGAGAAGGCGCTGGCCCGGGACCTGGAGGAGGCGATGAAGGCGGAGGTGCGAGAGAAGCGGACCGACGTGGCCCTGACCATCCGCGTCGCGAAGGAGGCCGTGGAGCGCGGCGACTACGCGCCGGTCCTTCCCTGGTTGAGCTCCGGCGTTCCGCCTCCGGACGCGACGAGCGTCGAGGCGGGAAGACACTTCAAGCTCTTCCGCGATCCCCTTCCCTGGCACGAGGCCCGCGACCGCTGCGCGAGGATGGGGGGAAGGCTCGCGGTGGCCTGGGACGTCGAGGGCCGGAGCATCGCGCAGGAGCTCGCCGGGAGGCACGCGTGCTGGCTGGGAGCCACCGATCTCGAGCAGGAGGGAGACTGGCGCTGGCTCGACGGAAGGGAAGTGCGGTCGGGCTGGCTCGAGGGCGAGCCCTGCAACCTCCGCGGGTGGGAGCACTGCATGCACGGCACGGGCTCCGGCTGGAACGACCAGACCGGGGAGATTCGCCAGCTCTGGATCTGCGAGTGGGTGCAGTAGGGTGGAGCCTCGCCTCTGTCCCCTCGCGTCGGTCCTCGTTCTCGTCTTGGGTTGCGCGACCCCGTCGGTCATCGACGACTCGTCCGTTCGCATCTTCGAGGAGGAGCTCGTCCTGCCCACCTACGAGGTGGGGCCGGCGGATCCGAATCCGCGCTTCTACCACGGGCGGACGTACCAGGGGGCGCAGGGGCGCGTCTATCCCTACCCCATGCTCGACCGGCTGACCGACGAGCGGATCGACAAGGCGTACCGCGCGGTGTGGCTGGAGAACGAGTACGTGCGGCTCTGCGTGCTGCCCGAGCTCGGGGGGCGGCTGTTCGAGGCCGTGGACAAGACGAACGGCTACGACTTCCTCTACCGCCAGCACGTCATCAAGCCCGCCCTGATCGGGATGCTCGGCGCGTGGATCTCCGGGGGCATCGAGTGGAACTTCCCGCACCACCACCGCTCGCGCGTGCTCATGCCGATGGACCACGCGCTCGTGGAGAATCCCGACGGGAGCAAGACGGTGTGGCTGAGCGAGACGGATCTCCGCCACGGGATGCGGTTCACCATCGGCATCACGCTGCATCCGGGCAGGTCCTACTTCCAGGTCACGGTGAAGCCGTACAACCGCACCGCCTTCGCCAACTCGTTCCTGTACTGGGCCAACGTCGCGGTCCACGCCTCGCCGGACTACGAGGTGATCTTTCCCCCCGGCACGGAGTACGCGACGTACCACGGCAAGAACGCCTTCGCCCAGTGGCCGATCTCCGAGGTGGACTACGTCGGACGCCCGTACGTCGGAGTGGACCTCGGGCGGTGGGACAACCACGACCTGCCGGTCTCGTTCTTCGCCTGGAACCACGAGGACGACTTCCTGGTCGGCTACGACCACGGACGCGAGGCGGGCACCGCCTACGTGGCCGACCACCACGTCGCGCCGGGGAAGAAGTTCTGGGTGTGGGGTCACGGATCGGAGGGCCGGAGGTGGGACACGGTCCTCTCCGACGAGGACGGGCCGTACCTCGAGCTGATGGCCGGAGCCTGGTCCGACAACCAGCCGGACTACAGCTGGATCCAGCCCTACGAGGCCAAGCGGGTCGAGCAGTTCTGGTACCCCATCCGCGAGCTCGGCGGGGTCAAGAACGCCACCCTCGACGCCGCGGTCGAGCTGGAGGTCGCGGACGGCGTGGCCACCATCGGCTTCCACGCGACCGCGAAGCACCGCGGGGCGACGGCGATCCTCGAGCTGGGGAAGGCGGTGCTCCACGAGGAGCGGATCGACATCGACCCGGGCCACCCGTACCGCGCGAACGTGCCGCTGCCCGCGAAGTTCCGCGAGTCCGAGCTGCGCGCCACGCTCCTCTCCCCCACCGGCGAGCGGCTCGTTGCGTACCGGCCCGAGGACAAGGAGCGCGGACCGATGCCCGAGGTCGTCGAACCGCCGCCACCTCCCGGGGACGTGGGAACGGTCGAGGAGCTCTACCTCACCGCGCAACGGCTCGAGCAGTTCCACCACCCCTCACACGACCCGCTCCCCTACTACGAGGAAGCCCTGCGCCGTGATCCGGGTCACACGCGCGTCCATCTCGCGCTGGGGATCCGCGCGCTCCGGAATGGCGACTTCGAGGAGGCCGAGGCGCGGCTGCGCCAGGCGGTGGCGCGCCTGACGAGGCACTACACGAGCCCGCGGGACGGCGAGGCCCTCTACTACCTCGGCCTCGCCCTGCGCTACCGCGGCGACGACGACGCCGCGTACGACTTCCTCCACCGCGCCACCTGGAGCCAGGCCTTCCACGCCGCCGCCTACCTCGAGCTCGCACGGATCGCCTGCGCGCGCGGCGAATTCGACGTCGCCCTGGAACACCTGGATCGCTCGCTCACCACGAACGCGGGCAACGCGAACTCCCTCGACCTGCGGGCGGCGGTCCTGCGGAAGCTGGGGAGGCCGGAGGAGGCGAGGGCGCAGGCGCTCGCGGTCCTGGCCGAGGATCCACTCGACGCGTGGGCGCGACACGAGCTCGCCCTGGTCGCCACCGCGATCGGCTCTCGCGACGAGGTGACCCGCGCCCGTAGCGCGCTCCTGGGGATGCGCAAGGAATGGTCGAGGCTGTGGGGAGACGGCGAGCCGTGGGACGACGCCCGCCCGTGGCTCGAGGCCCAGCCCTTCCTCGACCTGGCCGTCGAGTACGGTCGGGCCGGGCTGTGGGACGAGGTGGAGAGCGCGCTCGACCTGCTCGTCGATCCGCCCGACGGGACCGAGCCCAACCGCTACCCCATGCTCCACTACTGGCGCGCCTACGCCTCCGCACAGCGGGGACACGAGAAGGAGACCCTGGACCTCTACCGCCTCGCCGCCACGATGCCTCCGGCCTTCTGCTTTCCGAGCCGGCTGGAGTCGATCGCGGTCCTGCACGACGCCAGGCGCAGGAATCCCTTCGATGCTCTCCCTTCCCTCTACCTCGGCAACCTGCTCTACGATCGCCAACCCGAGGCCGCATTCGAACAGTGGGCGCGGGTCGCGAGCTCGGGCGACGCGCCGGCCACCCTGTACCGCAACCTCGCCCAGGCCGCGATCCGGATCGGCGAGAACGTCCTGCAGGCCATGGCCTGGATGGAGTATGCCGTCGCCCGCGACCGCGACGACCCGCGGCTCCTCTACGAGCGGGACCTCGTCTACCAGGCGGGAGGTCTCTCACCCGAGGAGAGACTCGCGCGTCTGGAGGAGGCCCAAGACGTCGTCGTGACCCACAACGACGCCTTCGCGCGGGAGGTGGAGTTGCTGACGTGCGTGGGGAGGTACGACGAGGCGATCGCGCACCTGCGGACGAACCACTTCCGCAAGTGGGAGGGGCTCGGCAACATCCACTCCGTCTGGGTGACCGCGCACGTGTTGCGGGGCGAAGAGCACCAGCGGGCGGGGCGGTACGAGGCGGCGATCGCGGACTACGAGGCGTCCCTCACCTACCCCGCGAACCTCGAGGCGGCGAGACCGAGTCGGGACCGGAGGGCGATCCGGATCGACTACCTGCTCGGCACGATCCGCGAGGCCCGCGGCGACGCCGAGGGAGCGCGGGGGCTCTACCTCCGCGCCGCCACCGCCCACGGTGAGGGGGGGGGCGTCCTCGCCTATTGGCAGGGACTGGCGTTGCGGAAGCTCGGCCGGACGGAGGAGGCCGAGGCGCGGTTCGCCACGCTGATCGAATCCGGCCGGACGAGCCTGCGCTCGCTCGAGAGCGGATCGTCCCCCGAGTTCTTCGCCAAGTTCGGCACGCGACGCTCGCCCGCCGAGGCGCGCGCCGACGCCCTCTACCTCCTCGGGCTGGGCCAGCTCGGCATGGGCCGGACGGAGGAGGCCGAAGCGTCCTTCCGGGAGGTCCTCGCCCTCGATCCGAGCCACGTCTGGGCGCGCGCTCGGATCCCCGGAAGATAGGGAATCCGCCTACCGGCGCGCGCGTCGGCCGCGCCGCGTCACGACCCCGACTCGAGGATCCCGCGGATCGTGGCGCGCAGGTGCGCGTTGAACTCCTCGGGCCGCTCCATCATCAGGAAGTGGCCCACTCCGTGCATCCCGATCACCTCGAAGGTCGGAGCGACGCGCCGGTTCGCCTCCACGTTCGTGGGGAAGCCGTCGGCGGCGTTGATGCAACGCACGGGCACCGGACACGCGGCGAGCGCCGCCTCGTGGTCGAGCATGAACATCGCTTTCATCAGGTCCCGCGCCCGCTCGGGATCCGCGGCGCCCATGATCGCCATCACCCTCTCGCGCAGCTCGGGATCCGATCCCTCGGGGAACATCCCATCCAGGAAGCCGCGCATGTAGCCGGGGAAGTCCGCCTCCATGGTCGCCACCCAGCTCTCGAGGATCGACTCGTCCCACTCGAGCGTGACGTCGTGCAGGGCGTCGACTCCCACGACGCCCAGGACCTGGTCCGGGAGGAGCGGCGCGGCGAGCACGCAGACCGGCCCCCCCATCGAGTGACCGACGAGGATCACGCGCTCGAGATCGAGCTCCTCGACCACCGCCGCCACGTCGCGGGCGAGCCCCTCGAGCTCCCACCGCTCTCGCTCCCGCCCGGAGCGGCCGTGCCCCCCCAGGTCCAGCGTCACGACCCGGTGGTCGGCGGCGAACGCCGGCACCTGATCGCGCCAGAAGCTCGAGTCGCAGCACCAGCCGTGCACGAAGACGAGGGCGGGCTCACCCTCCCCCCGCGCCTCGTAGGCGAGGGAGAGGCCGTCGAACGACGTCGTCTCGCCGGGACCGGAAAGCGGGGCCGCGGCGCAGCTCGCGACCAGGAGGAGCACGGAGAGGAGAACGAGGCGGGGCATGGGGTGGCTCGGGGAGGGGTTTGGGGGGAAGGGCGATTCCGTCGATTCGGCGCGGGCAGTTCACCCGAGGGCACGCGCGGGACGACCGGAGAGGCGGCTCTGTCGCCAGAGCTCGGCCGGACGCCGGCGCGCGAGGGAAACAAACGAGGATCTCTCCGGGATCCATGAGGGTCGGGACGGAGCTCTCGCGCCTTCCCTGGACAAGCGGATCGCTCCCCGATTCCGAGGGGATGCGCTCGATGCGCCTCCGCTCGACATCGCGGGCGAGGCCCCGATTCGAAACCAATCCCTCAGGGGAGAAGGAGAGCTCGACATGAACCACAAGAAACACACCCCCCCCGGCTTGCTCCTCGCCGGAGCGATCCTGGCGGGCTCGGCGTGGGCCGGAGCGCAGGACGGCTCGCGGACCACGGTGGCGACCGACACCACGATCGCGGAACCGACGGCGGGGCCCTCGGTGATCTGGGGAGACGCCGACGGGGACGGTTTACAGGACCTGTATGCCCTCACCCCCGGGGCGGAGGACCGCCTCTTCCGGAACCTGGGCAACGGGCAATTCGAGGACGCGACGGCCGGCGCCGAGCTCGCGGGGAACGTGGGATCCCGCGTGGCCATGTGGCAGGACTTCGACGGCGACAGACACCTGGATCTCCTGCTGATCGTCCAGACGGGCGACGTGCGCATCTACCGCGGCACCGGCGAGATGAGGTTCACGGACGCGAGCCAGGAGATGGGCGTGGGAGACGTCCACGGCGCGAGCGCGGCGAGGTGGCTCGACTACGACCGCGATGGCTGGATGGACCTGCACCTCTCGACCGCGCAGGGCCCCTTCTTCCTCCACAACCTCGCCCAGGAGGGATTCGAGAAGGTGGAGCTCGACCTGCCGATGCCTGCTCTCCCGCCGTCGCCGATCGAGACTGCCGTCGAGCCGGCCACGCCTCCTCCGGCGGATGTCCCGAGATCCGACGTCCCGGACGCCGGGGCGACGCACTCGCTCCCCTCCCCCGTGGGTACGCGCACGCCGGCGGCCCCGGGCGGCTCGAGATCGAGCGCGCCGAGCCCCCCCCTCGGCTCGATCAGGACCACGGGGACCCTCGGACCTCCGTTGTCCCCGACGTGCTTCTCCCTGATCGAGGACATGGCGACGGGACTTTGCATCCCCGCCACCAGCATTCCGACCATCGGAGCGCTCTATCCCCTGGGCCCGGAGTTCAACATCAACTCCATCGGACACGTGGGCATCGGGACGGACAATCCGGCAGGCATGGTCTCCCTCGGCGGACCCGACGAGGGCTACGCCGGCTCGGACGGCGGTACGCAGCTCTACCTCGGAGGCGAGGCCAACGAGGGCGCGAACAACGGGGGAACGAAGCTGCTCATCACGAACTACGACAACGACGGCACCACCGTGTATCCGCTGGTCTGCGAGGACGAGAACGGCAACATCGACTTCCGGGTTCGCAACGCCCCGTCGCAGGGGAGCCCTCCCGAGATGTACTTCCGAGGCGAGGTGGGCATCGGAACGACCAGCCCGGACGAGGCGCTGCACGTCGCGGGGAACATCCGCCTGGACGCCGTGGGCTCCATCGAATTCGACGACATGGACACGCGGATCATGGAGACCGGCAACCGGCTCTACATCGAGGCGGAGGACGATATCTACCTCAGCCCGGACAATGACCTCTTCCTGGATTGGGGCAAGGTCTTCTACGACGGCTCGACCAGCCGGCTCGGCATCGGCACGATCGAACCCGGAGAGCTCCTCGACGTGCAGGGGGGCGACATCCGCACGAGCGGGCAGCTCATCTCCACGACCTCGTCGGGGACCGCCCCGTTGATCGTCTCCTCCGACACGAAGGTGACCAACCTCAACGTGGACGAGCTGGACGGCATCGACTCGTCGGACTTCACGCAGACCGACGATGGTCCGGGTGTGGCCCAGGCCGAGTACTACAGCGGTTCTACGCACCTCGGAAGCGGCATATCGAACCTCGAGCAGCAGACCATCACCTGCCCGGGCGCCGGCTACGTTCTGGTCATCGGCTCGTGCACGGTGCTCGGGAACGACGACGTCGGGTACAACACGGCGAAGTTCGGCGTGTCCAACTCGACCGGCCACTTCAGCGACACCGAGAGGTTCTGGGCGGTCCACGTGGAGGGACAGACGTACGAGCAGGGCTGCATCTCGGTGCAGAAGATTTTCCCGGTGACGACGGCGGACGATTACACCTTCTACCTGCTCGGCCAGGAGAGCGACGGCCAGGTCCGTGTCGACGAGCGGACCCTCTCCCTCGTGTACTTCCCGAAGGCTCACGGAACCGTCGAGAACTAGGAGCTCACGACGCTCGACGACTCATCGGGGGCATCGAATCCGGGGGGAGCCCCGCGCCGAGCGCGGTAGGCTCCCCCCGGCATCGTACGCCGGTTTTCCTTTCACGGACGCCCCCGGAATGCGTCCCGCTCCGAAACGAATGCAACCGATCGCCGATTCCACCCCCTAGTCGGAGGGAACCCATGCTTCGCCTTCTCACCCCCGTCGTCGCTCTGGCCGCCCTGGGGCTGCTCTGGCCGAGGGAGGTGGCGGCCCAGGACCCGCCCCCGGCCACGCAATGGGTGCCCGGAGAGGCGGTCCTCTCCCTGGAGCTCACCCGGCCGGAGGCCGTGCTCGACCTGGTCCTCGACGAGGAGGTCGCCGCCTTCGTCACCGGCCTGCCGGTCTGGCAGGACTTCGAGGCGAGCGGGAAGCTCATGGAGCTCGAGAACCTCGTCAACTACCTGGAGTTCTCCGTGGGCACGGACTGGCGGGACATCCTCGCGCGGCTCACCGGCGGGGGGATCACCTTCGCCGTGGGGCCGGGGGGAACCGTCGTCCTGGTGGTCGAGGCCGCCGACGAGCACATCGTCACCAAGCTCCACGACTTCTTCCTCGAGATCGCGCGCTCCGAGGCCACGAAGGCCGGGGAGCCGGACCGGGTGGAGCACGAGGAGCATGGGGACGTCGACGTGTGGAGCTTCAACGGCGAGGAGGCCCACGCGATCCTCGGGAAGCGGTTCGTCCTCTCCAACCGCCGCGAGGGCCTGCGGGCCGTGCTGGAGCTCCGCGACGGTCTCCGGACGGAGAGCCTGGCCGCGAAGGCGACCTACCAGGCCGCCACGAAGGCCGCCGGCCCCGAGGCGGCCGTGCGGGCCTACGTGGACCTGGAGGCCCTGAAGCAGGCGCCCGACATCGCCCGTGCGCTCGAGCAGGGCCGCCAGAACCCGATGATCGCGCTCCTGTTCGCGGGGGCGGTCGACTCCCTGCGCGAGTCCACCTGGCTGGCCTCGGCGCTGCACGTCGAGCGCGACGAGCTCGTCCTGCGCGCGCTCGCGGACGGGGCCGTCGCCGATCCCGCGAGCCCCGCGGCCTTCGCCCTCCCCACCGGCTCCGGCGAGGGCCCCCGGCCGAACCTCGAGGTGCCGAACCGCATCGCCGCCCTCACCGCCTGGCGCGACCTGCACCGCTTCTACGCCGCGAAGGACGAGCTCTTCCCCGACCGCTCGTCCGGGCTGATCTTCTTCGAGAACATGATGGGCATCTTCTTCAGCGGGCGCGACCTGACCGACGAGGTCCTCGCCGAGACGCGCCCCGAGATCCGCCTCGTGGTGGCCGAGCAGACCTACGATCCGGCGATCGGCACCCCGGACGTCCAGTTCCCCGCGTTCGCCGCGGTCCTCGGGCTGCGCGATCCGGACGCGTTCGGCGAGGTCGTCGAGGAGGGGTGGCAGAAGGCGCTCGGTCTGATCAACTTCACCCGCGGCCAGGAGGCGCTGCCGGGGCTGATCATCGACCGCGGCGTCCAGGGCGACACGGAGTTCACCGTCGCGTACTTCTCGACCTCGGCTCCCGACGTGGAGGATCGCGCGCACCTGCCCCAGCGGTTCAACATCCGTCCCTCGGTCGCGATGCCCGGCGACTGGCTGATCCTGAGCTCGACCGAGGAGCTCGCGCGCGACCTGATCGACGCCCTGGACGCGGAGTCCGCTTCGGAGGTCTCGCCCCTCGACGCGGACACGTTGCTAGAGCTCGACGGCGCGCCCCTCGCCTCGATCGTGGACGCCAACTACGAGGCGATGGTCCGCAACAACATGCTCGAGGAGGGCCACACGCGGGAGGAGGCCGAGGCCGCCATCGACCTGCTCGCCACCGTGGCGCGGCTCGTGGAGTCCCTCGCGATCGAGGTGGGCTCGCACGAGGGCCTGCTGCAGGTCCGCCTGGCGATCCGCCCGAGCTGGACGGGGACCGCGGGCAAGGAAACGGACCGCTAGGGATCCCATCCGGGAGGTACGAACGCCATGACCGTCCGAACGAACCGTCCCCCGCGCTCCGATGCCCGCCCCGGCCCGGTCGATCCCGCCCGGGCCTGGGCTCCGTTCCTGCCGGACGCGGAGCGACCCTGGACCCTCGCCCTCGCCGGGCACCTGCTCCGTCGTGCCGCCTTCGGCGCGGGGTGGGAGCAGCTCCAGCGCGCGCTCTCGGTCGGTCCCGAGCGCGCCGTCGACGAGCTCCTGCGCCCGCCGGGGGACGTGGAGGCCTCGGACCGGGAATTCGACGGCTACGACGCGTCGGCCGACTCCGCGGAAGCCCTGCGCGCGTGGTGGCTGCGGCGGATGATCGAGACGCCGCACCCCCTGCGGGAGCGGATGACGCTCTTCTGGCACGACCACTTCGCGATCGGCACGACGGGCCAGCAGAGCGGACGCACGAGTCGCGAGCACCTCCGGCTCTGTCGGCGCCACGCGCTCGGTAGCTTTCGGGCGAGCCTGGAGGACGTCGTGCGCGATCCGGCCACTCTGCTCTGGCTCGGCGCCGAGGAGAACCGCAAGGCCCAGCCCCGCGACGGGCTGGCGCGCGCGTTGTTCGAGGAGTACACGGTGGGCCCCGACCAGTACGGGGAGAGCGACGTCCACGAGGCGGCGCGGGCGTTCACCGGCGCCTTCGTGCGCAGCGGCCGGTACCGCTTCGTCGCCCGCGAGCACGACGAGGGGGAGAAGCGCATCCTCGGTCGGACGGGCGCCTTCGACGCGGACGACGTGGTGCGGCTCGCGCTCGAGCACCCGGCCACGCCCCGGAACCTGGTGCGCGCGCTGTACCGCGCCCTGATCTCGGAGACCGACGAGCCGGCCGCCTCCCTGATCGAGCCCCTCGCGCGGTCGGTCGCCGAGGACTACGACGTGGCGAAGCTCGTGGAGACGATGCTCCGCTCGAACCTGTTCTTCTCCCCCACGGCCTACCGCCGGAAGATCAAGTCGCCGGTGGAGTACGCGCTGGGCGTCGTCCGCGCGCTCGAGGGGACGGTCTCCACGACGAGGCTCGCGGGCGACCTGGAGCGCCTGGGGCAGGGCCTGCTGCGCCCGCCGACGTCGAAGGGCTGGGCCGGAGGACGAGCCTGGATCAACCGCGTCACGCTGGTGCGACGCCACGACCTCGCCCGGAGCCTGCTCCGGGGCGGAGAGCCCTACGGCGACCGGCTCGATCCGGGGCGCGTCGCCGCGAAGCACGGACGCTCGGGCGCGGACTCCTCGACCGCCTTCCTCCTCGAGCTCTTCCTGCAGGGCGACCTCGAGCCCGCGGTCGCCGACGCCCTGGGAACGGCGACGACCGCCGCCGAGCTCCGCCGATTCGCCCACGACGTGGTCGTGCAACCCGAGTTCCAACTGGCCTGACCCCGAGGGAAGATGCCATGTCCCACACCCGACGCGATTTCCTGAGAGCCACGTTGCGCGCCTCCGCGTGCGTATCGCTCGCCCCCGCGCTGCCGTCGTGGCTGGCCCGCTCGGCGGCCGCCGCATCCTCCGGCCCGCGCGGGGACACGGCCCTGGTCGTGGTGCAGCTCTCCGGCGGGAACGACGGGCTGAACACGCTCGTCCCCTACGCCGACGACGCGTACGGAGCGGCTCGATCCACCCTGGCGTTCGCCCGGCGCGAGGTGCACAAAATCGACTCGTACCTGGGCTTCCACCCCCGGATGGGCGCCTTCGAGCGGCTGTACGGAGACGGGCATCTCGCTATCGTGCAGGGCGTCGGCCACGCGAGCTCGAGCCGCAATCACGAACCCGCGATGCGCGCGTGGCACACCGCGGATCCCGAGCACCCCGAGCGTCGCACGGGCTGGCTCGGTCGGGTCGTCGACCGCGTCGCGGATCCGGACGAGGGGGACGTGCTCGCGATGTCCGTGGGATCGACCGCGCGGCCGCTCGGTTTGAGCGCGGAGCGAACGATCGTCCCGTCCCTCCGCTCGTTCGAGGAGCTCGACGTCCGCGGAGAGCTCGCCGGCTCGCGGTGGCGGGAGACCTCCGCGATCACGCGCGCGAGCACGGACAATCCCCTCCTCGACTTCCTGCAGCGCAGCGCGCGTGGCGTCTGCGCCGATCTCCCCCGGATCCGGGAGGTGGCGAAGGAGTCGGCGAGCTTCGGAGATTACCCCGACTTCGGCCTCGCCGGGAACCTCCGGACGGTGGCGCAGGTCATCCGCGCCGACGTCGGCGTGCGCCTCTTCTTCACCGTGCTCGGCGGCGACGGGTTCGGCGGCTTCGACAACCACGCGAACCAGCTCGGCAACCACTGCGCGATGCTGGAGCAGCTCTCCGAGTCGGTGGGCGCCTTCGTCGACGACCTGAGCCGGGACGGCACGCTGAAGCGCGTGCTCCTGATGACCTTCTCCGAGTTCGGCCGCACCCTCGCCGAGAACGGCCGCCGCGGCACCGGGCACGGCGCGGCCGCCCCGGTCTTCCTCGCGGGCGGCGGGCTGAAGGGCGGGCTCGCGGGCGAGCACCCGAGCCTCACGGACCTGGACGAGGGAGCCCCGCGCTACCACACCGACTTCCGCCGGGTGTACGCCACCGCGCTCGAGAGCTGGCTCGGCCTCGACGCCGAACCGACCCTCGGCGGGCGGTACGAGCCGCTCGACGTCCTGGGCTGACGCCGCTCCCGCTACTCCGGACGGTGACCGAGCCGCGCCTCGGGATCGAGCTCGCGGCGCAGAGCGCGGTGCACGAGTTCGACCACCGGGTGGACGTAGCGGTCGTGGTACTCGCGGTTGTGCGGGCCCACGCCGTGCTCGGCGCTGAAGCTGCCGTCGAGCTCGTTCACGCACAGGTCGTACAGCCGATCCTGCAGGGCGCGCGTCACCGTCTCGACGTCCTCCGTCGCGGAGTCCGGATCCCACACGAGGTTGAAGTGCGTGCCGCCGTCGCCCCAGTGGCCGAAGTCGCACACCGAGACGAAGGGATGCGTCTCGGCGAGGAGCGCGGTCGCGGCGCGGGTGAGCTCGGCCAGGCGGGAGCGCGGCACCGACAGGTCGAGGGCCAGGACGTGCCCCTCGTGCCGCAGGCTCTCGGAGATCTGGTGGCGGATGCCCCAGAGGTCCTCGCTCTTGCCGAAGACCGCGTCGAGCACACCGCCGCCCGCCTCGCTCTCCAGGAAGTCGCTCAACGTCTCCTGGAGCAGCGCCTCGAGATCGAGCTGCTCGCGCGTCATGGTCGAGGTGAGCTCCACGAGGAGCGCGTAGGCCGGAGTCCCGGACGGGAACGGATCGCGCAGGTCGACGCCGTGCCGCAGGGTGGCGGCGAGGGCGGAGCCGGAGATCGCCTCGAAGGCGGTCAGGGAGTCGCCCGCGGTGGCCTCGAGGTGCGCGAGCAGGGCGAGCGCGGTCTCGCCCGACTCCACGGCGACCAGGGCGGCCGCGCATTGGCCCGGCAGGCGGGAGACGCGCAGCACCGCCCGGGTGATGAGCCCGTAGGCTCCGCTGGTGCCCACGAAGAGCTGCTTGAGGTCCAGGCCGGTGTTGTCCTTGCGCAGCCGGCGCAGGCGCGTGACGAGCGTGCCGTCGGGCAGGGCGACCTCGATTCCCAGCAGGTTCGCGCGCACGTCGCCGTACTTGACGAGGCGCGCGCCGCCCGCGTTGGTCGCGATCAGACCTCCGACCTGGGGATCCGCGCCGAGGTCGATGGGAAAGAGGAGGCCGTGCTCCGCGAGGGCCTCGTTCAGCCGGCTCAGGGTGACCCCCGCGTCGACGAGCACCGTCCGGTCGATCGGATCGACTTCAATCGTGCGGGCGAGCCGCTCGAAGGACACGACGAGCTGCTCGCCGCTGGCGTCGGGATTCGAGGCCCCGACGAGGCCGGTGTTGGCCCCGATCGGGTGGACGCGCACCCCGCGCGCGGCGGCGATCTCCAGCGTCCGGGCGACCTCGTCGGGGGTGCGCGGTCGCACGACGGCGCGCGCCCGACCGCGTCCGTAGCGCCAGCCCTTCTCGTAAGGCTCGCGATCCGCCGCCTCGGTCAGGACCGCGTCCTCGCCGAGCAGGTCCCGCAGCTCCGCGACGAGCGCGGATGCCGCCCCCGTGGTGCCGGCCATCACGCGCCCTCCCGTCGGGTCATGACGAAGATGCCCTGCGCGTTCGAGGAGTCGAAGCGGAGGTCGAGCTCGCCGCTCTCGTCGGGCTCGCGGGTGATGAACTCGTGAAAGGACCCCGGAACGTTGCGCACCACGAGCCGCCCCTCGTCGTCGACGAACAGCCGCTCGACCTCCTGCGCGCGGAACGCGGTCTGGATCACGCTGCCGGAGGCCGAGACCTCGAGCGCATCCTTGATCGGACGTCCAAGCTCCCGCTGCCGGTCCGCGACGGCCCCTACGTCCGGGACGCGGTCCGTGGCGTGGTTGAAGAGCTGGCCTTCGGTCGCGATCCAGGCCATCTCCTCGCTCTCCGCCGCGATGCGCTCGTAGTCGGCGAGGCGCGGGTCGTCGTGCTGGCGATCGAAGCACGCGGCGAGGTCCGGCAGCAGGCGGTCGGCCGCGGAGACGGCGAGCGAGTGCTCGGCGGCAAGCTCGTCGAGCGCGGCGAGGGCGGAGGCAGAGAGCGGATCCCGGCTCGTGCCCACCACCCGGGCGACGGCGGCCTGGAAGCCGGGCGAGAAACGCTCGGGATGGAGCTCGGACACGAAGTACTGGGGGATCTCGATCGGCCGATCCTCGTGCACGTAGGCGTGGCCGGTCATGCCGAGCCGGTCGAGCGGGTAGGTGCCGCCGATGCGGTACCCCAGGGGCTCCAGGATCCGGGCGAAGGCGGCGCGGCCCGCGGGCAGCTCCCCGCAGGGCGCGGCGACGGTGCGCAGGGCGCCGTGGTCGAAAACGAGCCGCTCGCCCGCGCGCCGCAGGTCGGCGACGTAGGCCCGGGCCATGGTGACACGGCGGCAGACGTCCTCGAAGAGCAGGAGCGCGAGGGCCGTGGCCAGCGAGGCGCGCGAGACGCGGCCGGGGGGAGAGGGCGGGAGCTCGGGAGCCTCCACGACCGCGAGGAGCTTCTCGCGCCGACGGGTGCCGAGGATGGAATCGAGGAGGGCGACGAGGGGATCGGAGGGAGCAGGCATGGGGGGAACGGGCGAGGTGGAGACGACGGCGGATTCCGGGCGGGGGGTACCCCGTTCGCGGTGGGGTGCACCCTCTCTTCCGGGCTTCTCCCTAGTTCTGCTCGAACTCCCCGGACGAGTCGGAAGAACGCGGAAAAGGTCGGGTAGCGGATCGCGGTTCGCCGCTTCCTCCCGGGATCGCGCCGACGGGCTAGAATGCCTCGTGCGGTCTCATCGGACCGGTCCTTGCTCGGCCCCTCCGACCTTCCACGGGAGAGAATCGATGCGAATCACCACCCCCGTCCTCCTGCTCCTGACGTCGTCCCTCCTCA
>CAYRXS010000139.1:0-17202 GCA_964428225.1 uncultured Planctomycetaceae bacterium
TTCTCGGGCACAGCCACCTACTCGATTCCCTTCGACTGGCCCGAGGCCGCGACGGGGGACTTCTGGCTGGACCTCGGCACGGCATGCGAGGTCGCCGAGGTCCGCATCGACGGCCGGCGTCTCGGAACCGCCTGGACGTATCCCTTCCGGATGAGGGTTCCCGCCGACCTCCTGAGCAAGGGCCCCCACGAGCTCGAGGTCGGGGTCACGAACGTCTGGAACAACCGGATCGTGGGCGACCAGTTCCTTGGCGAGGAGGAGCGCGTCACCCGTACCAACCTGCAAGGGCGACACGATGAGGACAGCCCGCTCGTTCCCTCCGGCTTGCTGGGCCCAGTGACGCTCCAGCAGATCAGGTGAGAGGATTGGAACGAGACGCGCTGAGTCGAACCGAGATGGGAACAATGAAAAGAGCGAGACTTCGATTGCTGCTGGGCCTGGTCCTGTCGGTGGTGGTGGTTGCCTGCCACGGCCTGGTCGAGAGCTCGCGCGATCCGGAAACACCGTCACTCGATGGCGTATCGCACGACCTCCTCTCCCGGATCGACTCGATTCAGGACGTCTCGGTCGGCGAGGCCGTCATCGAGATGACCTTCACGCAGCCCGTCGATCACGACGATCCCGGAGCGGGGACCTTCGACCAGAGGATCATCCTGATCCACAAGGGTTTCGACAAGCCGCTCGTCCTCTGGATCGAAGGCTATGCCGGAGGGGACCGGCGAGAGCAGGAGCTCACGAGAATGCTCGATGCGAATCAGCTCTCGATCGAGCATCGCTATTTCGGTGAATCCACGCCCGATCCCCTCGAGTGGGAGCATCTGACCATCGAGCAGGCGGCTGCCGATCATCATCGAATCGCCCAGGCTTTCAAGCCGGTCTACCCCGGCAAGTGGGTCAGCTCGGGAATCAGCAAGGGCGGTCAGACCACCATGTACCACCGCCGCTTCTACCCGGAGGACGTGGACGCCTCGGTCTGCTATGTGGCCCCGCTCAACTTCTCGGACGAGGACCCGCGTTTCGGTCCCTTCTTCGAACAGGTGGGCGACGAAGCACGCCGCGACGAGATCCTGCGCTTCCAGAGGCTCGTTCTCGAGAAGAAGGAGGAGCTCCTCCCCATGTTCAACGAGCACTCGAAAGCAAGGGGCTTCACCTACGAGATCGGTGCCGAGGCCGCCTTCGAGTACTGCGCGCTGGAATACTCCTTCTCCTATTGGCAGTGGAACACGGGAGTCACCACCGAGATTCCGGACGACACCGCGAGCAACGAGGAAATCTTCGCTCACTTCGTCGATGCCGTGACTCCGTACTACTTCGCCGATTCCGGGGTGTCAGATCTGACCCCGTTCTTTCACCAGGCTCTGACTCAGATCGGTTACTACGCCTACGACACCTCCCCCTTCGAGGGGCTGATCACCGCCGTTGCCGAGCCGACCTACGGATTCTGCGCCCCCGAAGGCACCGACCCGGTCTTCGACCCGCACGCGATGCAGGACATTCATCAGTGGATCACCACCGAGGGCGACAACATGATCTTCGTCTACGGCGAGCTGGATCCGTGGAGCGCGAGCGCGGTGCAGCTGACCGGCCAGACCAACGCTCTCATGATGGTGAGGCAAGGCGGCGATCACACCACCCGCATCCGTGACTTCGAGGAGGTGGATCAGGAACGGGTACGGAACGCCTTGCACGAGTGGCTCGACGTCCAGCCAGACTAGCTTCAGCGGCCCAGGTGGATCAACCTCGGCCTCGCGGTGGAGGCCTCGATCGCCGCGATGGTCTCCCGGACACACTCCGCCTTCCCCACGCTCAGACGGCGCGGGAAGTCCTCTTCCTCGTTCTCGAAGTACGACGCAACGGCCTCCAGCTGGGGAATGGCGCGCTTCGCATGGGCTCCGTAGGTCTCGAGCATCGCCATGATCTTCACGATGCGCTTCTCGCTGGCGTGTTGCTTCTGATTGCGCGAGTAGTCGACGAGCAGCTCGATCCCCTCGCTGACCCGGTGCTTGGCAAGGAGCTGCAGGCCGCTCATGCGAATCCCGTCGGCGAACATGATCCCGCTCGGAGCGGGCTCGACGATCGCCCGGTGGATGGCGGGCAGCAACGGCTGGAGCTCGTCGAAGGTGAGGTTCTCGTACACGCTGCCGAAGCTGCCCCGGGCGCGGCCATCCTCGTTCCGGAGACCGGCTCGTACGGCCTCCAGGAGGAGCTCGCGGTCGACGCCCTCGAGCGACCGGCCGATCAGGCCCCCTCGCCGGTTGAACAGGGCGAAGGACAGGTAGCGTTGCTCCATGTTTCGCGGATCGTTGACGGGATCACTCTCGGTGAGTCGTTCGAGCATCGCGGGGACGGCCGCCTTGGCCGGCTCCCCGATCCCGGCCAGGGCGTCGGCGGCCAGGATTCGGAGCCAGAGGTCGTCAGCACGGAAGGCATCGAGTAGCGACGGTACCGCCGCCGCGCCGCGTTGGCGCTGCATCTCGAGAGCCTGGCACGCTCCGTACCGCGTATGGAGGTCCGTCGCGTCGAGCAGACGGATCAACCGGGCCGTGACGTCGTCCTCCCGCCGCCCCAGCGCCATTGCCGCCCGCTCCCTGACGACCGGCGACCAGCTGCTGAGCCGGCTGACGAGCTCCTCCTCGCTCAGCCCGTCGTAGTAGCGATTGCGGTCCTTGTTGTTCCAACCGCGGCCGTCGAGGATCAAGGATCGGGCGGCGGCGGCATCGAGCGGCGGGGTGACGCCCGGTCGCTTGCCGGTCAGGTGGATCTTCCGCAGCGGCATCGCGTAGGCCAGGAGACAAGCGCCGCTACAGTTCCAGCCCCCGTAGCTGTCCTTTCTCATCTGGGGAGGTCCCTGGTGGAGGAAGCTCCCATCCCAGCGCCGGGCCAGATCGAAGTACCAGGCGCCGAACTCCCCCATCCAGATCCCGGTGGCCTCGGGGCCGGACTGAGCGACGCCCGGCAACGACCACAGGATGTTGAAGAAGTTCCCGGTGTGACCGGTGTCACGCTCGGCTCCATGGGAGGCGACGCTCATCCGAGAGAAGAACTCCGCTTGCTCGCGCTCGCCGAGCAGGTTGAACAGGACGGCGGCCATTCCGCACTTGCCGTTGTCCTCGTGGGTCTCGATCCAGGGGTGGTGGTCGCCGTACGGGACCGCTCCCTTGCCGGCATAGAAGCGCAGGAGCCGGGCGCTGCGTTCGATGGCGCGGTCCACCGCCGGATCATCCACCCCCGCGGCGCGGGCGAGCACGAGCGACGTGGTCAGCGGCAGCCCCGGGGAGTTCATCATTCCGTAGCCCACGAGTCGTCCGTCCGGCCCTGCGAAACGGTGGCCCCACGAACCGACGATGCTCTGTCCTTCGGCCGCTTCCATCGCCAGACGCCGCAGGCCCGGCATGACCGAGTCGTCGTCGGTCGCCATCACGTACTCCGCAAGCAACATGATGACGTAGCCGTAGTACCAGGTCTGGAAGCTCTCGGCCGAATAGTCCGCTGCCCAATGGGCCTCCTTGCAGACCAGCCCGATGTATTCGCGATCGCCGCTTGCCAGCAGGGCAAGGGCATTCAGGGAACGCGTGATCGGGTTCTCATCGTAGGAGGGATCCGCGAGCCGCTTCGCAAGCACCCTGCACCCCCGCTCGAGAATGCGTCGTGACTTCGGACAGTCATAGGGCGCGGTCGCGCTGTAAGTGCCGAGGACGGGCAGCTTCAGGACGACGGTTTCGGTCTCGCCGGCCCGCCAGCGGATCAGGGGCAGCTCTCCGCCTCCGGTCTCCGATTCGGCCGTGGTGAGCGCCTTGCCCAGCTCGGTGCGCGGATCGTAGGAGAACGGCTTGCCGCCGACGCCGAGGACCACGTCGCCGACCTCGAGAATCCCGTCGGCCGGGGAGCCCTTGGCCACCTCGTTGATCGCGATCTGGCGCGCTTCCGTGGTGACGAGCTTGTCACTGAACATCCACCCGCGGGCTCCCGTGGCCCCGAGCGTCCAGTCGTGATCCGCGCCCTCCGGAATCTCGTCGCCCCGGGTGAAGTCCGGGTTGTCCATCTGTGGTGGTGCCCCGGCTGCCGTCGATGGTGCGGCGAGAAGAGCAAGAAGCGCCACGGCGGCGACGGATGCGACGAGGAGCTCTCTTGCGGTCATGGCGGCTTCCCGGTTCCTTCTGCTACTCGATGTTCGACGTCTCGTCACTTCCGTGCTGGTCCACGACCTCTCTCCTCTCGGGAGGAGCGAGTCTACCGGAAAGGGCCGTCTCGATCGGTACGAACCGGACGGGGCCGAGGAGTCCCGACTCGAGGAGCGGCGTATCCGGGCTGAAGGGTCTACCGATGTTCGTTCGCGTGATCCGCCTCTCCGGCGGCAGGGCGGAGTCGCCGACGAGGCGATTGTGCCAGGTGTTCGCCACCTCGCATCGCAGCTCGTTCTCGCCCGACCGCAGCTGATCCGTCACGTCGACGACGTAGGGCGGTTTCCACACGATTCCGAGCTCCTCGCCGTTCAGGATGACCCGCGCGACGCCGACGACCCGGCCCAGGTCGAGCTCCACCGCGGAGTCGAATCCGAGCAGCCCGGCGGGCGGGGTGAAGCGGACCGTGTATTGCGCGATGCCGGAGAAGTGGCGGATGCCCTCGTCCTCGGAATCGGTCCAGGAGACCAGCTCGGGAAAGAGCGCCTCCTCCGGTGCGCCGCGTCCGGCCTGGAAGCGAACGCACCATGGCCCGGGGAGCTCGAAGCCCCGTCGCGCCGGTGCCCGCAGACCATCCGTCATCGGGTCGTGCGCGATCCCCGACGAGACGTCGCTCACTCGCACGGTCGAGACCTCTTCCCCGTCGACGTCGAAGAACGCGACGCGGTTCAGCCCGACGAAGTCCGTCCTGCCCAACCAGTCGTCGCCGTGGTTCGCGACGACGTCGAAGCGGACGTAACGAGTCCCGGGAGCCGGAAGCTGGATCCGCTGCTCGTAGCCTCGCTCGCCGATCGCGGGAGCGCGGCGGAGCTCTACTCGGCCGAGTGGCTCGAACACCCTCCCATTCGAGGATACGTGGACGTCCATCTCCCGGATGCCGCGATTCAGAAGGCCGCGAGTCTGATCCTGGAAGTTGCAGAGCAGAGCGTGGTCGAGGTCGACGGGGGAGCCGAGGTCGTAGACGATGAATTCCTCGTTCGGCGGCCCCTCACCGGAGGAGATCCATGTCGGGCCGTTCGGCGTGTCTCCGTGAGCGACGTCCGGTGCGGTGGATCGGATTCGGGGCACGGTCGCGACCGTGTACGGAATCGGCTCGGGAGCCGCCGGATCGGTTCGGAAGACGACGAACGTCGAACCACCGGGGGGCAGGCGCAGCCGGACGCGGGTTCGCGTACCCTCCTCGCGGAACGCACACGGCCGGACGGTCTTCCCGCTCGACGGTTCCCAGATCTCCGGCCGCTTGCCGCGGACCCGGAAGACCGCCTCGACCTCCTCCCATCGCTCGTGGTCGTTCACGACGAAGTAGATATCGACGTCGCCCGCGGTCCGGTGCACGTAACTCAGGCGGGTTCGCGGGTCGCCGCCGTCCCAGGAGAAGTCCGGTGGAAGCCCGTCGAGCACCTCGAGCACGGTTCTGCCCTGGACGACGCGCCCCTTCCCGTGGCGGTGCTCCGTAGCACGCACGCCGTCGATACCGCCCCAGAGCTCATCCGCGATGGCACGGACCTCGTCGTCGCACTTCGGGTAGTCCGCGAGACCGTTTGCCCCCACCGGTCGCGGCCCGAGGACCGTCGCCCCGTCGTGCACCAGCTCCCGGATCTTGCGCAGCGCCACCGGATCGATCGTCTCCTCGTCGGGGAGCACGAGCAGCGCGTAGGACACTCCGTGCGGGAGAACGATCCTCCCATCGCGCACACTCATCGAGCGGATCAGGACTCGTACGCCGACCACGTCGTAGTCGTATCCGGCGGGGCGAAGCTTCGGATCCCAGTCCACGCCGAGCGGATGGAATGCCGGGGCGCCGTCGCCCTGGTAGAAACACACGTCCGCCACGGGCCGCCCCTCCTGGAGCAGGAACGAGCATCGCGCGAGATAGTCGATGAACGGCCCGACCATCGGCCACCAGACCAGGTTCGGCCCCATGTGAGTTCCCGCGTGGTACGCGTAGCCGGGGAGACCGCGCTCCCCCCCGCCGTGGGGCGCCGTGTGGAAGGTGACGTGGTTCAGCCCGTCGACGAAGGCCTGGTCCGCGAGGAGCTTCAGGTAGTACGGCAGATCGCGCCAGTGCCGCCAGGAGGTGAAGGACTCGGCGTCCACGATCGTCCGGCCGTACGTGTGTGCCGCGCAGGCGATCCCCTTCACGTTGTACATGCTGCGGTTCTTCGGCCAGAACTCGCCGCGCAAGAGCCCCACCGCCCCGAGCGCGCCCAGCGCATCGACCGGGCAGCTGTTCCAGATCGGCGGCCCGGGTCCACCCGCCTCCGCGGCGAGCAGGAGGCCATGCTCGCGCAGGAGCTCCTCGCCGAGCCGGTAGTGGTTCTCGATCATCAGGTCGCTGACGAGGCGAGTCCAGTCATGGAGGAAGCGCTCGCCGAGCTCGTCGGCCCGCTCTGGATCCGTGAGCAGGGACAGCCAGGGCCTCGCGTCGTACCCGTACCGCGCGGTGAAGGCCTCCAGGATGTCCTCGGTCCAGGCGCAGAGGCGACCCCCCTCGAGCTCGAGGCTGTCCACCTCGAGGTATCGGAGCGCCGTGTCCTCGAGCGGACCGAGCGCGGACTCGAGCCGCTCGAGCACGTGGGTGAAGTAGGTGCGGCTGTCGTCCTCGTCGAAGAAGTCGATCTGCAGACCGTCCGAGCTCGGACTGGGTACGATCAGGCGCTGCCCGGTGTTCGCGAAGACGAACCACCGGATGGTCCAGGCCCCCGCGGGCGCGTCCCAGCGGAGCCGCCCGTCGTGGTCGATCCTCTCGGTCAGATCGACGACGCTTTCGGGCACGAGGCGGTCCTCGTCTGCCCCAGGCGAGGCCTGGACGGCGACGGTCCGCCAGTACGCGGGCCGCCCATCCTCGCCGCGCGGACAGTGCTCGGGAACCTCTGGGAAGGCCAGCTCCAGCTCGAGCGCCCCCGGCCCCCGAGCCGACTGCAAGGAGGAGTAGAGACCGAGCCCGGCCCCTTCCGGCTCGACCCACGTGCCGCCCGCGTTCCACCCGCTGGCGGCCAGCATCCCGAGCTCGAGCCCGAGCCGCTTCGCCTCGCGGTTCGCGTGGGCGAGGTTCGCCAGCCACTCGTCGCTGAGGAAGGGCGGCCCGATCGGAACGAAACCGTCGGGATCCTGGTGAGCTTTCACGTCCCAGACCTGCAAGCGCGAAAAACCGGCGGCCCGCAGCTCCTCCATCTCCTCGGTGATGCGCTCCGGATCGGCGTTGCCGTTCAACCAGGTCCAGAAGGCGTCGGGCCGAGCCGGGGCCGGTGGATCCCGGAAGCCGTCGAGGAGGCGATCGTACGCACCTGCGTCAGAACCCGTCGCGCACCCCGCAACGGCGAGCAGGAGCAACGAGACACCGGTGATCGCCACAGCCTGCACTCGGTCGTTCATGGTGTGCAATGGTACAGGGCACACACCCCCCCTGCCGACCCCGAAGGCGGTCCGTTCAGGACGTCAGGTCAGTCGAGATGCGGCGGACCAGCTCACCGAGTACCTGGCCCACGCAACGCACTCAGGGCCCGTCCCGAGTGACGGTCACGGAGACGTAGTCGTGGAAGGCCTTCTTCCGAGAGTACTCCGTGTACACCAGCAAGGTGAGCACCCCGTTGGCCTCGATGTAGTCGGCGAACTCCGACCGGATGTGAGTCGAAAGTACGCCGTCACGGTTCCCCGCGAAATTCTCGACGTACATGTTTTCGCCCAGCGCCCCGGCGCCGTTGCTCCAGTTCATCCTCACCGCGTTCCAGACGTAGAGCTCCGTCTGGCCGCAGGCGTCACCGTACCCTTCCCAGAGAACCTCGATGTCGAGGATTGCCATTGACGCCGGATGCACCACTGTCCTCCGTCCTAGCGCCAATCACCAGCGAGGAACCAGAGATTGCCAGGGAATAGCCAAAATTGTCCCTCGCACCAGTATTGGAAGCCTTCAGATAGGCTTCTTGCTTCCAGCTCCAACCGTCGCGCACGAAAAGGTACGCGGCACCAGAAACACCAGCGCTGTAGTCGTACTGGTCACCATTCACGCCCGTGGAGCCGCCACCCTCCGACTTCGCCCCGACAACCACCGTGTCGCTGGAGGCCACGACTGCGCAGCCAAAGTTATCCGGGTACCAGGTGTTAGACGCCTTCAGGTACGATTCGTAGTGCCAACCCGATCCGCTTCGCCAGAACGTGTAGGCAGCGCCCGCAAAAGGCGCACTGTTGTCACTACCGTCGCCATCCACGCCAGTCGCGCTGCTGTCCTCACCGTCGGCTCCGACAACAACGGTGTCGCCCGACACTGCCACTGAACATCCAAAATAGTCAACCTCGTCAGTGTTGGCCCCCTTGAGATACGCTTGTTGACTCCAAGTGGATCCACTCCGCGCGAACACATAAGCCGCACCAGAATAGACCAGGTTGTCATTGCTTTCGTCCCCATTCACGTCCCAGGCGTCGCTTTTCTCCAAGGGGGCTCCGACTACGATGGTATCTCCTGAAATCGCGACGGCCTGGCCGAACCTATCTTCCTCCCCAGTATTCGAGGCCTTGATGTACGCCTGCTGGCTCCAGTTTGTCCCGGTTCTCACGAACACGTACGCAGCTCCTGACAGGCCCACGCTGTTGTTGTTCTGATCACCATCCACGCCCGTGGCACTGCTCGACTCCCGTTCAGCTCCTATGACCAAGGTGTCGCCGGATATGGCGACCGCTTGGCCAAACCAGTCCCGGGGATCTGTGTTCGACGCCTTCAGGTATGCTTGCTGGCTCCACGTCGAACCGTTTCTGACAAAGACGTACGCCGCCCCCGCCTCGATTGCGCCATTGTTCGTCTGGTCACCATTCACCCCAGTGGCGATGCTGCGTTCCTTGCGCGCTCCAACGACTATCGTGTCGTCGGCGATGGCTACCCTGTATCCAAACTCGTCGCCCGCGTCCGTGTTGGATGCCTTGAGGTATGCCTGTTGGCTCCGGCTTGCACCGTTCCTGACGAACACGTACGCTGCACCAGCGTCAGGGGCGCTGTTGTCGCTCTGGTCGCCGTTGACTCCTGTGGCGCTGCTGTCCTCCCGGCGTGCCCCGACCACCACCGTGTTGCCCGACACCCCCACGGAGTAGCCGAATCGGTCATCCGCGTCCGTGTTCGAGGCCTTGAGATAGGCTACCTGCGCGATGCACGTGGATGATGGTCCGGTCCCGCCAAACTTGTCCACGACCAGGAATAGAGTGGGTAGCCACCACAGCCAGGACCTGGAAGGTGCAGCTACGATTCGATGGCGCATGAATCCGTCCCCAGGTCTGCTCAACTTGTGTGAGCGCATGGTGGATCTTCTTCTTTCCCTGGATCTGTGGTACGCGAGCATCGCACATCTGGCAAGAGTTGGCAGGCTTGGAGGCCGGCAACGCTCCGGCGAGGCGCGGGACCGAGGCTTCAAGGCACGCTCAGGCTCCCCTCCCCGCCCTTCTCGTCCCGGGCGAGCGGTGGTGGCCGACCGAGTGGTGAGCGCGGGGCGGTGGCCAGCTTGCGCGAGCGAAGGGGACGCCCCCTTGCCCGTCATCCGGAGCGATCGGCTACGCTGACCGGCGACGGTCTCGGCGACGAGCGTGCCACGCCATGATCCCGAGGATCGCCCCGATGGTGCCGGCGGCCAGCACCGCGGCGAGCCAGCCCGGGATGTCGGGTGCGAAACCCTCGATGGGCTCTCCGCCCTTCATGAAGACCACCCAGAACGCCAGAGCCACGCCGGTGAGGCCGCCGCCCCCCACCAGACCCGAGCCGAAGAGCACCCCCCTCTCCCGACGGCTCTCGGCTGCACCGGGATCCGGGGTCCGCGTCAGGAACCAGCGGAGCACCCCGCCCAGGAAGACCGCTCCCATGGTGGACAGGGGCAGATACACACCCACCGCGAAGGCGAGGACGGGGATCTTGAAGAGCGCGGAGACCGCCGCGATCCCGGCCCCGATCCCGATCAGCCCCCAGGGCAGGCTCTGATCGAGCACCCCGTCGATGACGAGCTTCATCAGGACGGCCTGAGGAGCCGGGAGCTCCTCGCCCCCCAGCCCACCGGGGGTTCCCTGGTTCAGGAGGATGACGACGAGGCAGACGAACCCCGCCGAGGTGACGACGCCGATGAGCTCGCCGATCTGCTGGCGGCGCGGAGTGGCACCGAGGATGAAACCGGTCTTCAGGTCCTGGGAGGTGTCGCCGGCGATGCAAGCGGCGATGCAAACCACCGTGCCGACCATGAGGGCCGTCGCCTTCCCCAGGGAGTCCGTCCAACCCATCAGGTAGAAGACGGAGCTCGTGCCCAGGAGCGCCGCGATGGTCATGCCCGACGTGGGGTTGGAGGTCACGCCCACCAGGCCCACGATCCGGGAGCTCACCGTGACGAAGAAGAAGGCGAAGACCGCGATGCAGAGGGCGGCGATCGCTCGAATGAACATCGAGTCCAGGTAACCCAGGATTCCCGGCACCAGGGTCAGGAGGAGGAGAATGGCACCTCCGAAAGCGAACACCGTCTTCAGGCGGAGATCCCGATCCGTCCGCTCGGTGGACGACCCCGCGGCATCGGCGCTGCGGCCAATCTGCGCCACCCCCAGTCGGAACGACTCGATCATGGTGGGGATCGATCTGACGAGGGTGATGATGCCTGCGGTGGCCACGGCGCCTGCGCCGATGTAGCGGATGTAGCGGTTCCAGATCTCGCTGGAGGACATGTCCGGAATGAGCTTCTCCGTCTCGGGGAACACGGGCTCCGCTATCCCCTGACCCCAGAAGTTGATGACGGGGATGATGACGACGGAGGAGAGGAGGCCCCCTGCCACCATGACGGTGGCGATGCGAATGCCCAGGATGTAGCCCACGCCCAGCAGCGGAGCGTTCACCTTGGCGGCCAGCCCCGCCTTGAAAGGGAGGGGGATCACGAGGGCGGTCTTCACGAACTTGAAGCCCTGGGTGACGAGCTGGAAGACCATCCCGACCCCCAGGCCCAGGAAGACCCCGTGGGCCTGCTTCCCGCCTCCCTCCGCCGCCACCAGCACCTCGGCGCACGCCATCCCCTCGGGGTAGGGGAGCTTCCCGTGCTCCCGCTTGATCAGGTACCGGCGCAGGGGCACCATCGCCAGCACCCCGATGAGGCCCCCCGACATCGCGAGGAGGGTGATCTGACCCCAGGCCGGATTCATCCCCCAGATGAAGAGGGCCGGGATGGTGAAGAGCACTCCCGAGGCCACCGAGGAGCTGGCCGACCCGATGGTCTGGGACATGTTGGATTCCAGGATGGAGTGCCGGAATCCCATTCCCGACATGGCCCGAAAGACGACCACCGTGAGCACGGCCACCGGAATCGAGGTGCTGATGGTCAATCCCGCCATCAGGCCCATGTAGGTGTTGGCGGCCCCGAAGACGATTCCGAGGACGACCCCGGTCAGAGCCGCCTTCCAGGTGAACTCGGTGAGCGTCTGGCCGGAAGTGAAGGGGATGAACTTCTCGCCCTCCTTCAGGGTGTAGGCCGTGCGGGCGAGCTTCCTCGGTACGGGTGTCTCGTGATGGGCCGACATCGCGTCCTCGTGACGCGAGCATTGTAAGAGCGGGGACGGTCGGCAGCTCCCATTCGCCTGGAGCGAGTGTGGGGAAGAAGGCCGCGCGGCCCTATCGGCTCAGCACCTGGACCACCTTTTCGAGCAGGTCCGTGGTGCGGTAGGGCTTCTGGATGAAGTCCGACGCTCCTTGACCGACCAGCCGTCTGGCGAGACCTTCCTCCCAGAAACCACTGGACATGAGCACGCTGCAGTACTTGTCCAGCTCTCGAATCCCCCGCAGCGCCTCCTCCCCGTCCATGTTGGGCATCAACAGGTCCAGGATCACGCACTCGATCTGCCCGGGATGCATGCGAAACAAGTCGACGGCTTGCCGCCCGTCCTTCGCGGTCAGTACCGTGAATCCCGCAGACTCCAGGAGCCGCCTTCCGATCGACAGGATCGCCGGCTCGTCATCGACCAGGAGGATGGTGCCGCCTCCGCGCAAGCGGTCCTCCACCGCGGGCGGCCTCTCCCAGGACGGCTCCGCCTTCTCCGCGACCGGGAACAAGACCCGGAAGGTGCTTCCGCGGCCCGGCTCCGAGTTGGCTCGAATCGCGCCGCGATGGCCCCGCATGATGCCCAGAACCGCGGCCAGCCCCAGGCCGCGGCCTGCGAACTTGGTCGAGTAGAAGGGGTCGAAGATCATCTGCAGCGTGGCCAATTCCATTCCGCAACCCGTGTCGGCCACCTCGACCCAGGCGTAGGTGCCCTCCTCGGGGTGCAGGTCGCCGGGGCCTCCACTCAGGTAGGCGCGATCGCAGTCCCGCGCGCCGGTCGAGACCGAGATCACCCCCCGCTCGTTTCCGATCGCCTCCGAGGCATTCACGATCAGGTTCATCAGCACCTGACGCACCTGGGTTGCATCCGCTTCGATCGCGGGTAGGTCCGGCTCGATGGCGAACTTCAGGCGGGCCTTCTTGGAGATGGAAACCTCGAGCAGCTTCCCGATCTCGGCCACCAGCTCGCTCAAGCTCACGCGCTCGATCACGAACCGGCCCTTCCCGGAGTACGCGAGAAGCTGCCGGGTCAGATCGGCCCCGCGCGTGGCCGCGGTCTCGATCTCCTTCAGGCATTGCCACACGGAGCCCTCGGGCTGCACCTCCTGCAACGCCAGATCCGCGTTTCCGAGCAAGGCCATCAGGAGGTTTTGAAGTCGTGTGCGACCCCTCCCGCCAGCACACTCAAGCTCTCCAGCTTCTGCGCCTTCTGAAGCTGGGCATCCAGATGGCGGCGTTCCCGATCGGCCCGGTCGCGTTCCGTGACGTCCCGTTGATGCCCGGCATAGGCGAAGACCGTGCCGTCTTCGTCCACCAGGGGCCAGACCAACAGCTCGCAGGGAAAGACGGTGCCGCCCCTCTTTCGGTTGTACAGCTCGCCGCGCCACGTATCGCCGGCGGCGACGCTACGACCGATCTCCTCCTGGATCCTCGCGGCCTCCGGCTCGGCGTTCAACAGGTCCGGGGACTTTCCGAGTATCTCCTCGGCCCGATACCCGTAGAGCTCCTGAAACGCCCGGTTCACGTAGATGATCCGAAACTTCATGTCGGTGGCGAGCACCGCATCCGACACCTGTTCGGTGATCCTGCTCAGCAATCGAAGCCGTCGTTGGCTCTCCTCGCGCCGGGCTTCCAGCCGGTCCCGCTCGATCCGGGCGTGAAGGATCGGACTGAGGAGACGTGCGACCTCCTCGAGGAAAACCTGATCCGAATCCTCGAAAGACGACGACTTGTTGGCCAAGCCTATTTGCCCGATCACGTCGCCATGATGGAGGAGCGGAACCACGAGCGCGTTGCGAAGCGGGACGTGGCCCTGAGGCGGATCGAGGATGCCATTGGAACGAAGGGAGCGCTTCTCGCGCAGAGACCTGCCCCACAGGCCACCCCAGATCTCCCGCGGGAAGACACTGGACTTCCCGGGAATCTCGCACTGCTGCCAGATGCCCGCCGTCATGGTCGGACAGACCAGGTCGCCGGCCTCGTCGATGTATCCGAAGTACCCGAACTCGCACTCGAGGCCGCCCAACAGAACCGCCAGCACCTCCGAGAACATCTCCGGATCCGGGCGCGTACAGAGGATGTCGGTGATCTCCTTGACGACCGCCAGGTTCAGCTGTCCGCGTCGCGATTGGCCCCCGTCGGAGGCGACAGGGTCCCGGTGCCGATTCGGCGTGCTCATGCTGGTTTCGCCGCTCGATGTGCGCAGGCCGCGTGAGGCCGGTCGAGGCCACGCCGCCCATGGTGACCCGGAGGTCGTTGCTCTTCAACCCCCGACAATGTCTCGCGGGAAGCGCGCCCCCGGTACGCCGGTCGATCGGGTGTCCCCGCGAAGGCGGCGGCGCGACAGCTTTGCGGTTCCCGCGCTCTGCTGGCCCTCAAAACCCAGGCGTGCTGGCAGGGCAGACGGGAGGGATTCACCCGTGGAACGGTGACGTGGAGGTCCTCCCCGACTTGCTGCACGGCAACGCATAGGGTACGAGAAGTCGGCCGCGCCAAAAGCCTTGCCCGCGCGGCGGCTCTGGCGGACTCGTTTCCCGGATCCTACGAGCGCTTACGTGATGTCGAGCTGCACCCACAGTGGACGGTGGTCCGAGATGTGGTGCTTCACATGGGCGTTGAACTTCGAGAGCGCCCTGGCCTTGGTCATGTTCTGGTTCAGCTTCGTCCACAGCGGTTTGAAGATCGCCTTGTCGAAGTCGAAGACCCCGCTGTCCTCGATGCGGTTCTTCATGCCACCCGGCGTGAAGAGCATCTGGTCGTAGGTCTTGTCGTTGCCGAGGTTGGTGCCGCCGGTCTTGGTTAGGAAAAGGCAGGCGAGGGGACGGTCTGGCCTCGTCGCGAGGACCGGAATCGGCGTCCCCTGGGCGATGGCGATCGATCCCGCCCCGGCTCAGAGGGTCACTCGCTCCTTCCAGAGTGGAGGTTCGCCGATGAGGCCCTGCACGTTCTCCTCGATCACGACCGGCTTCGGCGACTTCGGCAGCACGAAGAAGCCGAATGCGGCGACCCGTACGCCGCCACCGTCCGGTCCCGCGGTCTGGTACGAGCGGTCGTCGTAGCGCACGACGATCCGATCATCCTCCTCGAGGATCGATCGCACCTGCACGCCGGCGCTGTTCCAGCTCCTCCCCTGGAAGATGGCGATCACCATGCAGCGACTGAAGTCGACGTCGGGCACGCCCGCCGTGTTGTAGTAAGCGCTGTGCTTCTCCTCGTCCTCCCCGAGGTGCGCGAGCCAACGCTCCGTCATCTCCTCGGGGGTCGTGATCTTGAGGTAGGAACGGCTCTCGATTCTGCTCTGCGCGCCCCACATCCCGACGAGCGGTGTTTCCTCGGCGATGCTCGCCGCGGCTTCCTGCGCACCGACGGGATCTCTGAGCAGACACGCCCAGGCGAGCCCGGCGCAGAGGACGAGGAGTGAGAACCCGAGGCAGCGGTGCTTGGTCATGGGAGTCTCCTTTGCGTGAATCCTACGAGCGGGCCGCCCGCGTGGAAGTATCCGGGGCGTAACGCGCCCTTGGGCGTTCCGGGCGGCGCGAGTCGGATCCGATAGGGGGGTGATCGGTTCCATTGCTCCCGGCAGGAGATTGCCCTACCGTCGAGCGGCAATGGCTCTTCCGAAACTCGCCCACGGCTCCCGGCTTGTTCTTCTCTGGCTGCTCTCCGGGACGACTCTGGTTGCCCAGGAGCATCCCGTGCCGTTTCCGGGCACGGTGGTCAAGGTCGAGCAGATCACGGGCGACCTCGACCGGCCGCGCGGCATTGCCACACGCAGCCGGACCGGAGAGCGCTTCGGACTCGGCGCAACCGATCTCGGCAGTTCCTTCGAGCACGACGGGAAGCTCTGGTTCCTGTTCGGTGACAGCGCCGGACGTCCGCACGCCCGGGATGCGATCGCCTGGACGGAGTCCCAAACGCCCGAGAACCTGGTACTCGAGATGCCCTTGGCCGAGGACGGTGTCTGGGCCCCCTTGACGGTGAAGGGCATCCGTCAAGGTGCCTTCGAGATCCCCTCCTACGGCATCTCGGTGCGTGGTAAGGCCTACGCGGTCTTCACCACCGATCACAGCCGGTCGGTGGTTATGGGGCGCTCGGTGTTCACGGTGCAGGACCACGACGATCCAGCGCGCTTCCATCCGCTCTGGGATCTCTCGACTACTCATTTCATCAACGTTGCGCTGGCGACCGCGGAGCGCTCCGACTTTCCCGGATTGCCTGCGTCGCACGGTCTCCTGATCTGGGGGAGCGGCAAGTACCGGCGCTCGAGCGTTCGCCTCGCCTGCCTCCCGGAGAGTCGTGTGGAGGAGAGGAGCGCGCTTCGCTATTGGAAAGGAACCGACGCCAAGGGCGAACCCTCCTGGTCACCGAACGAAGAGGATTCGATCAACCTCTTCGACCACGACCGGGTCGGAGAGCTCTCGGTCGCCTGGATCGAGCCGCTGAAGCGCTGGCTGATGCTCTACAACTCGGGGGAACCCCGGGGCATCATCATGCGGACTGCCGTGCGACCCTGGGGTCCATGGACGGAAGCGCAGGTTCTGCTCGACCCCTTTCTCGACCATGGATACGGGCATTTCATGCATGCCTCGCACGATCCGCGTCGGCTCGACAACTTCCATGATCCCGGGCATCCAAAGAAATGGGGAGGAGAGTACGGCCCCTACCTGATCCCGCGCTTCACTCGCGGTGACGAGGATCGCTGCACCGTGTTCTTCACCATGTCGACCTGGAATCCGTATCAAGTCGTGATCATGCGGGCGGACCTCGGCTATCCCGATCGGCTTGGAGAGCGCCACGAGGTCACGACGGTGATGGCTCCGGTCGGCCACGAGTGGACCGTGCACGGCGATTTCCTGCGGGCTTTCGAACGGAACGAGCGCCCGCACTGGTCCACCTACGCCAAGTGGGGTGACGCCGACCGCGGCGTCGCCCACCTGCCGCTCGTCGGAAGCCGCGACGGCGCCCTCGAATTCACGGTGCATGGGGGGCACGCCGAGATCGTGCTCGTTCAGGAGAACCAGGCACCACCGGAGGAGATCCCCGTCACCGAGGTCTCGGCCTTTCACAAGGCTCTCAAGCGCGGAGCCTACGGCCCCGTCGTCGAGTGCATACGGGGCCCGGACTCGAACGCGGTGGACGTGGAGGTGCGCTGGGATCTGAACCGCTTCGCGGGGCAGCCGCTACGGCTCTACGTGATCGATTCCGGCACCGGTCGATGGGGCTTCGTCAGCTTCTCCGACTTCCACCTCGTGGAGTGGCGCCCGGGTCGATAGGCGCGCGTCCCGTCCTTCCTCTTCCCGTCCCGGACGAGGGGAGGCCGAGAGGATTCAGACGTGCTTCGGCTCGAGCTTCAACGCTGCCTCGGCGACGCGCTTGCCGAGTTGCACCGCCGTCTTCAAGCCGAGCTCGTCATTCGTGATGCCGTCGCTGGCCGAGAGCAGCGTTGCGGCGACCAAGCCGACGCCGGTGCTCCAATATCG